>JAPLSP010000380.1 GCA_026398575.1 Candidatus Sumerlaeota bacterium | reverse complement strand
AGGCCGCCGCAGCCTCGGGTGACAAAGGGAAATGCAAACAAATGGCAACAAGGCAAAATCCGAAAAACGATAGCTCCTTAAGTCAACAGCATTGCGCCTAAAGGCGGGTGCAAAGAAGAGCCTGCTGAAGCAGGCTAAAATCACAAGCGGTCAGGTCATAAACGGATTTATTTTGGACAAGCATGGCTTATTTTTCAGGCGGAAAATTATCTGTCAGATGGCTATAACGCGCAAAATACATTGTGTTATGTCACAGGGGATAGCGAATGAACATTGGTATCCACAAACCATGATGCCTATTTATCTTCCATCATCGCCATAGATGTCCGCTCTTCTGAAAGCGCAATCCTGTGGCCACCCTGAAAATGGCAACTGCGCTAGATTAAGCGGCGAGATATCTATCATTCTATCTTGCGAAGCAGCCTCCTCCTCAAGGAATACAACGGCATGATATTTGCCTAGCGGGAGATTTGCAGGAAGATTCAGTTCAATCTTCGCATTTCCATCTGGCAGAATTTCCGCGTCAGTTTCTATTGTAATCATGGCTGTCTCCTACGCTCCATCTCTCGTTTCAGCGATATTGCTCGCGCCGAAGCGGATACGCTGGTCAAGCGCTTTCTCTTATTTATACTTTGGCAGCATCCTGCCGTGCGCTTCGATCAGGTCGTCGCAGAGGGCGCAAATTTGATCGAGCGTCAGCTCGGAACCGGTGTGCGGATCGAGCATGGCGGCTTGATAAACGTGTTCCTTCCTGCGCGTGACGGCGGCTTCGATGGTCATCAACTGCGTGTTGATGTTCGTCATATTGAGCGCGGCGCATTGCACGGGCAGCGCGCCGACGTGGCAGCCTTGAACGCCGTTGCGATCCACCAGGCACGGAACCTCGACGCATGCGACGGCGGACAGGTTCGTGATGAAGCCGCGGTTGAGGACGTTGCCGTGAATGCGCGCGGGGGCGCCGGTCTCAATGGCTTCGAGGATATACGAACCGAATTCGTGCGTGCGCTGATGGTCAAGCTGGGCGTTGCGCGCCAATTCCTCGCGCTGTTTTTTCCAGCCAGCGATCTGCGCGACGCACCGGCGCGGATATTCATCGAGCGGGATGTTGAACTCCTCGATCATCTCCGGATAGAGGCTCTTGATCCAGTAGGGCGTGTACTCGGCGTTGTGTTCGGAGCTCTCCGTGATGTAGTAGCCAAAATGCCGCATCATTTCAAGGCGCACCATGTCCCAACTTTTCTTGGCGCCTTTGGGACGCGCCTCGCGGACGATCTTCGCCGCGCGCCTCTTGATCTCGGGATAAAGGTCCTTGCCGCCGTCCGCGATCTCGAGCAGCCACGCCTGATGATTGATGCCCGCGATCTTCCAGCGCAAGTTCCCGACTTTTTCCCACAGTCCGACATTCTTAAGCAGCCACTCGGCGCAGCCCTGAACGGAATGGCATAGCCCGACGGTTTTGATCGCCGTATAGCGCTGCAAGTAGCCGCTCAGCATCGCCATCGGATTGACGTAGTTCAGGAACCACGCGTCCGGGCAGGCCTTCGCCATGTCATCGGCGAAATCCTGAAGCACAGGGATCGTCCGCAGGGCGCGGAAGATGCCGCCGATGCCAAGCGTGTCGCCGATGGTCTGGCGCAGGCCGTATTTTTTGGGAATCTCAAAGTCAATGACCGTGCTTGGCTCATAGCCTCCGACCTGGATGGCATTGACGACGTAGTCGGCGCCGCACAGGGCTTCGGGGCGCTTGCGCGGCCCAAGATGCGTCGTGATGCGCATCCGGTCTTCATTGATGTTGTGGTTCAGATTCTTGAGCATCACGAACGAGTCATCGAGCCGCTCGCGGTCAATGTCATAAAGCGCGACTTCCGCCTCCCGCAGCGCCGGCGCGCATAAACAATCGCCGATGATATTCTTCACGAAGACCGTGCTCCCCGCGCCCATGAACGTGATCTTTGGCATAAATCAGCCTCCCGGCATAAATGCTTTCCTGGATTATCATGACGGACTGACCGCCCGGTTCAAGCGCGATCTTATCGCAAAGATCATTCCGCCCTTCCCGCCGATGCTCGCCGCTTGACTGGCGGCGCGGATATGGATTATCTCAAGGGCATCCGGGAAGCGCACCCACCCGCTTTCCCCGCGTGTGGATGTTTCTCTTCCCGGCCACCCCACCCGCAAAGGATACGAGATCATGGGAGGACTGTTTGGCGTTGTTTCCAAAGACGATTGCGTCACCGATTTGTTTTACGGAACCGATTATCACTCGCACCTGGGCACCTGCCGCGGCGGATTGGCCGTGCGCGACAGCGGGCAATTCTCGCGCCATATTCATGACATTTCGAACGCGCAATTCCGCTCGAAATTCGAGGATGACATCGAGACCATGCGCGGCACGAGCGGCATCGGCGTCATCAGCGACAACGAGTCGCAGCCGCTGATCATCAGCTCGCACCTCGGCGTTTACGCCATTGTCACTGTCGGTGTGATCAAGAACGAGGAAGCGCTGGTACGGCGCGCCGTCCGCAGCAACCGCGCCCACTTCTCGGAGATGAGCGGCGGCGGCATCAATCCGACGGAACTGGCCGCCACGCTGATCAATCAAGCCGATACTTTCGAAGACGGCATCCGTGCCGCGCAGGAAGCCATCGAGGGATCGTGTTCGATCCTGATCCTGACGGATGAAGGCATCTATGCCGGGCGCGACCGTCTGGGCCGGACGCCCATCATTATCGGCTCAAAGCCCGGCGCCTACGCCGCCTGCCTCGAAACGTGCGCGCTGCCCAATATCGGCTTCGAAATCGAACGATACCTGGGGCCGGGCGAAGTCGTCCTGATCACGCCCGAGGGCGTTGAACAGAAAAAAGCGCCCGGCAATGAAATGCAGATATGCTCGTTCTTGTGGGTCTATTATGGATACCCGTCATCCTCTTACGAAGGGATCAACGTCGAGGCGACGCGCTATCGCTGCGGCGCGGCCCTGGCCCGCAAAGACGCGGTCGAGATTGACATGGTTGCCGGCATTCCCGATTCGGGAACCGGCCATTCCATCGGTTACGCCAATGAAAAGCGCATCCCTTTTGGCCGCCCCTTCGTGAAATATACTCCCACATGGCCGCGCAGCTTCATGCCGCAGATTCAGGCGACGCGCGACCTGGTCGCGCGGATGAAACTGCTGCCCATCAAGGAATTGATTCAAGGCTCGCGGCTCTTGTTCTGCGAGGACTCCATCGTCCGCGGAACCCAGCTGAAAGACACCATCTGCCTGCTCTATGATGCCGGCGCGAAAGAAGTCCACATGCGCCCCGCCTGTCCACCGCTGATCTTTGGCTGCAAGTACCTGAATTTTTCGCGCTCGCGGTCCGAACTGGACCTGGCCGGCCGCCGCGCCATCAAAGAACTCGAAGGCGACGGCGCCAGGAACATCAAGGAATACTCCGTCGCCGGCTCTGATAAATATCGCGCCATGGTCGAGCGCATCCGCCAGCGTCTGGGCTTGACTACGCTGCAATACCAGGAACTGGGCGACTTGGTGGAGGCCATCGGCCTGCCCAAGAAAAAACTGTGCACCTATTGCTGGGACGGCTGCGAAGGCTGCAAGTGTTCGTAGTTCCACCTTCAGGTGGTGTTCGTAGTTCCATCTTTAGGTGGCGTTCGTAGTTCCACCTTTAGGTGGTGTTTGTAGTTCCACCTTTAGGTGGTGTTTGTAGTTCCACCTTTAGGTGGTGTTTGTAGTTCCACCTTTAGGTGGTGTTTGAGCTAACCTTCAGATTGGCGTGTATTTCGAGTTCTAGCTACCGGAGACAGCTCCCATGAAAACCCCCGCCCCCTTTCCCTCACTGCGCAAATCTACTGCCGCTCCTCCTCTTGACCCCTCCCGCATTCTCCCAAAGCGCAACAGCCGAAACCAACCCCACTGCAAAATCCGCTTTGCCCAGGAAGACCGAAGTTTCGATCCAAGGCGACATGTTCCTGATCAACGGCAAACCCACCTACCCCGGACGGAAATGGCAGGGCAAAAAAATCGAGGGCTTGCTCATGAACTCTCGCGCAGTCCAGGGCATCTTCGACGATCTCAACCCTGAAACCCGCGCTAAGTGGAACTACCCGGATACCGGCCAGTGGGACCCGGAACGCAACACACGCGAATTCATCGCCGCGATGCCCGAATGGCGCCAGAACGGCCTGCTCGCTTTCACCATCAATTTGCAGGGCGGCAGTCCGCAGGGCTACTCTCAAACGCAGCCCTGGCACAATTCCGCGATCACGGAAACAGGCGACTTGCGGCCAGAGTACATGGCGCGGCTCGAACGCATTCTCGACAAAAGCGACGAGCTTGGCATGGCGGCGATTCTTGGGATCTTTTATTTCGGACAGGATCAACGCCTCAAGGACGAGGCTGCCGTTCTGAAGGCTGTGGATGAAGCGATGGATTGGGTCTTCGTCCGCGGCTATCGCAATGTATTGATCGAGGTGAACAACGAGTGCAACGTCAAGTATGACCACGCCATTCTGAAGCCGGATCGCGTACACGAGTTGATCGAGCGGATCAAGAAGCGCGAGCGCGATGGCCGGCGGTTGCTCGTCAGCACGAGCTACGGCGGCGGAACGATCCCGCGAGAGAACGTCGTGCGCGCCGCCGATTTCCTTTTGATGCATGGCAACGGCGTCAAGGACCCGGCCAGGATTGGCGACATGGTTCGCAAAGCGCGGCAGATTTCCGGTTATCGCCCCATGCCAATTCTCATCAATGAAGACGATCACTTCGATTTCGACAAGCCGGAATGCAACATGACGGCGGCGGTGGGCGAGTATTGCTCGTGGGGTTACTTCGATCCGGGCAAGAGCGACTACATTGACGGCTATCAATGCCCGCCCGTGAATTGGGGGATCAACACGCCTCGCAAAAAAGATTTCTTCAGCAAGTTGAAGGAGATCACCGGCAAATGAAGCCAAAGCAAAGCCTGGAGGATAAGCTGGACGCGCTCGAACGATTGGGCGATGGGACATCCGACGCGAACGCCGCCGCCAAAGAGCTGCGCCATGCGCTCGCGGGCGCCGGCAATATTCTCGCGGCCAAAGCCGCCCAGGTAACTGCGAAATGCAGCTGCGCCGCGCTGATCCCCGATCTTGTCAATGCTTTCGACCGGTTCATGGAGAACCCGGTCAAAACCGACAAAGGCTGCATGGCCAAAACCGCCATCGCCGAGGCGCTCAACGAATTGAGCTATGATCGCGAGGATATTTTTCTTCGCGGAATTCGCCACGTCCAGATGGAGCCGTCCTTCGGCCCTCCGGTTGACACCGCGGACGGTCTGCGCGGGCACTGCGCCTTCGGGCTTGTGCGGATCGGCTATCCCAATGCGCTGTTTGAATTGGCCGAGCTCTTGATGGATCGCCAGACAGTCGCAAGGCGCGCTGCGATCAAGGCCATCGGCGCCGTCGGAGGCGAGGCCGTCGAATTGATGCTTCGGATGAAGGTCCTCGGCGGCGATCAGGAGGCGGATATTCTGGGCGAGTGCTTCAGCGCGTTGATGGCAGTCAATCCGGAACGCTCGATTTCTTTCGTAGCGCAATATCTGGAATCGCCCAATCCCTGGATTTCCGAAGAGGCGGCGCTTGCGCTTGGAGAATCGCGCACGGAAAAGGCTTTTGAAATCCTGCGCGCGCATTGGGAAAACAACCCGATGGCTTCCGTCCGGAAAACGCTTTTGCTGCCGATTGCGCTGTTGCGAATTGATGCGGCTTTCGAATTCCTGATCGCCGTGATCCAAGATGGACATCAGGAGCTGGCGGTTGCGGCCATCCAGGCGGCTAAGATATGCGCAACGGATGAAGAACGCATCAATGAAGTGGGCAGAGCGGTTGCCTTGCGCAAGGAACCGGCGGTGCGAGCGGCTTATGAAAAGGAGTTTGGCGTTGGGTGAGATGGTTAGCTGAAATGGCTGGCTGAGATGGCTGACTGAAATGGCGGCGCCTGACGTAAAAACTCAGGGGACTTTGAAGGAATAGCGCGCGTGGGCTATTCGGGTCAAAGTCCCCTGATTTGCTTGGGGCGATGGGCGTGTGATGAACTACGCTACTGCCGCCAAACTGAAGTTTGGCGGCAGACACCATCTAAAGATGGAACTCCGAACACCATCTGAAGATGGAACTACGAGCGCCAACTAAAGTTGGAACTACTAACCTTTGGTTGGGGTGGCCCATTTTACGGCGTTGGCCATGATCTTGCAGATGCTCTCGTCCATGAAGACGGGATTCGTCTCGTGGCCGGCCTGCAAGTAGAACATCTTGCCCTTGCCAACTTCCCAGCAAAACCCGATCTTCGAGGTATCCGTCCCGCCGTCCTTCAGCGTGGCGGTTCCTTCGAAGACAACCGCCTTGGGCTCGGGCACGGCATAAGGATCGCTATAGCGCTCGCTGTGCTTGATCGTAAAATCCTTGACGCCTTGGGCAATGGGATGCGAGGCGTCTTTGACAATGATCTTGAGATCAATCGAGTCGCCTTTATATGCCTTCCAACTGCAGGGCGTGCCCATGAGAGCCTTGTTGGGCTTGGCGAAGTGCGACGAATGCAGCGAGATGAAACCCATCCCTTCCTCTTTCACGCGCTTGACGATCTTCTGCACGAGCGCATCCTTCACGTCCCCATGCTTTTTGTGGCCCCACCAGATCAGGACGTCGCAGCGCTTGAGCAGATCATCCGTTATGCCCTGTTCGGGATCGCTAATGCCGGCCTTGACCACTTCCCAACCGTCGAGCTTGGCCAGACCTTCAGCGACCGCGCCATTGATGTCATTGGGATAGACGTTCTTCGGCGCCGTGCCTTCGGACCAGACAACCACGCAGTTTTTGCCGCCGCCCGCAGCCTGAGCCACGCTCAGTTTCGAGCCGAGCATCAGCCCGCCAGCCGCCGCCGCGCCCAGCCCCAGCAATTTGCGCCGTGAAATTTCTTGAGACATGGTAAACTCCTTTTTATCTGAATTGGAACCGCCGGATTAATCTTGCAATGTTTCTGCAGATTCTATTTCGAAAGGCGGATGTTATGCGCTAAGAAACAGCGCCAGCTTTTGGAGTAAGGTGGCTTGCCGCCTTCTTTTTGGCGTTTCAATGGCCCTGGCGCTAAAAAGAAGGCGGCAAGCCACCTTACTCCAAAAGCTGGCGCTGTTCCTATCCGCATTAATCTCATCTCTGGAAATACGCTATGTCCCCCAAGCGCGCTATTCCGCCACTTTGCCGGTCGCCGCCCATTCGCTGCCGCGCGCAATGAGCGCCGCCACGGGAGCGATCTTGATGGCTTTGCCGTCGTGGCCATAGGCGCAATGGAAGACGCGGCCTTTGCCATAATCGAGCGTGAAAGCCAGCGGCTCGGTCTTCTTGCTCCAAGTCGAATCTGCTGAGACGAGGACGTTGATTTTCGCGTCGCCTTTGAGCTTGGCATACAGCTCGTCGTCGGTCTTGAAATCTTTCATGCCCTTGGTGATGGGGCTGTCTTTGTCCACGATCTTGGATTCAAATTCGCTGCGCGGGCCATGGCCGGAATTCTCATCCTTGTTCTTGCTGCCCCGGACCCAATAGCGCCCGCACATGTCGTTCCATTCCTTCCAATCCTGGAACGAGGCGCTGGCCAGATGGTGAATCGTGATGCCCTTGCCATCTTTCACAAACGAGAGCAGGTTTTCTTTGGCTTGATCGGAAATCGGGGCCTTCTTGTTGTTGAACATGGTGAAGGCGATCAGGTCGTATTTCTTGAGATCGTCTTTCTTATCAAGGATCGAGAAGCCTTCGACCACCGTCACCTCGAATTTTCCGGCTTCGGTCAGAACATCTTTGATCGCCGCGGACTGTTCTTTCCAGTTGTGAGACGAGACATCGTCGCCCGTGATCAGCAGCGTCTGAATCTTCTTGGCGGCTTCGGCCGATGACAAAAACCCGGACGGGGCTAAAATCGCCACCGCCAGCGCGAGCGCGCCCATTCCTGCAAGCATACATTTTCTCATAACAGTATCCTTCCTTCGAAAATTGATGTGATGAATTCGCATCCGCGCCTCCGCGAACCGGCGGCCGCCGTATGGAATCTTCTGCAAGTTATCATGCGCAATCCCCCCTGGCAAAAGCAAGGCATAAGAAACGGCTGACTCTGCGCTTGACTTTCAGGCCGGGGCCGTCAGACTTCTGCCCCTTGCGCATCGTATCTATTTCGTTGGGAGGTTTTGAGTCCCATGCCTTTTGTTTCCGGCACGGTTTCGTGCCTGGTTTATCGCGTGTTGGAGCCGCCGCCGCGCGATTTCCATGAAAAAGCCCAGAAAGCCCTCGCGCGATTCGCTTTCAAGCCCATCAATGCGGCGCGCGGCGAGGATCGCGCCAACGGATGGGTCAATCCGCTTGACGTGCTCGCTCAAGATATCAAACTGGACCGCCTCCTGCACGGCGAGTTCCTTTTCCTCGGAGTCCGGATTGACAGGAAGTCGCCCAACCGCACGGTCTTGAACGCGCGCATTCAGGCGACGATCGCCGAGCGGCTGAAGGACGGACAGCGCAAACGCCTCAGCGCCGACGAGCGCCGCGCGATCCAGAGCGAGGCGCGCGCCAAGCTCCTGGCCGAAACATCGCCCTCGACCTCCATCTACGAGATGCTCTGGAACTACGACGCGGGATGGCTCTACTCAACGGCTACGAGCGTGTCGGCGAGCAACGAATTCCTGGACCTGTTCGCCAGCACGTTCGAACTCGAAATTTCGCCGATGCTGCCGCTGACGTACGCGCAGACGTGGGCCGAAGAGCATAAGCTGAGCGATGCGCTGGATGCGATGGCGCCGGGGAATTTCGGCCACGCGCGCAAGATACATTTGCCCGAGGCGCAGCCCTTCCCGCTGCCCGGCGCGGAGAAGGAGTGATCCATGGGACTGCTCGAAGAAATCGAACGCACGGCGTTCTTGGGCGAAGAATTCCTGACGTGGCTGTGGTTCCGCAGCGAAACAAGCCCGCGTCTGACACTGCCGAAAATCGGCGACGTCAAGATCGAGGTGGGCGAGCCGATTGCAATGCGCGGATCGGAGGATCAGGACGCCAGTCAGATCACGATCAAGGGCGAGCGCGCCGGCGCCTCGGCCGAAGCCCATGCGGCGCTGCGCGAAGGCAAGAAGCTTTATAAATGCCGCGTCGTCATCAAGCAGGGCGAACTCGGCTGGCCGTGCGCGCTGAGCGCGGATTCGCTCGGGATCGCGAGCCTCACGCTGCCCGTCCCGAAAGGCATGCCGGCCAATGAGGCATTGATTTTGCGCGGGCAAAAGCTGGAAGAATTCACGCAGATTTATTTCGCACTCTACGAGGCCTACCTCGATCTGCGCCTGAACGCAAAAAAGTGGCACAAGACGGAAGAGACAATCAGGAAGTGGGTGTTGGGGGAAGCATAAGAACTCCATATTGGGCTTTCATTGTTGACTTCCTTCGCATGCAGAGGTTGAATCGAGCTATCAGATTTGCGGATGATTCGCGCAGAAAGAGGCTTTGAGAAAAATGAACGCCACTCTAAAAGCCGTTTACCATGAGGGAAAACTATTTCCTTCCCATTCATTGGATATACCCGACGGGGAAGAGGTGGAAATTACCGTTGATGAGCCGCGGCTAATCCCTCCTTCCATCGCATCCATCGAGGAAAGACGCCGCATGCTGCATTCAATTGTGGAACGAATGCGTGCTAATCCAATCCCGCTAAATGCGCCACATTTTACCCGGGACCAATTGCATGAATGACATAGATAGGAATCTTCTTCATTATATTCAAGACTCTGTAAGAAAGCCATGCGTATATGAATTATCCCTTTATTAGATAAAAGCTCATAGCTAAAGAAAGGGGAAGGACAATGACTATTAAGGCGACCTATAAAGAAGGTAAATTTTGGCCACAAACTCAATTGAAGCTGCCAGATGAGTCAGTAGTTGATATCTCTATATATAAGGACAATGATTCAGCAGGTACTGAACGATTTATTAAAAAGATTGCATTCTTCAATTCATTTGGATTTACTGCCACAACCGTCGGCACTACTTTTATTGACGCACGAATAACTACAGTGCTATGGCCGCCTCGATCTTACCATCTAGGGTATTGGATAGCCGTTGCATTTCCCATTGTTTTTCTTGCTACATATTTTGGGCTAAAATGGATCTCTTCTTGGAGGGCTAAAGCCATATTTCCATCGCTTATTCTTTTTCTGTTTGGGGCACTTTCTTTACGAAATTTCCTGCCTGAGTTTCCTCATATGGGTATTTGCGTATGGGTCCTAGCATATGCATTAATAAGTTTCGTCACGTGCTGGACATATTTTTCTCCATTCGAGACCAGTTGGCTTTTCAAGTCTAATATTGATGCTGAATTCAAGAAAGAAAGAATTAAAGAACTGATCACATTTTGGAGAACAATATCTGTATCATTAGCTTTTGGCTATATGGCATTATTTGTGCCCTGGGCTGCAATACAATGGAATCTAGTAGAAAAAATAGTATCTGATAGAGCAGAAATTGCTCTGTTGGGTAATTATTCTATTAGTATGCAATTCCTCGTATCTGCATATATAATTTTAGGATTGATTTGCGAAGGTTTTGGTAAAGCTAATAAGGCTGCTGATCTTCTTCTTGAAATTAATTAATGTCAATTTATCTTTATTCATATGATAAGTGATTTGCCAGAGACAACGACAAACAGTTATAATACAGAGGCAATCCCCATCACCCGCGTCCGGGCGGCGAAGGGATGGGCTGCGCTGGATTGGGCCGAGCTCTGGCGCTATCGCGAGCTCTTTGGCTTCATGGTTTGGCGCGATCTCAAGGTGCGCTACAAGCAGACGGCGCTCGGGTTTGCCTGGGCCATCATCGGGCCGGTGGTCAATACGCTCATCTTCGCATTTATTTTCGGGAGTCTGGCCAAGCTATCCTCCGATGGATTGCCGCCATTGGTGTTTTACATGATCGGCATCGTGGCGTGGCGTTATTTTTCAAACGCGCTGACCGCGGCCAGCGGCAGCTTGGTCGGGAACCAGGCGCTGCTGACCAAGATCTACATGCCCCGGCTGCTCATTCCGGCTTCGACAATCGCGACGAGCCTGGTGGATTTCGCCATCGCATTCATCCTCGTGATCGTGTTCATGCTTTACTTCCATACCGCGCCGGCATGGACTTCCGTGTTCGCGCCTCTGCTCGTTGTGATGATGATGGGCGTCGCCTTGGGTGTCGGAACGTTTTTTGCCGCCCTGAATGTCCGCTTTCGCGACGTGCGGGAATTGGTTCCCTTCCTGACGCAGATATGGATGTATTGCACGATCATCATTCCCTTCAGCGAGATTGAAAGGATTTGCGCAGACAAAAATTGGGGCGCTTGGAAGTATCTGTATGGCCTCAATCCGATGGCAGGCGTTGTCGAAGGCATCCGGTGGCTCCTGGCGCATCACGCGATGAAACCCGCGCCGCCGGCGCCGTGGGAATTGATCGGGATCGGCCTGGCCGTCACAGTCGCGCTGATCATAGCGGGATTATATTACTTCCGCCGCGTCGAGCAGCAATTTGCGGATATTGTTTAATTATGAACGACACCCGAAAAATCGTGACGTGGATGTTGCTTGTGGTGGCGGCATTCATGCTCCTGCTCGCGGCGGGATTGATCGCGATCTATTTTCAGGAAAATCGCGCGGGTTTGTTGGCGTCCGTGGAAATGGACAATATCCGCAAAGATCTCTCCGCCTCGCCGCAGGATGAAGCGCTCAAACAGCGCGGACGACAGATTGACGCGCGCATTCGCCATGAATACCTGCGCAACCGGCTGCGGTTCGAAGTCGCCGGTTACATGCTGCTCTGCGCCACGCTGGGGTGGCTGGGGCTGGCCCGCTGGCGCCGCGCGCTGGCGCCTCAAAAACCACTCGATGTTCTCGCGCCGCATCCCGCTCCTCCGCGCCTGGCCTCGTTCTGGGCGGTGGGCGCCATGGCGGGAATCGTCCTGGGCGCAGTGGGATTTTATGCGGCATTGGGACGCGTCTCTCTGCCGCCGCCTCAATTGACCTCTGACCCAGGCGCGGAATTTCCGGAACCTTCGCCCGGCGGCGGCGCCCCGACAACGAGCACGGTCGCGGTTTGGCCGAATTTTCGCGGGCCGGACGATCTGGGCGTGGCCGCCGCGGGCGATTACCCGACGACGTGGAGCGCGGCGCAGAATCGCAATATCCTTTGGAAAACGCCTCTCCCCTTCGTCGGTAAAAGCTCGTGCATCATTTGGGGCAATAATATCTTTGTGAGCGGCGGCGAAGAGAAGCAGCACGGCGTGGCGTGTCTGGACCGCGCGACAGGCGCAATCCGCTGGCAAAAGCCAATCCCCGCTCCGCCGCGCGACAAGGATTTCAAAGTCCCGAAAGACACCGGCTTTGCCGCGCCCACTCCGGCCACGGACGGAAAGCGCGTTGCGGCGGTGTTTGCCAGCGGCGCGCTGGTGGCTCTGGATTTCAAGGGAAACATCCTCTGGAGCCGCGACTTGGGACAGATTGACAGCACCTATGGATTCGCTACTTCGCTGCTGATCGTGGATGGCATCGTGATCGTTCAGTTGGACCAAAGCCCCGATGAAGAGGAAAAAAAATCGCGCCTGCTGGGGATTGACGCCGGAACGGGCAAAGACCGCTGGGTGACGCCGCGGCCGGTGGCAAACTCATGGTCCTCGCCGGCGCTGATCCGGACGCCCGCGCGCGTGGAACTGGTCACATGTTCCCGCCCCTTTGCAATCGCTTATAATCCGGCCACGGGCGCCGAGCTGTGGCGGGCCAAGGTGCTATCGGGCGACGTGTGTCCTTCGCCGGCCTTCGGAGGAGGATTGATCTTCGTCACGCAGGATGGCGCGGAACTGACGGCCATCCGGCCGGGCGGCTCCGGCGATGTGACCAAGACGCACGTGGCCTGGAAA
The DNA here is from genome assembly GCA_026398575.1 of Candidatus Sumerlaeota bacterium. The sequence continues at coordinate 437 of JAPLSP010000380.1, read as the reverse complement.
TTTGAGGAGGGAATGCCCGATTGTTCGAGCCCGGTCGCCGACGGCAAATACGTCATGCAGGCGGCGGCGGGCGGACACATCACCGTGAATGACACCCTGACGGGCGCCAAGAAATGGGATGAATATCTGCCCTCTGGTCAGTCGGCTTCGCCGATCCTTGTGGGGAACCTTGTCTATATCGCCTGCGAAGACGGTATGACGCGTATCTTGGAATGGACCGACAAATACAAGCCGCGCGACTCTGGCGACATCAGCGAGCCGCTGTATTCCACGCCGGCCTTCCTCGAAAATAAAATCTACATCCGCGGACAGAAGCATTTGTTTTGCGTGGGCAAATAGTAATCTTTCAACCGTGCACAGTAGGCCGCTCGATCCGAGAGCGGCCAGACATGAGTGCCTTCAGCTCCCCAAAGCCGCTCTCGGATCGAGCGGCCTAC
>JAPLSP010000073.1 GCA_026398575.1 Candidatus Sumerlaeota bacterium | reverse complement strand
CATCATGTACTCCGGCACCTATGGAGAAAGCACTCAAATGCTTCCCGATGAGGCGCAAAAAGCTTTTCCCAAGCCGGCCGAACAGATTGCGCGGATCAAAAACGGACACCATGGCAATTTCTTCAATGCGGTCCGCGGCGGAGAGCCGGCCTGCTCAAACTTCGAAGTCGCGTCCAAACTGACCGAGATGCTCCTGCTGGGCTGCCTGGCCATGAAAGCCGGCCTGCACAAAAAAATCGAGTGGGACGGCGAGAACACCAAGTGCACAAACATGCCGGAAATCAACCAGTACATTGCGCGCCAATACCGCAAGGGCTGGCAAGTGTGATCCGGTAAAGAAGCGGCGCAATGGGAATCTCTCGAAGATCGTTTATCACGTCCACCGGCGCGATGGCGGTGGCTGGAGCGTTGGGAAGCGGCGCGCTCCCAAAGCTGAATGCTGAATCCGCTCCAGCCCCGCCGGACGTGACAGACGCGTCTAAGACAAAAAGCATTTCTCTCCCGCGATTATCGCTGCCCATCCTGGGCAGCGCGGAGGTCGTTATTGTCGGCGGATCGTTCGCCGGCATTTATGCAGCTTTGGAATTTGCAAAAGCGGGCCATTCCGTGATCCTGATCGAGCCGCGCACGTATCTGGGACGTGAAATGACCTCCACGCTGCAGCCTTGGGCTTTTGTGGATAGGCCCCCTATCACACTCGAGGAAGTGAAAGTCCGTTCCGAAGATCTTCTTCTCAAGGCCGGCGTCGAGATCATTTATGGCAGCTACCCCATCGGGCTTTGCATGAAGGGCAATAGCCTGGAGGGATTAATCATCGGCGCCAAATCCGGCCGCCAGGTTATCCGTTGCCGGATGATTGTGGACACCACGGAGACGGCGGAAGTGATGCGGCTGGCGGGAATGCAGTTCGATCCCCTTTCCGACAATGGCAGACTATGCAGCTTCGTGATCGAATTTGATCACGTCCTTGGGTGGAAGGGAAACCAGTTGGAAATTCCTTCAATCCCAGGCATTGACAAATTCAGGGCTATTTTTCATCAAGGCGCCCGAGGACCGGAGCATGTCTTCATAGAATTCCGCATGCGTGATGGCGTGGCTGAATATACCGTCACGGAATGCGCGCGGCGCGAAATTGAAGTCCGCAAACACATCATGGCTTGGGCTGAGGCTATCACCTCGAAAGTTCCGGAATTCAAAGGCGCCACGGTTGCCGCCATTTCCCCTGAGATAAAAGCCCCATTCGCAAGCCGTCTAAAATGCGAGACGCCGGATTGGGCAAAAGGCTTGCCGTCGTTGAACAGACATCTTGCCTATGTAGAGATAAACATGGCGAATCTCGCCGGACCGGTGAAGGGGCTGTGGTGTCTTCCGGAGTCTGCGCAATTGCCATTCAACTTGCGATGGGGAGATCCTAATCCCATTGATGGTCCGCTTTGGAAAGAAGAATTGGGCAAGTTTTTTGCATCCGTTGCGCTCAGTAACTGGAACGCCGTGATCGCTGAAGCTCCGCCCAAGTCATCCGCTCGGTCGGGCGCGTCGGACCGGTCGGACCAGTCTGACACGTCGGACGGGCTTCGGCTTAAGGAACCCAACGTGCCGCAGATTGGGCGGCGCAATGAGCGCTATACCGTTCCGGCTGATGATATTCCCGTGCTTCGCGAGGTGGACGTGTTGGTCGTCGGCGGCGGAACGAGCGGCGCCACGGCGGCGGCCGTCAGCGCGCGGGAAGGCATGAAGACGCTGCTGCTGGAGATGAACCCCGCGCTGGGCGGCACGGGAACTCTGGGCGGCGTTGACAAATACTGGTTCGGACGGCGCGTGGGGTTCTCCACGCGCGTCGCCAAGCGGGTCAAGGAAGTCCAGGACAGCATTCATCACACCGATAAAGGCGGCAGGTGGAACATTGAAGCCAAGATGCACGCGCTCTTGCTTGAGACCCAGGACGCCGGCGCGGAGGTGTGGTTCAACACGATTGTGACCGGCGCGATCGTCGAAGGCGGCAACGTGCGCGGCGTCATGGCCGCTACCCGTTTCGGCCCCTGCGTCATCCTGGCCAAAGTGGTGCTTGACGCCACGGGCGATGGCGACGTGGCGGCGTTTGCGGGCGCCGATTGCGTCTATGGCTCGCGCATGGACCATTTTACGATGTGGTATTCGCTGGCGCAGTTTACCTCGCCCGGCCGCAACAGCAACAACTTCACCAGCTCGGTGGTCGTCAGCGACGTTCGCGATTATACGCGCGCGATTCTGGCCGGGAGACGGCGCGGGAAAACCTGCCACGACCACGGCATATACGTGGCGCCGCGCGAATCGCGGCACATCCACGCGGACATCATCCTCACCCTGACGGACCAATTGCGGCAACGGCGGTGGCCGGACGTCGTCAACATCCACTACAGCAATCACGACATCAAGGGCAAGTCCAGCTCGCAATGGGTCGAATCCGGGCTGATTCCGCCGAATAACGAAGTGGAGATTCCCTATCGCGCGCTGCTGCCCAAGGAACTGGAAAACATCCTCGTCGCGGGAAAAGCGTTTTCCGCCACCCACGACGCGCTGCCGGCGATCCGCATGCAGTCGGACCTTGAAAACCTGGGCGGCGTGGTGGCGTTGGCCGCGGCGCAGGCGGTGAAAGAAGGCAAATCGCCGCGCCAGATCGAGATCGCGCAGTTGCAGCGGCGGCTCGTCAAGGAAGGGCTTCTGCCGGAAACGGTATTGACGCGCGAACTGAAGCCGCGCCGTTATAGCGACGCGCAGTTGAAAGAACTCGTGGCAGCCATGATCGCAGCCAAACCGCTGACCAGTTACCAAGACATGAAAATGGGCGACGTCTTCCGCGATCTCATTCCGTTTGTCGAGGTTTGCACAGCCGGCGCGCAGGCCGTTCCAATCCTGGAAGAAGCGCTGAAGACCGCGCCAAGCGACGGACGGATCGTCATCGCGCAGGCGCTCGCCATGCTCGGCTCGCAGGCGGGCGTTCCCGTGTTGATCGAGAAGATCGAATCGCAGTTGGCGGGCGGCAAGGTTCCGGCGCGAAAGCCGGGCGCCCGTTACGCCGGACTTCCTCCCGACCAAGGCGCCATGCCCGAAGTCTGCTATTGGCTTTACAGCCTCGGGCTTGCGCGCGACCGCCGCAGCCTGAGCGCTTGGCGCCGCGTCGCCGACCTCCTCGATCCCAAGGAAGGGGATTTCAAGAAGGCCGAAGAAAGCCCGTACCACTACGTGGATTCAATCTGCTTCGGCGCCGAGCGGCTGGGCGATCCGGGCGCCATCCCAATCCTGGAAAAGTTGCATTCCCATCCCGCGCTGCGCGATCTGATGGCGAAGAAAGGCTTTCAAGCGGACTATGTGATCGAGCGGCGGGCGATGTGCGAATTGGCGATTGGCAAAGCGATGGCGCGCTGCGGGAGCGCAAAGGGATACGCGATGCTGATCGCTTACCTGGACGACAATCGCGCCCAACTGGCTGAGCTGGCGCATTCAAATCTGGCGCTGATCTCCGGCAAGGATTTTGGCAAAGACGCGGCGGCGTGGACGGCATGGCTGGATAAATCGAAGGGCGCGCTGCCGGCGTGTCCATTGAAGCAAGACCTTGATGCCGCCTATGGCGATGAAATGTTGTTCGCCTGAGTAATTCTTGCTGCATGGCCGCTGCAAGTATTGATAAGGCTGTTCGGGTTATAGGAAGAATCTGTGGCGACATACCGGACGCAATCCTTCTATCCGACTAATTTGCAATGCGACTGCAAATTGGTCGGACCCAGTATGAGTATCGAAGGAGGGAATAATCCAGGATTTTTCGGAAACTCCGTCTGCAAAGATATGCTGCTTCGCCGGGCGCCATCCGCGTTATCCGCGAAATCCGTGGTTAATTTTCAACCACGGATTTCACAGATAGCACGGATGGCAACGAGTGACAACATGTTGTCGTTCGGCATAGGATAATGGCCTATGGCCGCCTCGAAGAAATTGGCGAAAATGGAAGCGTTTCCCGATACATTTCCCGGCATAGGGCGGCTTGACAAGGTCCGGCGTTTTAGCGAATATCCCTACGTAGCGAGATGTCGCTGTGGTGGCGATGAAGGAAAATATTGGAAGGAGACCTAAGAGGATGCCCAATCGTTTCTTGATTATGGGAATGGCAACATGCTTCGCGCTGGCGGCCGGTTCGATTTATTGTTTCGCGGCGGAGGGCGGGCTGCGGATTACAGTCGAGGCGGGCGCCAGCCAGCGCGTGGATACGCCGGTTTCGATTCCGCTGAAAGAGGCGGGCGTTCCCGAGGGCGCCCTTCAGATGGTTGAGGTCAAGGGCGCTGAGCGCGTCGCCGTTCCGGTTCAGCGCGACGCCGATGCCTCGGGACGGCTCTATTGGATTCTTTCCGGAACCACTCCCGCCGGCGCCAAGCGCGTTTATGAACTGAAAAGCGGCGCAGGCGCGGCAAATGGCGCGGCGGACAAACCGGGCGCCGGCGTCACGCTGAAGAAGGACGACAAGGCCCTCGACATTCAAATCGGCCAGACGCCCGCGCTACGATATACTTTCGGCGTAGAGCCAGCGCCCGAGGGCAAGAATCCTTTGTTCGAGCGCAAAGGCGGTTTCATTCATCCTCTCTGGTCGCCGGCGGGCGCCGTGCTGACCGGATTGCGGCCTCCCGATCACCTGCATCACATGGGACTCTGGAATCCATGGACCAGCACGGAGTTCGAAGGGAAGCACGTGGACTTCTGGAATCTAGCCGCCGGCGAAGGCACGGTTCGTTTCGTGAAGTTCCTCTCGGAGACGCAAGGTCCGGTCTTCGGCGGCTTTCGCGCCACACAGGAACACGTGGCCCTCAAGGCGGCGGGCGGCGCGAAAGTGGCGCTGAATGAGGAATGGGACGTGCGCGTCTGGAATGCCGACGGCGCAAAGCCCGACTGGTACCTGCTGGACTTCAAAACCACGCAGCGCTGCGCCTCGCAGAGTCCGCTCAAACTCAATACCTACCGCTACGGCGGTTTCGGCTATCGTTCCACGCCCGAATGGGCCAAGGCGGGCGAGCATCTGACGTCGGAAGGCAAAACCCGCAAGGACGCCGACAATACGCGCGCGCGGTGGTGCACGATGTATGGCCCGACCACGAAAGGCAAGGCCGGCATTCTCTTCATGAGCCACCCGGCCAATCACAATCACCCCGAACCGATCCGTACCTGGGACCCCAAGCAGCCGGGCATGTTTTTCAATTTTTGTCCGAGCAAGCAGGAAGACTGGACGCTCGAACCCGGCAAGGACTACGTGCTGCAATACCGCATGTATGTTTATAACGGCGATTGCCCGGCGCAGGACGCCGAGCGCTTGTGGCAGGACTTCGGCAATCCGCCGAAAGCGACATGGGAAAAGATATAGCGCATTTTCAAATTCCGCCTGAGAAATTGCCGTTTGTTTGCAGATACCAAAAATAACCCATTTTAGACGAAGAAGGCGCTTGTTTTGGCGCAAAAATCCGGTTAATCAATTCCCTTGAAAGGAAGGTAATAATCCCATGAATCCCATAACTCCCATGAATCCCTCTCACCCCTCGAAAGAAGCCACTCCCAAAGACGAAGCGCGCCCGGCCTTGCGCCGCCGCTCATTCCTGAAGGCTGCCGCGGCCCTTGGCGCCGCCGCCGCATTCCCCACGATCGTTCCATCCTCGGTTTTCGGCGCCAACGCCCCGAGCAAGCGCATCACGTTCGGCTGCATCGGCGTCGGGCGCATGGGGCGCGGCGACATGAGCGAAATCCTCGGGCGCGACGACTGCCAGGTCCTCGCTGTTTGCGACCTCGACACCAAGCGTTTGGAGGACGGCAAGAAGCTGGTCGAGAAAATATACTCCGCCCGCGTGACCAGTGGCCAGTACAAGGGCTGCGACATGCACGGCGACTTCCGCGAATTGATCGCGCGCAAGGACATTGACGCCGTCACGATCTGCACGCCCGATCACTGGCACATGATCCCCACGATCACGGCGGCCAAGGCCGGCAAAGACATCTTCCTCCAGAAGCCGCTTTCGCTGACGATCTCGGAAGGGCGCATTATCAGCGACACCGTGCGCCGCTACGGCGTCGTCTATATCACCGGCAGCCAGCAGCGCTCGGAGAAGGGCTTCCGCTACGCCTGCGAACTGGTGCGCAATGGCCGCATCGGCAAGCTTCACACCGTCAAGATCGCCGTCGGGACGGACCCCGGCACGACGAACGAACCGGAAATGCCCGTGCCGTCGAATCTCAACTACGACATGTGGTTGGGACCCGCGCCTTATAAGCCCTACACCGAAAAGCGCGTGCATCCGCAGAAGGACTATGGCCGCCCCGGGTGGCTGCGCATCGCGGACTATGGCGCCGGAATGTTGACGGGCTGGGGCGCGCATCACGTTGATATCGCGCACTGGGGCATGGGCACGGAATACACCGGTCCCGTTGAAATTTCGGGCGAGGCCGAATTCCCGACGGATGGCCTGTGGGACGTTCATGGCCCCTTCCGCATTGAGTATTTGTATGCCAATGGCGTGAAAGTGATTTTCGCCGACCAGGGCAAGCTCAAGGCCGGCGTCACATTCGAAGGAACGGAAGGCTGGGTCTGGGTGACGCGCGGCGGGATTGACGCGAATCCCAAATCGCTGCTGACCTCGGTGATCGGCCCGAACGAAATTCATCTTTATAACAGCACCAGCCACAAAGGCAACCTGATTGATTGCATCCGGACGCGCGCCGAAACCGTCGCCCCCGTCGAGGTCGGCCATCGCACCTGCTCGGTGTGTCTGCTGTCCGATATCGCCATCCGCCTCAAGCGCAAACTGAAATGGAACCCGGACATCGAGCGCTTCGTAGGCGACCCGGAGGCCGACCGGATGCTGTCGCGCCCCATGCGCGCGCCGTGGCACCTGTAATGAGGGAAGACAAATGTGGAAAGATCCAATCATCGAGGAAATACGCGCCGCAAGCGATCGCAAGGCTCGAGAATGCGGTTATGATTTTCACGCTTTTTGCGAGCGCTTGCGCGAGTTGGAGAAACAATTGCCGCCTGAGCGACTTGTGGACCTTTCAAAAAGCGCTCAAAAGAAAAAAGCAATTCTGTCATGAATCATCAGCATATTGCTGTATTTATTTTAAACATTACCAAGGGAGTCGCCATGATTAATCACCAAACAAGCATCAGTCATCTCGGTCTTAATGCATCCGGATGCTCATCTCCATTCCGTTATGTCGCTTTGCTGGCGTTCACGCTGATATTCCTTGGCGCCGCCATGCCCGGCTCTGCCGCCGAACCGGTATCGGCCAAGATTGATCAAGGCCAGGTTGTCATTGACGTGGGCGGCAAGCCCTTCACAACTTATATTTTCGGCGAGGCGCTGAAGAGACCTTCCTTCTCCGCGTCGCTGAAGAAGCCCTACTTCTATCCCGTTATCGGACCCAAATCCGGCAAGACGGTCACGCTCGAAACGATGCCGCCGTATCCGCATCATAACTCGCTGTGGTTCGGTTGCGACCGCGTCAACGGCGTGGATTATTGGTCGGTCAATCTGAAAGTCGGACGGATCGTTTCGCAAGGCGCCAAGCTCGTCGAGGCCGCCGGCGAGCGCGCCGTCTTCACCGACGAATGCCTCTGGACGCCCACCGGCAAAGACCCCATCATTCGTGACACGCGCAAAGTCACGATCACTGCGCCCAGCCCGGCGCTGCGCTTCATTGATTTCGATATTACCCTCGATCCGCTGACCGATCTCACGATCCAAAAATCGAACCATTCGCTGTTTTCAGGCCGCATGACGCCGGAATTGTGCGTGACGGACCATGAAAAAAAATCGCGCGGCGGGGTGTTGATCAATGCGGAAGGCAAATCGAGCGAAAAAGACACCTTCGGCGTCCTATCGCCCTGGATGGACTTTTACGGGGCGCGCGACGGAGTCACGGAAGGCATGGCGATCCTGGAGAATCCCGACAATCGCTGGTATCCCTCGCCGTGGTTCACGCGCGACTATGGCTTCTTTTCTCCCACGCCGATGCAGTGGCTCAAGGGCGGCGCGATAAAAATCCCCAAAGGCGAGAAATTCACGTTGAAGTATCGCGTCATCGTTCACGCGGGTGACACGAAGGAAGCCGGCATCGCCGACCTCTTCAAGCAATACGCCCCCAACGCCGCGAGCAAGCCGCTGACCGCAAGCCCGGACATTGACCTGACGCCGGCGCCGGCGCCCAAGCCCAAAGAAGCAAAGCCCGCGGTCAAGGCCGCCGCCAAGCCCGCCGAGGGCAAGAACGCCCCCGAAGGCGTGACCGGCCTTGTGCAGGAGAATCAGCCGCAGCCAATGCAGCTGGCTCAGGCCAAAGCCAAAGCCGCCAAGCCCGCCGCCAAACCGGCCGTCGGCGTGCAAGACGCCGCAGCCGAGGAAGAAGCGGCCTCGAAAGCCTCCCCAGGGGGCAAAGGCAAAGCAGCGGTGGCGGAAAAAACCGCTTCCATGGCCGACCTCGACAAGATCATTGACGACCTGAAGAAATACAACTACGGACAGTCGCGCAAAGCGACTGTCGCCATCGAACAGCTCGTCCTGGCTTCCTATCAATCGCCGGCGGATCGCAAAAAACTCTCCGATCGCCTGATCGAACTGCTGAAGTCGGACGCCTCTTATGCCTGCAAGTAATTCGTCTGCGAGCAGCTGTCGCTCATTGCGGCGGATGACGCCATTCCCGTTCTTGCGGAAATGCTGAAAGGCAAAGACGACAATCTCGCCAACGCCGCCCGCTTTGCGCTCGAACGGATTCCCTCGCCCAAAGCCGATGAGGTTTTGCGCGACGCCATTGCGGCGATTTCGGGCGCGCGGCGCATCGGCGTCATCAACTCGCTCGGCCAGCGGCGCGACGCCAAGGCGGTTGCCGTTCTGGCGCCGCTCGCCGCCGCTCCCGACGCGCCGACCGCCGAGGCCGCAATCGTGGCCATGGGACGCATCGGCTCGGGCGAAGCGGCCAAAGCGCTGCTCGCGCTCAAAGCGCCCGCCGCCCTCGAACTGGCCAAAACAGACGCCTGCCTGGCCTGCGCCGCCCACCTTTTGAAAGATGGCAATAAAGCCGAAGCCGAAACGATATGCTCCAGTTTGTCGGGCGCCGATCAGCCTATGCGCGTCCGTCTGGCGGCGCTCAAAGGTTTGTCGCAGGCGGCGCCGGAAAAAGCCGCAGGCCCCATCCTCGCGCTCCTCAAGGACAAGGACCCCGCGCTCCAATTGATGGCCGTCAAACTCGCTGCCGATGCGCCGAGCGAGCAAATGGCCAAAGCGCTGACGGAGGGTCTGCCCGCCTTCGCGCCGAACATCCAGGTCGCCGTCCTCAACGCTCTTGCGGCGGGCCGCTATAAGCCCGCTGCTTCCGCCGCGATCAAAGCGGTCGAGAGCGCGGATGAATCCGTGCGCGCAGCGGCCGTTAAATCTCTGGGCGCGCTGGGCGGCGCTTCCGAAATCGAATTGCTTGCCAAACAGGCCGGGGGCGAAGGCGCCGTCGCGACCGAAGCCGCCGGCAGCCTGGAACGCCTCGGCGGCGCGGATGTCAACCCGGCAATGATCAAGGCGATGCAGAGCGGCGATGCCAAGGCGCGCGCCGCCCTTATCCGCGCGTTGGCCGCGCGCAACTGTTCCGAGGCCACGCCCGCGCTGCTGGCGGCGACCTCGGACGCCGACGCTGCGATCAGCAAAGCGGCGGCCAAGGCGCTGAGCGACCTGGCCGGCCCCAAGGATTTGCCCAAGTTGGTTGACCTGCTGATCGCCGCCAAGGAAGCCTCGCAGCGGCGCGCGCTGGAGCAGACGATCGCGATGGCCGCCGCAAAGAATGAGAACGCCGAGGAACGCGCCACGCCGGTCATCGAGGGCATGGCGAAGGCCGGCGACGACGCGAAAATCAATTTGCTGTCGGCTTTGAAAACCATCGGCGGCGCCAAAGCGCTCGAAGCCGTTCGCGCGCAGATCAAAGCCGCCAACGCCAACGCCGCTCTTCGCAAAGCCGGCGTGCAGGCCTTGTCCGGCTGGTCCGATGCCGCGCCGCTGGACGATCTGCGCGCACTGGCCAAAAACGACGCCGATCAGAGCATTCAAATCCTTGCGCTGCGTGGATTCATCCAGTTAGTGGCGCTGCCTTCCAAACGCTCCTCGAAAGAAAACGTCGCGCTTCTCTCCGACGCAATCACGATGGCCAAACGCGCGGATGAAAAGCGCGCTGTGCTGGGCGCGCTGCCCGCCGTCAAGTGTCCCGAAGCGATGAAGCTGGCCGAAAGCCTCGTCAAAGACGCCGAAGTAGGCAAGGAAGCCGAACTCGCCATCCAGACAATGAAGCTGGACAAGGCGCTGAAATTCGATTTCCAGCCCAAAGGCGCCCCGGTCATGGAGGGATTTATCGGCGTTGACCCCGCCATGCTCTTCGGCGAAGAAACGGAATACGGCTGGCAGACGCCGCCGGGGGGCACGCGCGAACGCACGGCCGGCACGAACCTGACGCGCGATTTCATCCTGGACACCGCCCCGCGCAAATTCATGGTCAAACTCTCCAACGGCGAGCATACCGTGACGGTTTACCTGGGCGACACGCAAAGCGGCCACGACAAAATGCAGGTCAAGGCGCAAGGGCAGGTGGTTGTGCCGAATGCGACAACCGCGGCCGGCGAGGTCAAGGAGTTCACGTTCAAGACAACGGTTTCCGACGGCCTGCTGACGCTCGAATTCACCAAAGCCGCTGGTTCCAAAGACGCCAACTGGTGCTGCGAGGGAGTGATCATTAAGTAAGGGAATATTGCCTTTCCCGAATTTTCAAGCCTCTCATAGGTCCCATGAGTCCCATAGGTCCCATAACTTGGAGAGAATAATGTGACCAAGGCTTCAGGCGACAAAAGAGCGGCGCTTGCGCAGCAACTGATCGGTAGTATGGACGAGATAGATGAAGCGGAGGCTGAGCGCTTATGCGTTGAGGAATCGTTGCGGCGATATCAAGCCTACAAACAAGGCCGCATGACCGCCCGCCCGGCGGATGAAGTATTCCGCGAGATCAGAGCGAGGCTCAAATGAAAACTCCAATGAAAACCCTAATGACCATGATTTATTGGAAGAGCGATAAATTCTGGCTCGGAAAGCTTAAGGAGCATCCCGAAATCATGACGCAAGGCAGAACCCTTAATGAACTGGAAGAAAATCTGAGGGATGCTTACGAGCTAATGCTCATGGATTGAGTGAGTACTGAATCTCGCTCAATCATATCGGCTGAAGGCTTCATGAAAAATCTATTGCGGCCAGGGCTTCAGGCCACAACATTGATGCTCCGCCCGACTGACCCGGAGGAGGGCGCTGGTTGCGTGACGGAAGCCGCGGATTGAATGAGCTCCAATATGGCTTGCCCATCCTGTTCAGTTTTGCTCTTGGCCAGCTTCATAACTGCGGCGTTAATCTTGATTCCGAGCATGGTGTTCTGAAAATTCGATGCAGCGCTGACGGAGAGATCGCCCATAAATCACCTGTTTGGCGGACTCGATTATCTAATCGGCAGCTAGCGCTCAGAACATGAATGCAATATCATAAATACATATAACGGTGACGTTGGAAAGCGATCGGAATTTTCTTGGAGAGCGCCTTGCCATGAAAGTAAAAGTTGTTATTCACGAGGCTGAAGAAGGTGGTTATTGGGCGGAAGTGCCCAGTATTCCCGGTTGCGTCACACAGGGCGAAACCTTTGAGGAATTGCTGGCTAATATTTATGAGGCGGTAGAGGGATGTTTATCGGTGGAAGTGGAAGAGCGCGCCGCCGATGCCAAATCCCATGTGATGGAAATCGCCGTATGAAATCTGTTTCTGGCAAGGAGCTGGCCAAGGCGCTGGAACGCCACGGATGGCGCCTTCGGCGTATCCATGGAAGCCATCATATCTACGCGCGAGAAGGAAGCATTATCCGCCTCTCGGTCCCCATTCATGCCAATCACCCGCTCAAGCGCGGCTTGCTGCTGCATCTCTTGAAACTTGCGGAATTGAATGAAGACGATCTCTAAATTCGGTAGCCAACTTGCAAAAATTAACAGAGGAGCCATTCGATGAAGACCAAAAAAACCGTACGATGCGGAATCGCGGGCGCGGGATTCAGCGCTTCGTTTCATTACGAAGCCGTGCAGAAGGTTTATGGAACCAATGTAGAAGTGCGCGGCGTCTTTGCGATTGACGCGCCGCAGGCTAAAGCCTACGCCGAGAAGCGAGGCATCAAATGCTTCGACACGCTCGATGCGATGCTTGACGAGGTGGACGTCGTTCACGTCTGCGTAACGGCCACGTCGCACGAATCCGTTGCGCTCGAAGCCCTCAAGCGCGACAGGTTCGCCATCGTCGAAAAGCCGCTGACCGGTTACTTTGGCGACGGCACGGATTCCTTCAACGGCGACACCTGTTCGAGGGAGAAGGCGCGTGAAGAGGCGCTCGCGAGCATTGACCGCATGATCGCCGCCGAAAAAAAGAGCAAAGGAAAAATCCTCTACGCCGAAAACTGGGTCTATGCGCCCTCCGTTCAGAAAGAACGCGAGATCATCGAGAAGACCGGCGCGCAGATCCTGTGGATTCACGCCGAAGAGTCGCACTCCGGCTCGCACGCCGCCTCTTACGCGCAGTGGAAATTCTCCGGCGGCGGCGTCATGATCGGCAAAGGCGTCCATCCGCTGACCGCCGCGCTTTACCTGAAGCGCATCGAAGGCATCGCGCGCAACGGCAAGCCCATCCAGCCCTCGACGGTATCGGCGCGCGTCCACGCGCTGACGCGCATGAAAACCTTCCGCGACGAAGGCCACATTCGCTCCAACTACCACGACATTGACGATTTCTCGATGATGCACGTCGTCTTCGAGGATGGAACCATCGCCAACGTCTTCGCCTCCGACATCATCCTCGGCGGCATCCACAACTACGTCGAGCGAACAATCACCGCACCTTCTGCAACATCAACCCCAACACGGCGATGGCCGCTTATAATCCCGTGGAGGCGAACTTCAAGGACGTTTACGTCGTCGAGAAGATCGGAACCAAGCAGGGCTGGACGAATCCTTCGCCCGACTAGGATTGGTTCACCGGCTACCCGCAGGAGATCGAGGCGTTCTATCGCACGGTCGCATACGGCGAACCGGTCGAGAGCAACTCGAACCTGGCGGCCAACTGCATCTCGACAATCTACAGCGCCTACGTCTCCGCCGAACGCAAAGGCGCCGAAACCCCGATCAAGATTTATTAGGCGCTTGCATTTGTTCATGAGCCGATATGTCTTCACCCCCACTATTGAGGCAAGGAAGAGAAGATTAATGCGGATGGGCGGAGCGCCAGCATTTGGAGTGCGGTTGCTTGCTGCCGCTTTTGCTTCGATATTCTATTAGATTGGCGTAGCAAAAGCGGCAGCGAGCAACCGCACTCCAAATGCTGGCGCCGTTTCCAACCGCAATACATTTATTTCCAGGCGAAATATCTCATCGAATTAACTGCGTGGAGCGCAAACTCAATATGAACCGTCGCGCCTTTGTTGGCTGCCTGTGTCTTTTTGCGCTCATTCATTGCGCTGCGCCGGCGGCGATCCTATACGTCGCGCCGAACGGCAATGACGCCTGGTCCGGAAAACTCGCCGAACCGAATGCGGGGAAAACAGACGGGCCATTCGCCTCGTTCGCCCGGGCGCGAGACGAAATTCGAAAGATAAAACAGGCCGGCGCCTTGCGCGAAGCCGTCACGGTGCGGGCGCGCGGCGGGCTGTATTTTCTTCCGCAAACGCTTGTCTTTGAGCCGCTGGATTCCGGCGCGGCGCAGGCGCCCATCGCCTATGAGGCGTCGGCGGGCGAGGAGCCGATCTTGAGCGGCGGAACGCTCATCTCCAACTGGCGCGAGGTTACGCCGGGACGATGGGAGACGCAGATTCCCGACGTTGCGGCGGGCAAATGGCAATTCTCGCAACTCTATGTGAACGAGCAGCGGCGGTTCCGTCCGATCCTGCCGAAAGAGGGCTATCACTTTATCGCAAAGCAGGCGCCGCCTACGAAAGGCACGGAGCCGGATCGCTTTTATTTTCATCCCGGCGATATTCATGCGGACTGGCAAAGCCTTGGCGACGTTGAGGTCACAACCTTTCACCTCTGGACCATGGACCGCCTGCGCATCAAAGAGGTGGACGCAGCGAAAAACCTTGTCACCTTCCGCGGGCCGTCGCACAGCCATGACCAGGCACCCCTGACGCGCGCGACGTGGTATCGCGCCGAAAACGTCCGCGAGGCGCTGACGCAGCCGGGCGAATGGTATCTCGACCGAAAGACGGGCGTGCTTACTTACCTGGCGAAGCCGGGCGAGGATATGAAGCGGGCGCGCGTCATCGCGCCGCGCCTTGCGCAGGTTGTGCTCTTCAGCGGCGACCTGGCGGGCGGCGCCTACGTCGAGCATATCACGCTGCGCGGTCTGACGCTCGCGCACAACGCCTGGAACACTCCCGAACGCGGCTACGGCTTCCCGCAAGCGGACGTGGCCATTGATGCCGCCGTTACGGCGCGCGCAGCCCGCGATTGCGCGCTCGAACGCTGCGTCATCCGCCATACGGCGACCTACGCCGTGGATTGGGGCGACGGCTGCCACGGCAATCGCGTCGTCGGATGCGAACTGTTCGACCTCGGAGCGGGCGGCGTCAAAGTCGGGCCGATCCGCCTGGGCGATGAACCGGACAAACGCAAATGGTCGAGTGGAACGATCATTCGAGACAACCTTATCGCGCTGCGGGCGCATATTTCCCGCGGCGGTGGGCGTTTGGATCGGCCATGCCTGGAACAACGTCATCGAGCATAATGAAATTTCGTATGCCTTTAGCCGCGCAAAATGGGCACATAAAATTCTGTTCGGCACAGGCAGCGAAGGCAAGGCGAAAACATCCTGCGGCGCGTGGATGACGCGGTAATGAACGAACAGGGATGACT
>JAPLSP010000160.1 GCA_026398575.1 Candidatus Sumerlaeota bacterium | reverse complement strand
CTCGGATCGAGCGGCCTACGGCGCATCGCTAAAGGGTTGCCTTCGAAGAATAGGGCGCAGTACAGAATATGATCCGCCTTCAGGCCATCAGAAGGATAATTGGGCTGCCATGGCGCTTGTTTTCTGCGCGCTGCGCTTTTGGGCGCTTTTTGCCGGTTGCAGGGGGAAAGGCAAAGGTTATGCCTCATACGAAACTTGACGTCATGGCCGAGGCCATCAATCGCTTTGCGTTCAATCTATATGGCAAGCTGAAGGATCAGCCGGGCAATCTTTTTTGCTCTCCCGAGAGTATCTCAATTGCATTGGCGATGACCTACACAGGCGCCCGTGGCAAAACGGCCGAAGAAATGGCGGCGGCGCTCGCTTTTGCGCCGGATCGAATCTCGGATACTGATTGGGTCTGCAAGGCCTGCATTGCTCATCTTGCCAGTATCAACGCGAAAGACGGAAATCAAAGCTATGATCTCACGGTCGCCAATGCTCTCTGGGCGCAGGCGGGTGGCGGGTTCATGCCGGAATTCATTGAGCCGCTGAGAAAAGACTTTCATGCGGATTTTTCAGAAGTGGATTTCATTAAAGACTCCACGAGCGCCGGCCAGAGGATTAATCAGTGGGTCGAAATGAAAACACGGAACAAGATCAAAGATCTGATTTCTCCGGGAGTTCTTGATAGTCTGACGCGGCTGGTTCTCACTAACGCCGTCTATTTCAAAGGCTTCTGGGTTGGTTCGTTCGATAAAGCGCAGACACAGGACGAGATGTTTTATCTTGAAGGCCATAGGACTGTCGCAACACCAATGATGTGGCAGGAAGAGCGATTCAATTACTACAGTGGAAAAGGTCTTCAGGCAATCGAGCTGCCTTACAAGGGAAACGCCCTTTCCATGCTCATCCTATTGCCTGCAGCCAGGAATGGATTGGCGACCGCCGAGAAAATGCTCTCTGTAGAGAAACTGGCGGACTTATTGCCCAAACTTGAAAATAAGAAAGTCAATGTGATATTGGCGAAATTCAAGACCACATCGCAATTCGACCTTAATAAAACGCTTTCGGCGATGGGAATGCCGTTGGCGTTTTCTCAGAGCGCTGATTTCAGCGGAATGAATGGCGGCAAGGAACCGCTCCATATTAACGCGGCGATCCATAGGGCCTATGTGGACGTGAATGAGGAAGGGACGGAAGCAGCAGCAGCTACCGGCCTGGCGCCAATGGCGATGGAGGAGGCCCTCCCCCCAGTCCCAGTATTCAAGACCGATCATCCATTCCTCTTCCTGATTCGCGACATGCGTTCAGGCTGCATATTGTTCATAGGCCGAATTGCGAATCCAAGCCTGTAGCACAAACTGAGAATAATAATGCGAGGCGTTCTTCCGCCATTATCCAACTCGTGCCTCATTGGTAGGGGACGTCTTTGGCATAAGGTGGTCCGGCGATGCCGTTGGTGAGTTCTTGCCGCCTGATTCGCCTGCTTCTATTTTTTCTCCTGGATCGCGAACAGGCGCCGGCCGGTGGCGACGTAGAGGACGCCGTTGGCCACGATCGGCGTGGATAGAATGGGCGAGTAGAGATTCACCTTGCTCAGGATTTTCATTTCCTTGCCGGCGGCGAAAATCCAGAGCAGCCCGTTCTTGGCGCCGATGAAAACCTTGCCGTCCGCATAATATGCCGAGCCCCATATCTCGCCGCCCGCGTCCTGCTTCCAGTACAGCCGGCCGGTGTCGGCGTCCAGACAGTAGATCATCCCGGAGGTGTCGCCCACAAAGAGCAACCCCTCGGCGATACACGCCGTCGAATAGCCGCGGTTGATGCCGGCGAACTCCCAGACTTTGGCCTTGTCGGTGATGTCGCCGGCGCCGCCCGCTTTGAAGCAGGAATAAAGCCCCGGACCCACGCCGTGCGTCGGGTCTTCGCCGATGCAGCAGTAAACGCGATCCTTATAGAGGACGGGCGTGGCGACGATCTCGCTGGGGCCGCCGGTCTGGCGATAGCGCGCGTCGGCGCGTGTCTTGAAGCGGGCGCGCGCCGGATTGCAGTCGTACCACCAGACCCGTTTAAGCACGCCGGCGCCGTCCTTGCCTCCCGGCGCAGGCTTGGGATCGAACGCATAACAAACGCCGTCGGGGCCGCCGAAAAGAATCAGATCGCGCCCCTCGACGCGCGCCACGGTTGGCGCGGACCAGGTCCCGTGCAGAATACGCTGCCCCAGATTCGCATCGTCCATCGCCACGAGTTTGCCGGTCTTCTTGTCCAGCGCGATCAGCGTGGGGGCGAAAGGCGAGGCAACGTTTTTGTGGGATTTGTCCACGCCATTGGACGTCGAGGTGAAAAGCAGATCGCCGTAAATCAGAACCGAGCAGTTCGAGACGTCCTGCGGCCAGATCGCCAATTCATTCTGCATGTCGTATCGCCAGATGATGTCCGCGTCCGTCGGTTCGAGCGGGACCGGCTCGGCGGCGGGCTTGACGATAAAGAGTGGCTTGGTTCCCGGCTTGACATAGGCCGCTCCGCCTTTGACCTCGATTTCAGGATTCAGGATTTGCTCACGGGGCGGCGCAAAATAGAAGCCTTCGTCCTTGAATGGGCCGTCGTTGCCATCCGCCATGCCGTTGACATCCAGGCAAAGAACTTCGCAGCGATTGGTGACGACGTAGGCGCGGTTCCCCTCGACCGTCGGCGCGGAGCAGATCCCCAGCGAAGCGCCGTTCATATTATGCGGAGGTTTGCTGTCCAGCAGCGGAACCGCCAATTGCCAGAGAAGCTTGCCCGTGGCCTCCTCGAAACAATAAACCACGCCGCGCTGGCCTTTGTATTTGGGGTTGCGGGGGAAGGCGTTGTTCGTCCCGACGAATACCTTGCCGCCCGAGACGGTTGGGTTCCCGTAAGATTCCGTGCCCAGCTGCGCAATCCATTTAATGTTCTTGGAGGTCGAGAGATCGAAACTTCCATCCGGCAATTTATTACCGGGATAAAAATCCGATGGAATGTCTTTTTCATCCGAGACCATCGTGCGGCTGTTCGCGCCGCCCCACTGCGGCCAATCATGCGCATAAGCGAAAATCGTAATCGTCAAACCGCAAACCGCGCCGGCGATGCTGCGCCGTATCCAACGCTCAAACATGATAAATCCTGTGCGCTCCAAATCAGAAAAATAAAAAGAGATCCGCCTGCTGTCTCCCATCTCATCTTCTTGCGCGAGGGTATGTGGCGCGAATCAGGCCGGTCAATCCCTTTCCGTATTAGCAATGCGCAAAAGACGCCGCTTGCGCCTTCTGAATTCGCGCTTGAGAGAGAAGCCGCATTGACATAGACTGGGATTTGGATGCTTGCGCGGCGTCGCGAAAATCCTATTTGCGAGAGGGTTATTTATGGCGAAAAATCTCCGTAGCCTTGCGAATTCTTTTGCCCACTTGCGCCTATCCATCGCGCTCATTATCCTGCTCTTAATTGAAGGCGTTGTCTCCGCTTCCACGGCCACGCTCGGCATATCTCATTCCATGGATTTGCCCGAAAGAAGCTCTTGGACGACGCCCTGCTATGCGCTGGACAGCGGCGTCAAGGGACCGACGATCGCAATTGTCGCCGGACAGAACAGCGATGAGCCGGCGGGCGCCTATGTCGCCGAGCAAGTCCGCTATTGGCGCATCGCAAGGGGGAAACTCATTATCCTGCCGCGCGCCAATCCATCTGTTCCGACCGCGTCCGCGCAAGCGGCGGGTGGGACCGCAAAGAATGACGATCTTGCTTATGGCTTTCCCAGGACCGGCGAAAGGGCGCCTGCGCTTCATCCAGGGGCTCAAGCTATCTGGCGGATGATCCAGGAGCAAAAACCAGACTGGGTTTTGGAACTGCGTGAAGGACAGGACTTCAGCCGCCTCAACCCCAAAAGCGCTGGCGCCAGCCTGACCGTTTTCCCCTCGGCTGAAACGGATCGCGCAGCCGGCCTGATGCTGGACGCTGTCAACGCCGCGATCACGAGTCCAACGTTGAAATTCCTCCGCCTTGAAAAACCGGCGAACGGCAGCCTTGCCTGCGCGGCCGGCGCCCGCCTCGGCTCGCGCGCCATGATCCTCGAAACGACCACCAAGAGCCAGGCGCTGTCGCTGCGGGTTCGCCAGCAGCGCATCATGATTCATTGCCTCCTCACCCATCTGGGCATGATTGACGCCACGACGAGCGTTTATCAGATGACCGGACGCAAGAGCGATCCCCGCGCTGCCTGGGTCGCTGTTTACGATGCGGAAGGGACCGGCGGCCCGGGCGCGTCGCATATTGATGAGATACTCAGTCATACGGACGGGATGCGGGTTGCTCGCATCGGGCCGGATGACATCATCAACAACGCCCTGGAGCAGTTCGATGTGGTGATTGTTCCCGGCGGAACCGGCAAGGGGATCAGCAAGGGATTGACCGAAGCGGGCTGCAAGAATATGCAGGAGTTCGTCCGGCGGGGCGGCGGCTACATCGGCATCTGCGCGGGCGCCTTTCTGGCGGCTGATTTCTCATGGGGGTTGAAGATTATCAACGCCAAGACGGTCTCGCCGCTGTGGCGGCGCGGACGCGGCACGGTGAAAGCCGAACTGACGGATGAAGGCCGCAAGACGCTGGGTGATCGCTCAGGCCCATTCGAGATTCTCTATGTCAATGGTCCGATCCTGATGCCCGCCGCGGCGAAGGATCTCCCACCTTATCAAACGTGGGCGATCTTCCGGACGGAAATGGCGAAGAATAATACGCCGGCGGGAGTGATGACGGGCTCGCCGGCGATTATCGCTTCGACTTGTGGCAAAGGCCGGGTTGTCTGCATCAGCCCGCATCCAGAGCAAACCAAAGGCCTCGAAGACTTCATCCGCCGCGCTGTTACCTGGGCCTCTGGAGAGAAGCATTAAAGGGGGAGATTTATGCGGATAGGATGGACGCCAGTATTTGGAGTGCGGTT
>JAPLSP010000088.1 GCA_026398575.1 Candidatus Sumerlaeota bacterium | reverse complement strand
GTCATCCACGCGCCGCAGGATGTTTTCGCCTTGCCTTCGCTGCCTGTGCCGAACAGAATTTTATGTGCCCATTTTGCGCGGCTAAAGGCATACCAAATTACTTAAAAAAAACGAAGAGGGGAACCGGAATTCTCATTTGATGATCTATCAATAGAACTGGGAGTCTGTCCATGGCGCGGAAAATATGCTATGCGCACGAGCCAGATTATGCCGTGCCACCTGGGGAGACGCTGCGCGAGACCATTGAGGCGCTTGGTATAGACGAGGCGGAATTGGCTGTCCGGTGCGGACTCGATAAAAAGACAATCAACCAGATCATTCAGGGAACGCATCCGCTGTCGCAGGAGACGGCGATCAAACTGGAGCGCGCGACCGGTGTGCCGGCGCGGATGTGGAATAATCTGGAGAGGCAATATCAGGAAAGACGAAAATCATGCGCTTTACGCAGCGTAGAGAAATCTTGATGAGGATATATAATGGCCAACAAACCCGGACGAAATGATCCTTGCCCTTGCGGGAGCGGGAAGAAATATAAGAAGTGCTGTTGGGGCAAAGAGAGGGCATTTCCGGCGCCCGAGGAGACTGATGAAAGAGAACCGGCATTTCCTGGCGCCGAGGCTTTGCGCTATGAGGAACCGGAGGCCATATATGAACCGGAGGACGCATACTCTGATTTCCATCCTTATGTGATCGCAAGGATGGTCGAGCGGCATGGGGCGGCCGTTATAAAAGATATGTCGCCGGAGGAGCGCGAACGGTTTGACAAGCGGTGGACGCGGCTCAAAGTGCTGGCGCTCAGCACGGAGGAGATTTGCCGCCGGCTTCAAGACCTCAAGATTGATCCATCGCCGGAAACCTTTTTGAGCCTTGCCCGCGGGACTTATTCCGCCTGGGAGATTGGCGATGTATGGGCTGCGCGATTGGATCGGCGGCAGGGCGACTTTCTCGATGATTTCGTCTGCTTCGCCGCGTGCGAACTGTGGAAGCGCTATTGCCCGGCGAGGCCTTCCATGGAGATGCTCGACGACTGGATGCAGGAAGGATATGATTCTCGCGATGGGAATCCTCCGCATTGCGCCATTGAATTATGGCAGCGGGTATGGGACGCGCTTCGGCCCCGCTTCACGTCAGGCATGCGCGAGTGCGCGGATGCGCTCAAGGTTTTCAACGGCTATCAAAGCCTTTTCAACTGGTGCACGGATTTCATCGAGACGCTTCTCCGCGTCGCACACCAGAACGCGGAATACGCCCGTCTTGGAATCCGATTTTGCGAGGAATTCCTGGCGCAATTTCCCGATGAGAGCCCCTTGCTATTGGAAAGCACCCAGTCGGATATGGCAACTTTTCTATTTTTCGCGGGCCAAAAGGACAGAGGCGAAGCCATTTTCCAAGAGATGATCCGCGATTTTCCTTACCGCGCAAATGGTTACGTCTGTTGGGCGGACGCTTTGTGTTTGGCGAATCCATCGCGGCAGGATATGAAACAAGCCCTGGATATTCTCAAACAGGCTCAAGACCGGCCCGTATTGGATGCGGTTCACTGGGATCTCGATGAGCGCATCAAGCAACGCAAAGAAGAGATCGAGAGGATAACGGCCAAGGAATCTCAAATTTGAGGGTACTCATGGGCAATAACGCAAGCCAGCAGATTGTCAACAAGGCCTGGAACTTCGCGCATGTGCTGCGGGATGACGGGCTTTCGTATATGGCATACACGGAGCAAATCACGTTTCTGCTCTTCCTGAAAATGGCGCACGAGATGACGCAGCCGCCGTATAACCGCAAGCCGATTGTGCCGCCGGAGTTGGGATGGCCGAGCCTGCTTGCGCGCGATGGCGACGATCTGGAGGTTCACTACCGCCATCTGCTCGAAGAACTGGGCCGCAAGCCGGGGATGCTGGGCGAAATCTTCAAGCGGGCGCGCCCCGAGATTCAGAATCCGGCGACGCTCAAGCGGCTGATCGTGGACCTGATCGGCGCAGAGAACTGGTCGGCGTTGGATGCGGACGTGAAGGGCGACATCTACGAGGGCTTGCTGAACAAGAGCGCGGAGGAATCGCCCAAGGGCGCCGGGCAATACTTCACGCCGCGCGAGCTGATCAAGGCCATCGTGGACGTGGCGCACAACCCACGCCCGAAGACACGGTCTGCGATCCGGCGTGCGGGACGGGCGGCTTCCTGCTGGCGGCGCATCAATCCGTCGCCGGGCGTTGGGGCGCGCGGCTCAATCCCGATCAGAAAAAACATCTGCGACAGTCGTTCGTCAAGGGATGGGAACTCGTCCCGGCGACGGCGCGCCTGTGCATCATGAACCTTTATCTGCACGGCATCAACGCCGACCCGTGCCCGATTCGCTCGGGCGTGGATTCGCTGGCCAGCGACCCGGGCGAGCGCTTCTCGCTGATCCTGACGAATCCGCCTTTCGGCAAGAAGTCCAGCATCTCGATCGTCAATGAGGAAGGCGACCTCGAAAAAGAGGAGCACGCCTATGAGCGGCAGGATTTCTGGACAACGACGAAGAACAAGCAGTTGAACTTTTTGCAGCACGTCAAAACGCTGTTGAAGATCGGCGGCCGCTGCGCCATCGTTGTGCCGGACAACGTGTTGTTCGAAGGCGGCGCGGGCGAGACGGTGCGGCGAAACATGCTGCGGCAGTTTGACGTGCATACGCTGTTGCGCCTGCCGACGGGGGTCTTCTACGCGCAGGGCGTGAAGGCCAACGTCCTCTTTTTCGACGCCAAGCCCGCGCAAGAAAAGCCATGGACCAAGGAACTCTGGGTCTATGACCTGCGGACAAACATGCGCTTCACCCAGAAGACGAATCCGCTGAAGCGCGCGGATTTGGATGATTTCGTCGCCTGCTACCTCCCTGGCGAACCGCGCGAAAACCGCAGGCCTACTTGGCGTTCGCCTGAGGAATTCGAGACGGGAAGCAGGGCCGGCGGCAGGAAATCCACTCAAGCCTCAAAGTCCAGAGCTCGGAGCAGGAAATCTGAGATCTAAAATTTGAAATCTGAAATCAGCAAACAGCAATCCGCAAGAGGCGATTCCCAATCGGCAATCCGTAATCCGCAATCAGCAATTCCCAACCCCGAAGGCCGTTGGCGCTGTTTTCCGTATGATGAACTCATCAAGCGCGACAAGGTCAACCTCGATATTTTCTGGCTGAAGGACAAGAGCCTTGAGGATTCCGAAGACCTGCCCGATCCGGCCATCCTGGCCAAAGAAATCGCCGACGACCTCCAAACCGCCCTCGAACAATTCCAATCCATCGCTGAGGCATTGAAAGAGTAGCATATCCAGGTTCTAGTTAAATTGATTTTGGGATTGAGGCCATCATGGGCAAATTAAAGACGCACTGTAATTCAGAGCGCTCTGCTGACAACTCCAGTCTGCCTGCATCGAAGGAAGTCAGATGTTCTGAATACATGTATTATAGCCTTTTCCCAGATTACGTAACAATACTGTCTCCCGATTATTTATCCCAGCTTGAGAATTATTCAATTCAGGATTGCCTCCTCGACCTTTTTCCAATGATAGGCGAGACAGGAATCAATAAGCCTGATGAAAAACGCTGGATATATCCCCATCGCTTCATTGACGAAGAAACCTACAAGACAAGTACTCATCCTGATCACTATGTCAAGGTTCCTGCCGGATTACTGGAGGATATAGAAGGCAATTCAAAGATAATAATTTCACTTATCGTTGAAGCTAAGCGCCGCTATAATAAGATCACGTGCGGCGAGAGAGCATTCATTTGTGTAGCAGATTATGGCCCATATTACTGCGACACCAAGAATTATTGTCCAGGTATACAACCCTCCAGCGGAACTTATTCAATAGGTGATCTTGTTGCAGATTGCGCATTGAAGATACCTTAATGGACCCACTTTTTTCTCTAAACGTTGGGGAGTACCTTAGTTCTCTATGCGAGTGGACTCGGCGCGGTCGGGATGCTTGATAATGGTTTCATTCAGGTAGTTGCGGCGAACGTAATCGAGGGATTCGCGGACCATGCGATGCAGAGGGCCGTGGAAAGTCTTTTCAGTAAATCGGTCGCCGCCCGCTCCGTCAGGGAACCAGACGACATCAATCTGAGTGGCGGGGAAGAAACGATGGGGTTCCGGATTGAAGAAGAGCAGTCCGACATTGAGCGGGAAAGGCGCTTCATCGGGACCGCCGATGACATGCATTTGGCGGCCCAGTTCGGCCAAGGGCAGCGAAGTGGTCTTTGTGGCGAGATCGCTGCCAATCTCATGGAGAAATTCTCGCATGAGATCCCGCGACAAATCTTCAAGTCGAGCCTGTTGGTTGATGCGGTCATCAAATGGAACCTTGGCTGCCAGCGAGAGCAGTTCGCGCTCCTCCTCGCCGCGCAGGCCCATCGCCAAAGTTTTTCAACCAACCGAGGACCGCGGACGCTCCATGAATGATATGAAGCGCCCGTGCGCCGCAACCAGTTTTTTAGGCAATGGTGTCTTCTTAAATTTGCCTTGAGACACAATACTCCAAAAATTGCATGGTAAGCAGGAGGTCTCCGGTTCGATCCCGGGCGGTGGCTCCACAAAAAGCAGTGTAGAATAAGAGAAATTCAAACCGCCCGGATCGCAAGGTCCGGGCGGTTTTGCTTCAGCTGATTTTCATTTGACCCAATCAATCTCACGTCTTATCCTCTTGATATTCGTAGAGGCGATGCTGCTTTCTTTAAAATATGGCGATCGAAATCAACGAAAAGGCTGACTCAGCAATTCGTCGGCGCGGCGCCGGAACTTGATACGGCAATCGAGGCCATGCCATGAAAAAAACCAAGGCGCAATCGAAGTCAATCCGCCCGACCAGGCAAGAAATACAAGACAAGACGCTCGAACAGGCCCGGCTGGAAATCGAAGCGGAAAGAAAGAGAATTGCGTTCCTCGAGCAAGCCGGAGATAACCTGGCGCTGGCCCTGGCGCAACGGCAGGCGTCGGAGGCGCTGCGCGAGAGCGAAGAGCGGTACCGCTCGCTGGTTGAAGCGGCGCCCGACGTCATTTACACCATCTCCGGCGAAGATGGAACGCTGACCTCCTTGAACCCGGCGTTTGAAGCGATCACCGGCTGGCCGCGCGCGCAATGGCTGGGCAAGCCCTTTGCGTCCCTGGTGCATCCCGAGGATTTGCCGCTGGCCGAGGAGACTTTCCAGAAGGCATTAAATGGCCAGACGCTTCCGATTTACGAATTGCGCATCCTTGCCAAGTCCGGCGAGTACCTGGTCGGGGAGTTCACCTCCACGCCGCAGATAAAGGACGGCAAAGTAGTGGGAGAGCTTGGAATCGTTCGGGATATCACCGAGCGCAAGCGGGCGGAGGAGGCGCTGAAGAAAAGCGCTCAGCTTCTAAGGGATACCGGAGAACTGGCCAAAGTCGGAGGCTGGGAGCTTGACCTTTCGACTCAGGAGGTCTTATGGACGGAAGAGGTCTTCCGGATACACGGAGTCGAGTCGGGATATAAGCCGAAGCTGGAAGAAGCCAAAAAATTCTATGCGCCCGAATTCATCCCTGCTTTAGAGGCAGCATTGAAGAAAGTTGCGGAAACGGGCGAACCATACGACCTTGAATCCCTTTTTATTCCTTCAGGCAGCAAAGAGAAGATTTGGGTGCGGTCGCTTGGGAAAGCCGTTTACAGCGGCGGTAAAATAGTAAAACTTGCCGGGATATTTCAAAACATTGATAAATATAAAAGGACGGCGGAGACGCTGCGGGAGAGCGAGGAACGCCTGCGAGCCAGCAAGGATCTGCTCCAAGCCATCGTGGACAACACCCCCGCTTTGGTTTACGTGTTCGACCGAGAAGAGCATTTGTTGGTCGCCAACAAGGCCATCGGGGAATTGGTCGGTCGGTCGCCGTCCGAGCTCCTCGGCAAGCGGCGACACGAGTTTCTCCCCCTGGAGATTGCCGAGCGCGATGAGGAGAATGACCGCCAGGTCATCCAAGCCGGCGCCTCGCGACAGTTCGAGGAGGCGGGCATCTTCCAGGGCAAGGCCGCAACGTTTCTGACGGTCAAGTTCCCACTGCGACATGAACATGGCGTGATCTGGGGGATCGGCGGGGTTTCCACCGACATCACCGAGCGCAAGCGGGCCGAGGAGGCGCTGCGAGAAAGGGAAGAATTTAGCCGGGCCTTATTTGAGCATAATCCCATCGAAACGATCGTTGTGGATCGTGAAGGGAAAGTTACCATGTTAAATCTGGCCCGCAAACGGTCGGGCGACAGGCTGCCGAATATCGGAGATGTGATGTATCAGGACTACGCCGGCAAACATGAGCGCGACATGCATGGCGAACTGATGGAATGCATCCAATCGGGGCAGTCAAAGGAGTTTCCCGAACTGAAGTATCGGCAAAAATATCTATCCATAACCATTTCGCCCTTCCCGAAGGGCGCGATCATCATCTCTCAAGACGTCACCGCGCGCAAACGGACGGAGGCGGCGTTGCGGCTGCAGAGCGAAATCGCAGCGAACATATCCGAAGGCCTTAATCTTGTCCGGGCCAGCGATGGCGCCATTATCTACACGAATACGAGATTCGAGCAAATGTTCGGCTACGGCTTGGGCGAATTGATTGGGAAGCATATCTCCGTGGTCAATGCCCCCACGAACAAAAGCCCGGAGCAGATAGCAAGCGAAATCATGGAAATCTTGAATCGAACCGGCGTATGGCACGGAGAGAAACAAAATATCAAGAAGGATGGCGCGCCCTTTTGGTGCTACACGAGCATTTCCAAGTTCGATCATCCTGAATACGGGAAGGTCTTTATTTCCGTCCACATGGATATCACCGAGCGCAAACGGGCGGAGGAGATGATGCAGGCGCAACGCGACCTTTTGCTGGCCATCGGCTTGGTCGCCAACCTGGATGAGATGCTCTCGTTGTGCCTGGAGATGGCGCTGCGCATATCGGGGATGGACAGCGGCGGGATTTACCTGCGCGAGGAAGGGAGCGGAGGCTTGCGTCTGGCGGCTCATCGAGGCTTGTCCCCGGCGTTCGTTCGTGGCGCAAGCTCTTACGGCTCTGACTCGCCCAATGCTCTTCTGGTGTTGCAGGGGCGACCCGCATACATGCGGCATCATGCGCTGGCCGCTACGCTGAACGAGGCCGAGCGCCGGGAAGGATTGCGCGCCTTGGGCGTCATTCCGATCCTGAACAACGAGCAGGTCATCGGTTGCATGAACGTGGCCTCGCATACCGCGGACGATGTGCCGGCCCGCGCGCGGACGATACTGGAAACCATCGCCTATCAGATTGGCCCCCTGATTGCCCGAGCCAAGGCCGAAGAGCGGCTGCGCGAATCCACGGAAAAACTATTGGCTTATCAATCCCAGTTGCGTTCGCTGGCCCTGGACCTTTCCATCGCCGAAGAGCGCGAACGGCGACGCATCGCCTCCTACTTGCACGATCAGATCGGCCAATCCCTGGCGCTCATGCGGATGAAGATCGGCGCGCTCAAAGAAGCCACGGCGCCCGCCGAAATCGCCGAGCTGACCGAAGCCATCCGAATCATGCTGGAAGAGACGATTCAGGATATGCGGTCGTTGACGCTGGATTTGAGTCCGCCGATCCTGTATGAATTGGGGTTGTCGCCGGCGTTGGAATGGCTCGGCGAAAAATTCAGCGCCACGCATGGCCGGAAAGGCGATCAGGTTCTGATCGAGATCGAAGACGGCGGCGTTGGATTCGACGTCCGGCAACTGGAGACGCGCAGCTGGCGCGACATGGGATTCGGCCTTTTCAGCATCCGCGAGCGGATCACGCACATCGGCGGCCGCATTGAGATCGAATCCAGAATCGGGCAAGGAACGCGCATCGTTTTGATGGCGCCTTTGAAGAAAGATGAAGACTATTCGCAAGGCGGCGTCATTAGCGTTCGTTAACTTCTCACGTAAGAGGAGTGAGAATTTTGCTCTCACTTATGAAATGCTTTATGGCATCGAGCATGATAATCACCACAGAGGCACAGAGGCACAGAGAAATGCGTTCGGGAATTCTCATCAAGTCCTCCTTATAAATTTCTCTGTGCCTCTGTGCCTCTGTGGTGGTTCCTAAAATGGCTGCTGAATTTCAAATATCTTTGACGAGCGTTTATCTGCGGTTCTCATACACTACAAAATCGCTGACAGACGATAATGGAAGCTAATAAATCCATAAGGCGGAAAAAAATGAAACTGAAAATCCTGCTGGCTGATGACCATAAGCTCATGCGCGAGGGCTTGCGCGCGCTGCTGGAGAAAGCGCCCGATTTCCGCGTGGTGGGCGAAGCCGGCAACGGGAGAGAGGCGGTCCGGCAGGCGCGGGAATTGAAACCCGATATTGTGGTCATGGATATTGGCATGCCGGATTTGAACGGCATCGAAGCCACCCGCCAGATTCTGGCCGAGGCGCCCCACGTCAAGGTCATCGCGCTCTCGATGTATGCCGACAAGCGCTACGTGGCCGGAATGCTCGAAGCCGGCGCTGCCGGCTTTCTGACGAAAGACAGCGCCTACGAGGAGCTGATCAGCGCCGTGCGCGCCGTGTCCGCCCATCACATCTACATCGGACACAAAGTCAGGGATGCCGTGATCGTGGACTATGTGAGCCGTTTGGGGAAAAGCGCAATCAATCCGGAACCGGCATTGACCACCAAAGAGCGCGAACTGATTCAGCTGCTGGCGGAAGGCAAGTCCACCAAGGAAATTGCCGCGCTGATGAAGGTCAGCATCAAAACCGCCGAGACTCATCGCCAGAATATCATGAAAAAACTGGACATCCACAGTATCGCCGAGCTCACCAAATACGCCCTGCGCAAAGGGCTGACCTCTCTCTGAATCCTGAGCAAGTTGAAGACCGCCGCGTAGCCGCTCAGTTCGCCGCTGTCCGAAAGCGTGATCGGCTGATCAGCCTTGGCGCCGGTGACGTAGATCGCGTCCTTCGAGAGCGTCCGACTGGCCTTGGGTTCCATGTGTTTTTCTCCCTCGCGGGAAATAAAAAAAGACCGGCGCTCCGATGAAGGAGAACCGGCCCTTGGTGAGGATACCGAATTAGAATGTGGTCTTACGCGCGCATCAACTTACAAAATGGGCAGACTTCAATCGCAACCGGCGTTCGGTGTCAAGAGGATTTTTGCACGCTTCAAACGTGTACTGTGTTCTGCTGATCCTTGGATGCCTTTTTTCGTTCCGCGCGCGCAGCAGCGAGCCTCTCTACCTCTTCAGGCGGAAGCCGCTTTGCCATCTTCCGGCAAAAAGCATCCAGCATAGCCTGTGTGAAATGAGGCTTATCGTGTCCGCGATCCAATAAAATTCCGCGTTTGGCTGCCATCTTTATCACCTCAATGAAATGCGATTATAGGTGAACTTGAACTTCTGCTCAAGCCTTTTTATTAGCTCATGATCGAATTCGGTTTCCATTCGATCCTTCGGAATCCTTTTATAATACCAGTCTTCGAGGAACTTCAATTTAAGTTTGTCCTCTTCTTTTTTATAGGATTTTCTCCATTGTTCGGATGGTGGCCAACCGTGCGCAGGGCGGATGATCTCATATCTGAATTTATCGCCTGCATTGTTTATCCCAGAAGCAATCATCATTGAAAGGTTGCCATTACTGGCGAGTTTGAGATCGGCTAACGAAAAACTATTTCCAGATGGATGATTATGAAACATGACGGCGGCGCCATGCTGCGCCATCTGTTCGATTTCCTTGCCGGTAAAATAGACTTCGCTCTTGCCGCCTTCCCTGTCTTTCATAAGCATCTGGCCGTCTATCCCAATCACGCGTCCCCATTCATTTTCCATGCCAATATACTGCGCCTCAGCGTCTTCAATCGCGGCAATGGCGCTATCCCATTTTTCCAAAGATTCATCGCTCACTGTGTTTGCGTCCTTTTCGTCTGGCCACTCGTCGCCACCATGTCCGCTTGTGGAAGGATCATGCGCAACGCCGGCCTCTTGGTCAAGAGAAGACCCGGCTCCATCAACAACAGGCAGCAGGCAGCAACGGCAGCTCGGATGAAGCGGGGGATTGCCAACGTCGAACTTGGCCGTCATGGTCAGTTCATTACCGTCTTTGTCTTTGGCGGTCATCGCATCGCCTTCGCCAATGAACGGCCCATCAACGGAAACCTTCTTCCCATCCATCTGCTGGCAGAAGGGGCAGAGCGCGTCATCCTCCGTGCATAGCCACTCCATTTCCTTGATGCCGTCATCCTGATAGGACTGCTTGGCGGCGCATTCTTTTTATTGCGCGGCCTTTCGTCCCTGTAATCATTGTGGTCCTTGCTGTTTTTGAAGCCTGTCGCCTCAAAGACATCAACTGCCTTCTCAGGTATTCCCTGATCCTTCTCTCAGGTATTTCGAAGGGCTAGCTCAGTATTTCTCCTCCTTGACGGAAAATGGGGGGCGGAGTAATTGTCCTATAAAGTCAATTATCCGTTGCGCGCTCCTTGCGGATATTTTAGAAGCGAGTTTATCCAGCGCAGTCATCGCCGCCTGCGAGAAGGAGGTTTTTTATGACCACTCCGAAACTCATCCGCGTTCTGTTGATAGATAGCCAGGACCTTGAACGCCACGCGCTCGGCGCCGTTCTCAAAAAAGAGCGGGACATGAAACTGATTGGGGAGGAGGTGAACACCGCCGCGCTCGCAAGCGTCGCATCCGCCAAACTGGCGCCGGAGCTAAAACCCGATGTGATTGTATTGGCGTCTGGCCTATCCAAACAGGAAGGCATAAAAGCTCTTCGGCAAGTGGCGGCCGCATTGCCCAAGACGAAAATACTTGCCGTCTCGCAGCATGCCGACAGCCCGTTCGTGGTGCGGATGCTGCACGCGGGCGCCTCCGGCTACATGCTGGTGGACGGCGCCTACGAGGAGCTGGCGCGCGCCATCCACACGGTCGTAAAGAATCGCACCTATGTCAGCCCGGGAATTGCAGGGATAGCGCGAGAACGGAATAATGGCATCGCGCCTTCGCCAAATCTTTAGGCGTCAGACGCTGCCGCCCTTGCATGCTTGTGAAAATTCAAATTTATGAGAAACCCCAATAAGCGCTGATTCGGCGCAGCTGCACAAATCACAAGGAGAGGAAGGAGACGAGTCATGGCTCGCAAAAGCAATGTGTCGAAATCAATCCCAGCAACGGCCAAGGAAAGACAGGACAAGGAAATGGGAGAGCGCTTCTATCGAATGTTGATTGAGGCCATTCGAGACTATGCGATCGTTATTTTGAGTCCCGAAGGGCGCGTGCTGACATGGAACGGCGGCGCAGAAGCGGTCAAGGGCTATCGCCCGGAAGAGATC
Source organism: Candidatus Sumerlaeota bacterium (assembly GCA_026398575.1). The sequence goes on along the minus strand of JAPLSP010000088.1, from coordinate 18 downwards.
ATCGGCAAGCATTTCTCG
>JAPLSP010000046.1 GCA_026398575.1 Candidatus Sumerlaeota bacterium | reverse complement strand
CTGCAGCAGGTAGTGCTCGGTGATTTGTTCCGTCATGAGACGGACATTACATAAAGGCCTCACGTCACAATAGTTAAATTTTCGGGTTTATGAAAATTATTTTCATCACCTACTTCAGGCGGCTAAAGGCATACAAATTTTCACCCACACTATCAGCAGAATACAGCAAGATAGTCGAATAAGCTGGTTGCGCTGGCAAGTCTGCAATCTTGGATAATTTCCAATCCTCAAAGCTGAATTTCATGATCTGAAATAGCTCAGGTCGGCTCCAACTGGAAATGCTTGAAGATGATTTCTTTACATCATTATGCAGGAAATACAGTGTGCCATTGGGTCTTGTCGCGGGTTTGGGAGCGATGACAAAACATCCGGACCGGGTCATCGCGGCGCGGTTGGTGAAATGTTTGCGATAATCCAGCAGGTCGCTGTCGCTGTCCTTCCATTTTATCCAAACTATGATAGCGGCAACCACGACCGCAAGGCCTGCCAACGCAAACGCAATATGCCGGGGCTTCTTGAGGAGCATGGATTAATCTCTATCGCCCGCTCCGGCGTAAGCCGGGGATTGAATTATGGCGCGAAGGCAAATCCTGTCCCGGAGGGACAATTGATAATAGCCCACCGTTTCAACGGTGGGCAAGATGCAGAGCCATTCGAGTCCCGGAGGGACGGCTGAATTTGATGGTTGGAGACTCGCTGTCATCCGTCCCTCCGGGACTAAAAATCTGACTGGTCATCCGCCCACCGTTGAAACGGTGGGCTATTATCAATCATCCCTCTGGGATGACTTCGTGATCATCCCTCTGGGATGACTTCGTGATCATCCCTCCGAAATGACTTCGTGATCATCCCTCCGGGATGACTTCGTGATCGTCCCTTTGGGATGATTCTGTGATCATCCCTTTGGGATGACTCTGCAGGCCGTCAATTAAATAATAAAAGACAACTATGAACTTATATCTATGATGTCCACGGCGCAGTGGCCGAATTGTTCGAGGCGGTTGTTTTTTACTTTCAGGTCGCAGGGGTTGCAGTAGCCGTAGCGGTCGCAGGCGCGGTGTTTGAATTGCAGGGCTTCTTCCGGCGCGCTGATGTCTGCAATCGGGTTGACGTTTTCATATAGGTCGGCGTGGCAGCGGAACATCTGGCCATCCGGCGCGATCAGGATTTCGCTGGTGCGGCATTGGCAGCGGCGGCGCGATTTGCGCGTGATTGCGTCATCGCTCAGGAAGACGCCTTCGGGATGCAGCTTGCCTTTGTATATCCCCAGGAACGGCTTCATGCGATGCTCGATCTGGTGTTGGGCGAACTTGCTCTTGAGATCGCTGGCGCGTTCGGGCGGGGAATCGGGGAAGTCGAGGCTGAAGACAAAGAAATCGAATCCGCCTTCGCGCAAGCGCAGGCATTTGCCGAGGAATTCCTCGAAGGAGACTTCGTTGTCGTAGTAGCTGATACGGATCGGCGCAAAGGGGGCATGGCGATAGAAGCGTTTGGGATCGGCTCGTGCGATGAATTCCTCGACGTCGAATGTCAGGTTCGTCAGCAGGTCAATCGGCTGCATGGTTCGATTGACAATGTCGTAAAAATCGGGATGGCAGGTCGGCTCGCCGCCCTGGAGGGTATAGGGCGTTGTGCTTTCGTGGCGGTTGATGAAGTCAATCCATTCGGCGCCGGACCGGAGCGGACGCTGCGCCAGACGCGAATTGCGATTGATGCAAAACCAGCAACGATACGGGCATTCGAACGTCAGGAAGCAGGCGATGTAGTTTACGTGGGGGGCGAGTGCGGGCATAGTCATTGCCAATATCCAATATCCAAGTCAAACCAGCAAATGTCCAATGTCAAACAGGGAATGTCCAATGTCCAAGTGAAACCGCTTAATGTCCAACAGGGAATTTCCAATGTCCAAGGGGAACTGCTTAATGTCCAACAAGACGAGCGATGAATGGCAAAGTGCAAATCGCTTCCGCGTTGCTCTCTCAATCCGATGGAAATTGGAAATTGAGCGTTGGAAATTGGAAATTTGCATTTATAGCTGATCTTCCGTCATCATCTTTACAAACAGCGTCGAGGCCCAGAGTTTGGGGGTGGGAGAGATTATTACTTTGCCGCCGTAGGACTCGACGGCTCGTTTTTCGAGGACGTCGGTTTCGCCGTAGTCCGAGCCTTTGACGAAGAAATCGGGCCTGAGTTTCAGAGCCAGATGATCGGCGGCGGTTTCATCGAAAAAAGTCACATAATCCACCACGGCAATGGCCGCCAGCATCTCGGCGCGATCTTCCTGATTGACGTAGAAAGCGTTTTTGTCCCGGCGCACGCGCGCAAGCGAGGCGTCGGTATTCGTCGAGACAATCAACACATCGGCGATGGACTTGGCGAACTTCAAGTGCTGGACGTGGCCGATATGGGTCAGGATAAAGCAGCCGCTGCATTGGACGATTTTTTTGCCTTGCGCGTGCAACTGCCTGCAGAGGACTTCCATTTCTTCGGGCGATTTGATCTTGGGATCGCGCGGAACAGGCGATGGTCTATCCATAGGTCCTTTCTCCACCTCTCTCAATTGGCTTTGACTATCTGCAACCGGCGCCGCCGGCATTATGCCATTATCGCGCGCTGAACGACAACGTGTTGTCGTTCCCTGACATCCGTGTTTTCCGAGCAATCCGTGGTTGAAATTTAGCCACGGATTGCTCGGAAAACACGGATGTCGCGCCGCGAAGCGGCATATTTTTGAAGACGGAGTTTTCGGAAATCCTAGCGCACTTCCTCCAAACTAACCCTCACGATCTTCCATGTTTCGCCATCCCGGATCATTTCGATTCCCAGCATGTGCGACTGGAAGTAGGCCATGAAGCCTTTACGCGGCGGTTCTGCTTCCATGAGTTTGAATGACAGGAGGAAATTTTCCACGTGAAGGCCTCGGAGCGCTTCCGCGACTTTTTTCGCCGAATCCACGCCCTCCAGAGCGCACAAGGCCTGGACGGCGGCTTCATCTTTCTTCCCCGCTGCGCTCACGTAGGCCTGCGCCGTCGCCATCGGCGTTCCCGCCGCCGGCTCCGAATAAATGAACATGTAAAACATGCCCGCGCCGGCGATCAGTGTGACGATCAGGATGAACCACTTCATCTCATGTATCCTCTTCCTCTTCCTCTTCGTCATCTTCCGCCGCCAGCCGCTTGTTGGGCGCCTTGCCCGCCGTCCGGCGTTCGAGCCAGATCAGGCGCATCTGATAGCAGGCGTAGCCAAAGAGCGCCACGCCCGCCAGCACGAAAATCCAGTTGAACCGGTGGCTGATATCGTACTCGTATAGATTCCAGTCCGGGTTTTGCGGATCGTATAGGACCGAAATAAATCCGCCGTCTTGAAAGTTGCCAAAAGCCGACTCGCTGACGGAGGCCTGGCCTTGATAGATGGGCTGGCGGCTGACGCCTGCCGGGAACTCATAAGTCACGATCCATTCTTTATCCTGGTGGAACCTGGCCTTGACGGTTCCGACAGCCATGCTGCCGTGCTTGATCAAATACCATCGCTCGCTCAGCGCCACTCCGCCCCATCCGGCCAGCACGAGGGCGACGAACAAACTGGCGACAAACCAGAACCACATCGTTTTGAGCGCGCGAATCCGGATGACGTTGTTCCGCTCGTGCAGGTTGATCGCCGGAGCGCCGCGGACGGTAGCGTTGACGGCGCGCTGCGTCAGACGGCTGACGAATCCCTCGAAATTGCCCATGGTCGAGGTGAGCGTCCAGCGCCCTTCGGGCGAATGAACTTCGCATCGGATATGGCGGACGCGGCGCGCCTCGCGATGGCTGAAGCGGATCATCTGGATATTGAAATACGAAACAAAGCGGTTGCCCAGCACGGACCACATGGCCATGCCCTGATGCGTCAGGGTGAAGCGGCAGTTGTAGAACCGCTGATGGATCATCACGGAAAGCCCCGCGACGGCCGCCAAGCCGGCGATCGTGCTGGCGATCACCATGGGATTGGCGTAATGCCGCCAGATGATCGAACCGGCCACCACCCACGCCATGCCGTTGACCACGGTGGCGAAGTACCATCCTTCGCGGATGGCGCGGGGCGAATACTCGCAGGTCATCTCGCCTTTGTCCCAGAGCGCGTTTTGCTCTTCGATCTGGCGGCGCAGTCCGGCCTTGACGATCTGCATGAAGCGCTGCTCGTCATTGAGATGCTGGGTCAGAATCTCAACCTCGCGCCAGCGCCCTTCGGAAATCAGGACCAGTTCATGCGCGCCTTCGCTGCCGGCGATGGAGACGCGGACCACCTGCTCGAACGGCAGGACATAATGGCGCGTCAGCGTGTAGATGGTAATCCCGTCGGCGCCCACCTCGAGATAGCCCCAGAACCGGTTGCAGCGGTGAATGAAAAAGCCCGTCAACGGAAGGAAGACCAGGGTCGAAATCAGGATCGCCGTGATATCCGGGCTTGGCTCGATCGGCTTGAACGCCGGCGTCCAGGGCAGGATCAAGGCCAGGATCGCCATGGCAATGCAGACGCCCGCGCTGGCCAGCATGCTCAGACGGAAAGATAGTGAGAAGTGAAATACTTGTTTGGGCGTATCAGCCATGAGCAGCAGGAATGATTCAGAATGATAATGAAATCATGACGGACGCCTTGGCCGCCGGCAAGGGGTTTTTGCCGGTTCTCCACGGAAATTCCATTCTTCCTCCTTGCTCCCGCTTCGCATAATTCTCTACGCTTTCAAACGCGGACGCGCCCGTTCCGCCCAAATTATGCGTACAGACCTTCTCCATATTCTGGCCTGTCCTTTGGATGCTTCGGCGCCCTTGGCGTGGTTTGGCGTGGAAGGCGGTCCGGACAGAAATGCGGAAATGGAAGAAGGCGCGCTCGTTTGTCCGCGATGCGCAACCGCGTTCCCGGTGCTGGGCGGCATCCCGCATTTGACGCGGGGAGGGCTGCGCCGCGCGGACAGGGAAAGGGATTTTTATGCGCGGCATGCGGCGCTGCTCGGGCGCGCGCAGGCGGAACTGAAACTGGACCAACCGCCGCATCCCGCCGAAGGGCAAGCCAGCGAGTGCGACCGCGCCCTGATGGCGGAGGGGGATTATTGGGCGCGCTATCTGGAGGCGAGGGTCAGCCGCGGCGACCGCTCGATCCTCGACGTGCGTTGCAAGGGAAGCCATGCGCCGTTTCTCCACGCGGGCGTCGCCGAATGCGACGACCGCGACGCGCGGCGCGAGATGGGATTATGGCCCGATCACCTGAGCCGCCCGATCCACGAGTGGATTCGCGGCTGCGGAAACGGCGCCGCGCTGGACGTTGGGTGCGGCGGCGGCCAATTTGGGCTCGAAGCGGCCTGCCTGGGGATGCATGTCGCAGGAATAGACGTCAGCCTGGGTTCGCTGGAAATCGCCCGGCGGCACGCGCTTGAAACCGGCCGCGACGCGCAGTATATTTACGCCGATCCGGCGCAACCGCCTTTCCGGTCGGGCGTCTTCGACCTGATTCTGGGGAAGGATTCGCTGCATCATCTGCCCGGCGTGGAGGCCTGTCTGCGGCGCCTCGAACCACTGCTCAAGACGGATGGGCGCGTTCTCTTTTATGAACACGCCGGCGATTCGCGGCTCGTCAAACGCATCTGGCGGCTGGCTCAGCGCATCCTGATTCCAAGAATCCAGCGCCGGTATCCGCGCGTCGAAATCCCGCAGGCGCTCCTGGAAGGCTCCGTGCATGAAGACATCGGGCAGCAAGCCGTCGTTCCGGCGCTGAATGCAGTCTTCGAGGCCGAGCGCTGGATCGGGGAAATGTTTCTCTATTACGAGATCGAGCAGATGATTTATTTCGCATCGGGCAAGCGCAGCAGACTGGCGGGCGCTGTCGCGCGGATGATTTATTGGCTCGAACGCATGATCCTGCTCTTTCAGAAACCGGATCACGTCCTTTTCCTGGGTCGCAAGAAATCGCGGTGAAATTGTATTCTGAAACGGAATTGCAGGCAGAATCATTGAGGGCAGAATCATAATGATTCTGCCCTCAATGATTCTGCCTGTATTGCGGCCGCCTGCTAATAACCCGCATTTCTCACCACGAAAGCCCTGAAAGGGCCGGAAGAAATCAGCCCAGGGCAACGCCCTGGGAAAAGCCGATTCCCATTTCTGTCCAGCCCTGTAAGGGCGGAAGAGATAGCGAGGAAAGGCAATGGATTGCTTCTTTCGCCCTTTCAGGGCTTTGTGAATTTTATACGCTCTGTTCCCAGGGCGTTGCCCTGGGCTATATTATTTTTGCCCTTTCAGGGCGTCATGGAACACCGTTTACATCCGAGCTATCATAGAGATTGGCCCGCTCTTGGTGAGAAATCCAAGCTAATATCCCGTGGTTCTTTTAGCAGTTTGCTCAGACGGCTCGTAACGATTGGGATATCAAACCGTCCTCAGCGCGCCGAGGAAGATTTTTTCAAACTGCAGGGCGCAGGCTTCCTGCGAGCAGGTTTGCTCGATGCGCCGCCGTCCGGCCAGGGCGATTTCCTCGGCCAAGACGGGATTGCGCAGCATCCAGACGATGGCGGCGGCCAATGCGCAGGAATTATTATTGTGCACAATGAAGCCGTTTTCGCCGTGCCGAATCCATTCCATCGGATCGGCGCTCTCGAAGGCGATGGCGGGACGAACGCAGGCCATGACGCGGGCCAGCGTCTGGCCTTCGCCCTCATCCGTCAGGCAGACGGCCACGTCGGATGCGCTCAGAAAATGACGCGTGGTCGCGCCCGGTTCGACGCAGATGACGTCGCGCAGCAATCCCAGCGGCTCGAGATGCGTCGCCAATTCACGCTTATCCACCGCTGAGACCAACACTGCCTTGACGCCGTCCATGCGGTCGCGAACGCGCGCGAACGCCTCGAAAAACGCGGCGAACGCCTCGGGCGAACGCGCGGGTTCGCCGATGGCGCAGACCAACGGCGCCTCGGGCGCCACGTCAATAGCGGCCCGCGCCGTTTCATAAGTATTGGCGGGACGATAGAGCGAGGCGTCTATTCCTGCCGCAACAACGGAGACGCGTTCCAGCGCCAGGCCGTGGTCAATCAGCTGGCGGCGGACGGTTTGGGAGGAAACAATCACCCGCGACACCCGGCGCGAGCGCAAAGCCCATTGGGCTATCGCATTGCGCGGCCATCCGCCGGGCGCCGTCAAATGACAAACCAGCGCCGGACGCCAAGCCTGCGCGCCCATCATCGCGCACCGGCATGCCGCGAGCGCCCGGGCGCCTTCGGCCAAGACAAGATCATACCGCTCGAGCCGCAGCATTTTGCCCAGCCGCCAAATCCTGCCCACGCGGGAAATCAGGCTGCGAGCCATGCTCCAGGCAGTGGCGTCCTGGCTGAAAGCGTTTTTCAGGTAGAAGGAATGGATGCGATGGCCGCGCTCACGCAAATAAATCGGAATCATGTCCGGCGCCAGCGCGCATTCCTGTTTGCCCCCTTCGGCCTCGGCGACAAAAAGGATTTCCAACCGCCTGCGTGAGCGGATGTCGTGCGAGTTCAGACCGGCCTCGAGAGTTTGTTCCAGCGTCTTTTCCATGATTCCGGGCCGTTTCCATGCGCGGGCATGATTGCATTATTATCGGTCTTCAGCCGCGAAAGAAGCTCATGCTCTCTTATGGAATTGTGGGACAAGGAATGAAAACAGTCAACCGGAAGAGAAGAAAAAAGGCCACGCTCTTTCGAACATGGCCTCTTGCGTATTTCAGATAAATGGTGGAGGGGGCTGGATTCGAACCAACGAAGCGGGTTAGCGCAATGGGTTTACAGCCCATCCCAATTAACCACTCTGGCACCCCTCCACATCCGCCGGCGGCGCGTGGCGCGCGCGACGGACGGAGAAGATGATAAATTCATGCCGTCCCTGTCAAGAAAAGTTTTTCCTAATTGCAATTCCGCGTCGCCCAAGGACCAACACGGACCAGCACGGACTGACACGGACCAACACGGACCGACACGGACTGGCGCCGGACTTCTCCGCGTCTCCCCCTCTCCGCGTCTCCCCTCTCCGCCCCGTCTCTTGGGTTGACGCATCCGAGCGATGGCGCTTATTTTTGCGTCTCACGCCGCTGCTTTGGTAATCGAAAAAATGTGAGAAGTGAATTTTCAGCCTTCCGGGATGATGGAAAAAAATGCTGCATGGTTGGGACAGATTAACCGCTGATGAAATCCGCTGGATGGAACAGGGAATCGTTGAGAATGCCATTCATCGCGGTCCTTTTCATCTGGAATTGCAGCCCACTCACCTCTGCAATCTCCGCTGCTTTTTTTGCTCGACAAAATTTTTCAGGAAAGGCGACTCGCTGCCCTGGGAGGTCTTGAAAAAAACGCTGGAGGAAGGCGCCGGCCGCGATCTGCATTGCCTGCGGCTTTCCGGCGGGGGCGAGAGTCTGGCTTATCCTTCCATCCGCCCGTTTCTGGATTTGTGTGAAAAGCTCGGGCTGCGGTTTGACAATGTGACGACCAACGGCACGCTGCTTGCGCCGCTCGTCGAGCAAATCACGCGGATCGGCGCGGATTGCATTTGGATCAGCCTGAATGAGCCTTCGGCGCACCGATACGCGGAAACCATGGGCGTCTCGGAAGATATGTTCCATCGGGCCGTGTGCGGCGTCGAAGCAGCCTGCGCCGCGCGCGACGCCGCTCCCGCCGGCAAGCGCCCGCTCGTTGCGCTCCAGTTTTTTTACTGGAAGGATACCTATCTTCTGCTGCCTGAAATGTACCGCCTTGCCCGGCAGCTGGGTGTGGATCAGGTCCATCTCAAATCCTTGAACGAGATTGATCCCGGGCTGCGCATTCCGGTCGCGGAGTATCCCACGGCGCGCAAAGCGCTGCTGGAGATGATCGAGGAAGACTGCCGCTCCGGCAGATTCATGCTGTGGGTGGATATTTGCGCGGAAGGCGAATTGCACTTTTGGGCCTATGAGGAACAGCAGAAACGGCTGCCACAAGGCATACGCCCCGGACCGGAATTCAGACTGCGGCGCCCGAGGCGTGGCTTTTGCTTCATGCCATTTTATAGCGCGCTGATCGCGGCCACGGGCGGTGTCTATCCCTGCTGCATGTTCATGGAAAACCCCGGCAAATTCATGGGAAGCATTCTGGAAGAATCCCTCGACGCCATTTGGCGCGGGCCGCGATTCGGCGCGCTGCGCAGCCAGATGCGCCAGATCATGTTGCTGGGCGGCGACATGGAGTTCAGCCGCAAGCGCCACTCCTGCATCGAACCTATCTGCATCGAGCCTTTTTTGTGCGGTCCTGTGTATAATCTCTGTTCCGAGGAATTCTATGAACGCGTCGGAAAGCGGATGGAACGGGAAACTGGCCGGGTGGAACGCGTCGCCGCACGTCTGCAGGATGGCGCATTGCGGGCGGCGCATCGCGCGCTGGGGTGGATACGAAAGCATTGAGTCGCAAGAATTGGCTGATGCGGTTTTTTTTTGATTTTTCCTGTCCGCGGATGCGGAATGGGACTATGCAGCCTCTTGGGTTGACGCGCGGAGGCAATGGTAATTAGGATGGATGGGGAAGGGCAAGATAAAGATTGAGATACAAGCGCCACCTGAAGGTGGAACTACGAACGGTGGAACTACTAACACGAGGGATGCGATGAGCAGTAAACAAATTATTCTTTCGGGGGTGCGGCCAACGGGGCGGCTGCATTTCGGCAACTACTTCGGCGCGATCAAGGACTTCATTGATCTGCAGGAGAAGGGCAAGGTCTGCTACTACTTCATCGCCGATTATCACGCGCTGACGACGGTGAAGGAACGAACCAACTTCAAGCAGCAGACGATTGACATGCTGCGCACGTATGTGGCGTGCGGCCTCGATCCCAAACGCTCGATCATTTATCGCCAGAGCGATCTGCCGTGCACGGCGGAACTGGCGCTGCTGCTCGGGATGGTTACTTCGATTGGCTTTCTCGAACGCGGCACGACGTACAAGGACCATATCGCGAAGGTCGTCTATAACGCCGACGAGCCGAACGCGAATCCGCTCTCGTATGGGCTGCTGGGTTATCCCGTGCTGATGGCGGCGGATATTCTGATCGTCAAGGCCGACCTGGTTCCCGTAGGCGACGATCAGCGGCAGCACGTCGAGATGGCCGCCGACATTGCGCAGCGGTTCAACTCGCGATTCGGCGAGGTGTTGAAAATCCCGGCGGGCGTGCCGCGCTCGGCGCTGCGGCTGCCGGGTCTGAACGGCTCGGCCAAGATGGGCAAGAGCGAAGGGAACACGCTCGATCTGCTGGACGACCGCAAAACGGTGCTGAAAAAAATCAAAAGCGTGGCGACGACAACCGATCCGCTGCCGCTGCATGCGGAATCGAACGAGCCGGACATCGTCTGCCGCGAGATGCCGCCGAGCGTGGGGGCGCTCTACCGTCTGCTGTCGCTGATGGCGCCGCGTGAAGTGTATGACGACTTCGTTGGAAAATACCGCCGTGGTGAAAAGTTCTATGGAACGCTCAAGACGACGCTGGCGGACTACATCTCGAAATTCAACGAGCCGATCATCGAGAAGTTCAATGCTCCGGGAAATGACGACGCGTCCGTTCTGGATTTCCTGCGCGCCAACGCCGCCAAGGTCACGCCGGTGGCGTTGGAAACAGTGGAAGCCGTGAAGGAAGCGATGGGTTTGGGAAGAAGCCTGCATCGCGGATGAGGGGATTTACGATTGACGATTGACGATTGACGATTGACGATTGACGATTGATGGATGACGATTGACGATTGATGAATGACGATTGATGATTGATGAATGACGATTGATGAATGAGAGACAGGATAGATTAGAGACAGGATAAATTAGGACAATGCCTGGCTCTAAATTTATCCTGACTATAATCTATCCTAACTCTAATTCATCCTGTCTCTAATCTATCCTGTCTCTAATCTATCCTGTCTCTAATCTATCCTGACTCTAATTTGCCCTGACTTTAATTTATCCTGATGAGAAAATCAAATTTCGCCCTTGCCGGGGGTTGGATGGCGAGAAATATTATATCCGCATGACTGCGGAGAATCAGATGTGACTCGAAAAATTTCGACGGCGTTGATTTTGGCTGTGATTGTGATCGCAGCGGCGGGGCTGCGGCTGCGGCGGATCACGGCGCCGCCGACTGATTTTCCCGCCGACCGCCAAATCACCACCGCGCTGTTGATCGAAGCCTGGACGGGCGGGCGCCCGCTCGAAGCCTATAAGTTTCAACACCACGCCAAATCAGGCCGAGACGATCCGCGCGTCCTGATGCCCGAAGCGCCCATCGTGCCGTGGTTGGCGGCGAAAACCGCCAGGATTTTCCGTTCCGAGTTCCGAGTTCCGAGTTCCGGGTTTCCAGTTCCGAGTTCCGAGTTCCGAGTTCCGAGTTCGGGGTTGAAGACCCACGGGTCAGGAAGCGCTACCTCCGAATCCGCAATCCCCAGTTCTCAATCCGCAATCCCGAATCCCGAATCCCGAGTCCCGAACCTCGACGTAAATCCTTCCAGCCTCCAATATGGCCGCCTGACGGCGCCCTTCGCGCTGGCGCGGCTTTGGACAGTCGCGTTTTCGCTCGCGATCCTGCTGATGATCTTCGATCTGGGACGGCGATGGTTTTCCTCGCGCGTGGGGCTATTCGCCGCCGGCGCATTCGCCTTTTTGCCGGCGTCGTTCTACTTCAGCCGCGCGGTCATTCCCGACGTGCCCATGACCGCGTTCATGCTGGCAGCGCTATGCGCGGCGGACCGGATGAGCGAATGTCGCGTCAAAGCGGGCGAAAAAATAACGGGGCGAGTGTTGCTATGGGCGTTGCTGGCGGCTGTGGCGGTGTCGCTGGCCATTCTCGCCAAGCTGTATGGCGCCATCATCATCCTTGTTATTTTTTTCATGCCTTGCGACTGGGAGTCGCCGCGCCGCACTTGGGAGATTCATACAGGCAATCGCAAATTTTTGCTGCTCTGGCTTGTCCTCCTCGCCCTGGGCGCTTCGTGCGCGATTTTTGGCTATTATCCGCTATCGCCTTTCTCGCTGGCGCACGATCTTGAGAAACTCTCGGCGGGAACCAACTCCGTCATGGACACATTCGGCGCCTATGGCATGCGAATGCGCTATGTCAAGGTCTTCATCAACCGCCTGGATTTGCTGATGACCGGCGGCGGCGCGCTGTTGGCGCTGGCAGGAATGGCGCTGGCCCTTGCGCGCCGCGAGCGATTCGCCCAACGTCTGGGCATGTGGCTTCTCAATATGGCGCTGTTTTGCTATCTCTTCAATGGCGCCAACACATATTGGTTTTTCATGCTGCTGCCGCCGGCGTGCTTGGCGATTGGGTACGCGCTGAGCGCGGCGCTGAATTGGGCGCGCGTGGGACAGTCGCCTACCGCGCTGAGCGAGCCACAGACGCGCGGATGGTCATGGGCGCGACGCGCATTGACAGGAGGGCTTCTGACTGCGGCGATAGCGACTTCATTGCTGTTTTCACCGGCGCCCGCGAAAATCTGGCGCGAGTATTGGCAAGCGGATTATTCGATCCTGAATGCCGGCGCCTTCGTCCACGCGCAGACAACGCCCTCGACGCGTCTGGCTGCGGTCGGCGACGTTCCCTTCGATTTGCTCTGGGCTTCCGGACGACAAGGCGTCAGCGTGCGGCGCGATGATGATAACCACCTCGAAGCAACCAGCAATACCTGGACGCAGGCCGCTTCATTCCGGCCCGCAGAAGGATGGGCGGCACAATGGCTCTTCCAGCATTACCATTGCGAAGCAGGCGCAACAGGCGTCGCAATATTTGGCGCGCTCAACCCTAAAATCATTCCTGTTTCTGAAACCAGAAAGGATTGGAGGATATTTTTCAATCCCCTTAGTCCGCCGAGCATGGGACTTGCACTGAGCCTTGCAGGAGCTGCCCTGACAACCCGCACGCTGCCCGGCAATCCAGTTGGCAGCAAGCCGACACATTTGGAAATATGGCTGCGATATGAAATCTGGGCGCCTAATAGCAAAGGATATCAAGATCTTGCGCGCGGCCTTAGATATGCCGCAGTGCGTTTGAGAAACCATAATCTCATTAATGGGGGGGCATGGCGTCTTCCTCCGCTGAAGGGCGCCATCAATTATCCGGGAGAAGATTATTCAAGCGGGCAGATTGGGGGAGCAGTTAGCGAATGCGAAGTCACTTCCCAGCCGGAAAACAAAGGGACACAGATCGCTCCACGCTATGTTGTAACACATTGGTTGTTTGCAGTTCCTGAGCATTTCCCTCCCGGCGTTTATGAGGTTGAAATCGCGTCAGGACACATTGGCCATAGTTTGAGAGAAGACAACCCAGAGCATGAAATAGAATGGACTTCCATTGGACCCATCCAGATCACGCCGGGCGCAGCAGTCGAAGAAGGCGCCTTGCGAGGCGCGCTTTATTGCAGAAACGCCGAGTATGGCGCCGGGCCTGATGTGGGACCGGATTCATCCGTGATGATTTCTTCTGCGGATGGCCCGCTTTATCTCGATCCTGGAACTTGCGAAAAGCCGCGTCATCTGGAATTCCGTTATGAATTAATGAACAAACCGGAAAAGGACGAAAGTGTCGAGATCAATGTTTCATGCCAGTATAAAGCCGGCGCCGCAAGCGCCAATGCTGATTTGGCTAATGATCACTATTTTCAGCGAAAATCGGGCACACTGCGGCTGGAGATTCCAGCCGAAGGCGAGCGCCTGCCTGGTCGTCCTGACGTTCGCACAGGCGTCGAAGAAGGCATTAGTATTGTTGTATATGATCACAGGTCGGAGGAGATGAAAGCGGAAGTGAATTGGCCGCTCTACGTGGATGAAATTCACTCTGAACCACCCGTGGTTCGGTTGAGCGATTTCAGGATCATCGGCGATACGCCGCGCAAATAGATACGAGCGCAAAGGAGGAGCAACATGTTTATACACACAGTTTATTTCTGGCTCATGCCCCGCACAACAAACGAGGCCCGTGAGCAGTTGGTCAACGACTGCCGCGAGTATCTGGGGAAGATTCCGACAGTCCGGCATCTGTGGGCTGGACGGCCGGCGATGACGCCGCGCGAAGTGGTGGATAATTCCTATGGCGTGGGGCTGACGGTTATTCTGGACGACGCGCAGGCGCATGAGGTCTATCAGGACCATCCGCTCCATTTGGAATTCATCAAGCGCAACAAGGAGCACTGGGCGCGAGTGCAGGTATATGATTTCGTCGAATGACATCAGGGGAAAGGCCAGGGAAAGACGCGTATGAACTCCATCTCGAAAGGAGAAGGATGATGACTTGCAGATTTGGACGCAGAGAGATGATCGCCGGCGCGCTGGCTGCTGGAACGGGGATTGCGCTGAGCTTGGAGGAACGGGTTCTTTTGGCGCAGACGGCGGCGGCGCCTGACGCGGGCGCGGGCAAGGCGCAGCCGGGCGGAGCCAAAGCGATGTCGGGCGGAGCCAAAGCGCTGTCGGGCGGGGCCAAGGGTCAGTCGGACGCGTCGGACCGGTCGGACGGGTCTGACGGGTCTGACAAGCGGAAACCTGGCGCGCAACCGGTCAAGGCTTCATCAAAGGGGGCGCTGGCGACTGGAAAAATTAAGGACGCGCAGATCAGCCGGATCATCATGGGCGGGAATCTGATCGGAGGCTGGGCGCACAGCCGCGATTTGAAATATTGCTCGGAGTTGGTGAAACAATATCATACGACCGAAAAAATTCTCGAGACGCTTCAGCTGGGCGAGGAATACGGCGTCAACTGCATCAACACGGTTCCCAACGGGCGCGACTTCATGATCCGCTATTGGCGCGAGCACGGCGGCAAGATGAAGTGGATGGTGCAGTTGCTGATCAATTCGGACAAGCAGCTGGACGAGATCACCCGCCTGGTGGACGACGGCGCCTGGGGGATTCACCTGCAGGGCGGCATCGCAGACGGGCTTGCGCAAGCGGGCAAGGCGGACATTATCGCGAAGATCGTCGAAACGATTCGCGAACGCGGCGCGGTGGCCGGCTATGCCTGTCACGACGTGGAAACGCTCCAGGCCTGTGACAAAGCGGGCGTGAAGGCGGATTTCATCATCAAGACACTGCATTCGCGGAAATATTGGTCGGCGCGGCCCGAAGACGAGGCGACGCCCGTCATCAACAACCGCGCCGATAATTGCTGGTGCCGCAATCCGGACGAGACAATCGCCTATATGAAGAAGTATGAGATTCCGTGGGTGGCATTCAAAGTGCTGGCGGCGGGCGCGATCCCGCCGCATGAAGGCCTGCAATATGCCTTCGACAACGGGGCGGATTTTTGCATGGTTGGGATGTTCGATTTCCAGGTTGCGCAGGACATGAAAATCGCGAATGAGGTTTTGGGGAAAGTAAAGCGGGGCGAGAGGCCATGGAGAGCGTAAGGCGGATTTACGATTGACGAATGACGATTGACGATTGACAATTGCGGATTGCGGATTGCGGATTAATTTTTTGACTGGGAATTCACCACCGAGGCACAGAGACACAGAGAAAAACTTGAGCGGCATACTAAGATATTATGTTTTGTTTTCTCAGTGTCTCTGTGCCTCTGTGGTTTGATTTCAAGGAGAACGAATATGACTTGCCGATTTGGACGCAGGGAGTTTGTGAAGGGATCGCTGGCCGCCGGAGCGGGGGTGGCAGCAGCGTTGAGCTTGGAAGAGAGGGTTCTGTTAGCTCAAACTGGGGCGGCAGCGAAACCAGGCGCGGGCAAGGGGGCGGTGGGTGGGTCGGACAGGTCTGACGCGTCAGACGGGTCCGACAAGTCCGACGTGACAAAGGCAGCCGGGGGGGCAGCGCCTTCTGGGCAGGCGTTCAAAGTTGGCTCCAAAGGGACGATGCCGATGGGGAAGATCAAGGGGGATTCGATCAGCCGCATCATTCTGGGTGGCAACCTGATCGGCGGGTTTGCGCATAGTCGCGATCTGAGATATGTTTCCAAGCTGGTGCAGGAATATCATACGCCTGAGAAAATTTTCGAGACGTTCCAGCTGGCCGAGGAATACGGCATCAACTGCGTCAACACGAATCCCAAAGGGCGCGACGTCATGATCCGCTATTGGCGCGAACGCGGCGGCAAGATCAAATGGCAGTTGCACGTGTATATCGAATCCGAGAAGCAGTTGGATGATATCGCGCGCTACGTGGACGACGGCGCGTGGGCGATCCAGGTTCAGGGCAACATCACCGACAGGCTGGCGCGCGAAGGGAAGGCGGAGGTCGTCGCGAAGATTGTCGAGACGATCCGCGAGCGCGGCGCGCTGGCCGGCTATGCGGCGCATGAGGTCGAGACGCTCGAGGCGTGCGAAAAAGCGGGCGTCAAGCCGGACTACGTCATCAAGACGCTGCACACGCGCAACTATTGGTCGGCGCGGCCTGAAGACACCGACAAGTGGGTCATAGACAACACCAAAGCAGACAACTGCTGGTGCCGTTATCCTGAGAAGACCATCGAACACATGAAAGCGGTCGAGGTTCCGTGGATCGCGTTCAAAGTCCTGGCCGCCGGCGCGATTCCGCCGCGCGACGGCCTGCAATACGCCTTTAACAACGGCGCGGATTTTTGCCTGCTGGGGATGTTCGATTTCCAGATCGCGCAGGACGCGAAGATCGCCAATGAAGTTTTGGCAAACGTGAAGCGCAGCGACCGTCCGTGGAAAGCCTGAAAGTTTCAGGGGCGCCGCCTGCGCGCGCAAATAGACTTTGTCAGGAAAATGGAGGATCAAGGATGAGAACTGACGCTGAAATCGTTCATGAAGGCTTCATGCTTTTGCGAAATAATATGGATATCGTCGAAGCGGAGCGCTTCATCACAATAATGCAAAGGGAGAAATTCGATTACACCCAGTGGCGCAAGAATCTCTTTGAAGAAATGCCGTTGGAGGAAATCAGCCATCGAGCGATGGAATATGTCAAAAGTCATGAGTCAAATAATTAGATTTGTTGGGGAAAAAACATCCCATGATTCAATGTGTTAGCCGATCGTTATGCGTGGTTGCGTTCTCGCTGCTGCTTGCGGCGGCTTCCCTCGCGCAGGAACTGCTTGTCGCTCCCGAAAATGGCAAGGGCGTTTATCAGCCGGGGCAGACCATTCGTTGGACGATGCAGGTCAAGGGCGCCGCCGAGGTTTCAGAGGCTGCGTACGTCATCAAAAAAGGCGGCATCAGCGAACTGGCGAAGGGCAAGGCCGCGCTCACCGACAGCAAGGGAATGATCGAAGCCAAACTCGACGAGCCTGGCTGGCTTCTGGCGGAGGTAACCATCAAGACGACCGACGGCAAGCAGCTCAAAGCCGCCGGTGGCGCGCTGGTGTCGCCGGAAAAGATACAGCCCGCCTTGCCGCGCCCGAACGACTTCGACGCTTTCTGGGAGGGCAAACTCAAAGAACTCGCCGCCATTCCCATGAACGCGAAACTCGAGTCCGGCGACGCCGGCAAGCCAAACGTGGACTATTTCACGATCACGATGGACAACATCAGCGGCTCGCATATCCGCGGCCAGCTGGCCCGCCCCCAAAAGGGCGACAAGTTCCCGGCCTTGCTCGTTGTCCAGTGGGCCGGCGTCTATGCGCTGCAGAAGGGCTGGGTGGCCGACCGCGCCGCGGAAGGCTGGCTCGCGCTCAACATCAACGCGCACGATCTTCCGATCGCCGAGCCGGCGAAATTTTATACGGACCAAAACAGCGGCCCGCTCAAGGACTATCCGGCGATCGGAAACGACAACCGCGACACCAGCTACTTCCTGCGGATGTATCTATCCTGCTATCGCGCCGCGCAATACCTGAGCGAGCGGCCCGACTGGGATGGCCGCACACTCGTCGTCACCGGCGGCAGCCAGGGCGGGTTGCAGTCCATCGTCACCGCCGCCCTGCACCCGAAGATCACGGGCGTCATGGCCTGCGTCCCTGCCGGCTGCGATCTGAACGGTCCGCAGGCAGGCCGACAGGCTGGCTGGCCGTCGTGGTATTGGGCGACCAAAGGCAAGGACGAAGCCAAGGTCCGCGAGGCCGCCTGCTACTATGACGTCGTCAACTTCGCCTCGTGCGTGAAATGCCCCGTGCTCATCGGCGTCGGCCTGATAGACACGACCTGCCCCTCGCCTGGCGTCTTCGCCGCATACAACCAGCTGCAAGGGCCCAATGAAATCGTCGTGCTTCCCGTCGCCGAGCATGGAGAAAAGAAAGGTTCGCACGGCCCCTACTACGCCCGCTTCGGCGCGTGGAACCAGGCCCTCCTCAAAGGCAAGCCCGCCCCAACTGGGAGCGCCGGCATCCTGCCGGCGAGTCCACAAAAACTGCAATAAATATTGACCGCAAAGATCGCAAAGAACACAAAGATATGACTGCCGCGCCCCTGACATTCCGCTTCGCCACGCAAGATGACATCCTCCTGCTCGCGGAGATGAATCATCAATTGATTTGCGATGAAGGACACCGCAATCGCATGACCGTCCCGGAGCTGGCGGAGCGGATGCACAACTGGCTGGCCGGGGAATATCGCGCGGTGATTTTCGAGGAGGACGGCGAGATTGCAGCTTATGTATTGTTTCGCGAACAGCCGGAGGAAATTTATCTGCGGCAGCTGTTTGTAGTCCGTCATCGCCGGCGTCAAGGGATTGGGCGGCGCGCGATGGAAATCCTGCGCTCGCAAATCTGGCCCCAGACCAAGCGGCTGACAGTGGAAGTCCTGACCGCCAACGCCGCAGCCGTCGCCTTCTGGCGCGCGGTGGGATATTCCGAATATAGCCTTACGCTAGAAATCAGGCCAGCCCGGGAGCAGCCGGTTTCAGGGATGCGCTGACGCCTGCCTAAGGGGCTTCAACCGCAGCCACCGGCAGGAAAACACGGAAGGCGCTCCCGCGGCCCGGTTCGCTGGCCACCGTCACGGCCCCATCATGCGCCTTTGCAATCCCCAGGACCACCGGCAGACCCATGCCCCGGCCCGTGAACTTGGTGGAAAAGAAAGGATCGAAGATTTTCTCGATATCCTTGTCTGCGATTCCGCAGCCGGCGTCCACCACTTCCAGGCAAGCATAGGCACTGTTCTGCGCCTTCCAGCCCAAGGGAAAGCGATGGGATGTGGGGATATCCGCCGGAGCAACTGTTTTAATAGTCACGTGAATGGCGCCCCGCTCCTCGCCGATAGCCTCCCAGGCATTGGTGACCAGGTTGGTCAGCGCCTGCTGTATCTGGCTCGCATTCGCGCTGACGGCCGGCCCGGGAGAGAGCAAATCGGCCTCAAGGTCCACGTCTTTGGGCATGAAGGCCCGGAGCATGGGCAGACCCCGGCGGCAGGTCTCGGAGAGATTCAGCAACTCATGTTTGACGAAGGTTAGTCCGAGGTAAGTCAGCATTGATCCACTCACCTCCGCCGCCCTTTGGGCTGCCTGCATCGCTTCGGCGAGCATCTCGAGGGAGTCCTCATTCGGCGGCACTTTGCCCATGGCCAGCTCCAGGTACCCCATTACCGATTGGAGCTGGTTGTTGAAGTGATGGGCGATGGCGCCGGCCATGCGTCCCAAACTCTCGGCCTTCTGAAGCTGCCAATTTTGGGCTTCGAGTATCGCCTTCTCCGCCTCAGCCCGCTTGCGCTCGGTGATGTCTTGCACAATTCCCGTCAGGAGCGCCGGCTGGCCCGCCGCATCCAGAACGAGTTCTCCCGCTTCGGCCCATGCGATGCGCATGGTTCCGTCGGGCCGGAGGACCCGATACTCCAGCGGCATGGGCTTGCCTTCCTGGATGACGGAGCGATTGGCGCGCTCGACGGCGGCGCGGTCATCGGGGTGGATGCGCCGGGCAATGACATCCGCTAAATCGCCTGTGAAAGCGCTCTTGTCCATGCCAAAGATGCGGTACATCTGGTCCGACCACTCCAAGCGGTTGGTTTGAATATGCCACACCCAGCTTCCCACATTCGCGACCTTCTGCGCCTTGTTCAACGCGGCTTCCGATTGGCGCAGCGCTTCTTCGGCCGCCAGCCGTTCCAGTTCGCCGCCGGCGCGCACGGCCACCATTTTCAGCGTTGCCTCGGCCAGCGAGCGGTTCGCCAACGGGCGGCGTCCAATAACCGCGATCAGGCCGATCGGCTGGTTGGTATGACTCCAGAGAGTCACTCCAACATAGCTTTCCGCCCGCAGTTCTCGAAGGACATCATCGCGCGGGAAATACCGGCGCACGCTGGCCGGAAAGCAACAAACCGTCTTTCCCACCGCCTCGCCGCAGGGGGTGTCTTTCAGGGCATACACCATGTTGTCTTCGAACCTGCCATCGGACCAGACGGCCACGGTCCGGGCGTTCAATCCATCCCCCTCGAGACGATCAATGCATACGAAGTCCATTCCCAGGCTTTCGGCAAGGTAATGCGCCAGGGATTCAAAAAAACTCCGCCTCGAGGTCGTGCCGCCACATTGCGCCAAAAAGGCCAGGAATTCTTCGCTCCGTTTGCGCTCGGAGATGTCGCTCAGCAGGACGCGGCACACCAGCGCGCCATTGGCGTCCTGCGCGGTGATGGCCTCGAAGCAAGCCCAGAAGGGGGCGATGTTTGCGCGCAGCATCCTGAATTCGCACACCTGCGGCGCGCCTGTTTCAAAGAGCTGTTTGTGATGCCGGTAGTAGATGTCCTGGTCTTCGGGGAGGATAAAGCGGGTCAACGGCTGCTTGACCAAAGCGCCCCTTTCAACACCCAGCAAACCGGTAGCGGTGAGGTTGGCTTCCTGGATCAGCCCTTGCTCGCTGAGGGTGATATAGCCCACTGGCGCCAGATCGTACAGATCGAAATAGCGTTCGCGCAAGGCTTCGAGTTCGCCTTGCGTCCGGCGCAGTTCCTCGTTCTGCATCTCCAGCTCGATTTGATGCACGTGCAGCTCGTGGAGCGCCTTGCGCGCCGCCTCGGGCGACAGCGCCTCCAGGCTTTCCGGCGTCTGGGCGGCTTTGGCCCGGACCATCGCTTCCGCCTGCCGGCGCAGATTGGAGAAATCATCGTGTCCGGTGTTTTTTTTAATCATCATGCGCCTCGTGAAATATCCTTGGATTCAGAATTGGGAATCTACGTGCTCTGGGTCGTGAATTCGCTGCCTATACGGCGATTGAAGGTAATGTAATGCAATTGAAGCCAGCGCATGGCGCTTAAGGGCATCAATCTTGAACTTGGCCGCCACGAGGAATTGCTGAAGGTGGTCGTGAAGGATCGCGGCCAATCGTTTGCGTTCGCGTTCTTCAGCCTGCATCAACTCGACGGCCAGATTCCGGAGCTTCGCCGCGCTCTGCTCCAGGGAAGCGTTCGCCAATTCCAGTTCCTGCGTTCGCTCCGCAATGCGAATCTCCAGAGTCTCCGCGAAGTGAGACAGCGCCTCCTCCGCCTGCCTGCGCTCCAGTTCGCCGGCCGCGCGAATGGACACCAGTTTCAACAGCGATTCGGCCATCCGGGGATTCACCAGGGGTTTTCGCCCAATGACGGCGATCAGGCCGATCGGTTTGCCGTCATGACTCCACAGGGTGGTTCCCACGTAGCTCTCGGCCAGCATCTCCTGAAGCGCCACGTCTTGGGGGAACATATTTCGCACGCCCTTGGGCAAACAACAAATCGTCTTGCCCACCGCATCGCCGCAAGGCGTGTCTTTCAGGGCGTAGGATACATTGTCTTCGAATTTGCCGTCAAAGTAAACCGCCACCGTCTGCGCGCTCAGCCCGTCTCCATGCAGGCGATCAATGCAGACATAATCCATCTCGAGGCTTCTGGCAAGGTATTGCGCCAGCGTCTTGAAGAAATCCTCGCCCGAGTAGCCGCATTGCAGCAGGAATAATTGGGCCTCTTCGATCCGCTTGCGCTCGGTGATGTCGCTCAACACGGCTCGGCATATAGACGCGCCGTCATCGTCCTGTGCGGCGGTGGCCTCCAGCCGTGTCCAGACGGGAGCGGCATCCGCGCGCAGCATTCGCAATTCGCAGACCTGCGGCGCGCCGGTTTCAAAGAGCTGCTTGCGGCAAAGGCAGTAGATGTCCTGATCCTCGGGAAGGATATAGCGGGAGATCGGCTGCCTTGCCAGATCGCTTCTCGCCACGCCCAACAGGGCGGCGGCGGTGAGATTGGCTTCCTGAATCAGCCCCTTTTCGCTAAAGGTGAAGTAGCCCACCGGCGCCAGATCGTACAGGCTGAAATACCGCGTCCGCGAGCATTCCAGCTCCGCCTGCGTCCGGCGCAGTTCCTCGTTCTGCATCTCCAACTCGATCTGATGCACCTGTAGTTCGTGGAGCGCTTGCCGCGCTTCGGCGGGCGACAGCGCCTGCATGTTTTCCGGCGCATGGACGGTCCTATTTGGGTCTGTCGCTTCCGCGCGCCGGCGCAGTTCGGCCGCTTGATCTGATTGGGTCGCTTTTTCAGTCATTGCCTGGCGGTCCTTCAATACCAAACTGACGGATGCCGACCTCATCCCGGAGGAATGAGTCCAATGTCATCCCGTAAGGACGATTCGTATTTATTCGTAGTTCCATTCGCGCTCCAGCACATGATACATATTTTGAACCACGAATGGACACGAATAGACACTAATATCAAAGGACAAGACGTTTCAATAGCCCCATCTTTCAAAAGCAATTCGTGTTCATTCGTGTTCATTCGTGGTTCCATTCGTAGTTCCATTCGTAGTTCCATTCGTAGTTCCATTCGCGCTCCAGCACATGATACATATTTTGAACCACGAATGGACACGAATAGACACTAATATCAAAGGACAAGACGTTCCCACTCGATTCTGGCATGTTTGAAATTGATGATAAGCCCAACCTTTAGGCCCGTAATCCTGAGGTAGTTGAGAACTTGCCCCCTTTCGTGATCCGTAATCTTCTCGATGGTCTTCACATCCACAATCACCTGATTGAATGCAATAAGATCCGGGATATATTCGCCAACCTTGACGCTCTTGTAGAGCACGTCGTACTGGGGCTGTTGCGCAAACGGAATGCCCCGAAGACTGAATTCCACGCACAGCGCATTTTCGTACGTCTTTTCGTACAACCCATGTCCGAGGGTATTGAGAACTTCCATCGCGCAACCCACGATCGTATATACCTCATCTTTCAAAAACAATTCGTGTTCATTCGTGTTCATTCGTGTTCATTCGTGGTTCCTTTCGCCCGCTCCGTGGTCGCGATGGCATACGCTTGGCCGGCCTCATTCACCAGCGCGGTGGTGGTCAGCTGCACATTTACAATTCGCCCATCCTTGGCGAGCCGCTGTGTGCGATAGGGCGCCAGCGCCTCGGCCCTGCCCAGCTGTCGCGTCATCGCGTGCGCTTCTTTGCGCAACTCTTCCGGAATTAAATCGCGGATGTTCATCGCCAGCGCCTCGGCTTCACTCCAACCATACATCCTTTCGGCGGCCGGATTCCACGCCAGAATGCGGCCTTCCAAATCCTGCACCGTGATGGCGTCGCGCGCGTCGCGCACCACCACGGCCAGGCGGCGCAGGGACTCGCTCTCCCGCAGCGCTTGCTGCACCCGCTTCATCTCCGTGATATCAAAAAAGGCGATCACGGCGCCCTCGATCACGTTTTCGAGGGTACGATAAGGCCGGATGCGCAACAGATACCACGCGCCCGCCCGGGTCCGCACTTCCACCTCTTTGGGCGTCAGGGTGTCCAGCACCGCCTTCACGTCTTCAACGAGGCGATTATAGCCTGTCAGATTCGAGGCGATATGGCTTACCGGCCGTCTCACGTCGGTCGGGATCAGGTTGATCACCTCGGTGACGGCGGGGGTGAAGCGCTGAATGCGCAGTTGATGGTCCACGAAGATGGCGCCGATGCCCGTGCCGGCCAGCAGGTTGTTCATGTCGTTATTGGCCCGCGACAGATCGGCCACTTTTTGCTGCAGCTCGGCGTTGACCGTGGCCAATTCCTCATTGACCGATTGCAGTTCTTCCTTTCGGTGCAAGGCCATGGTCAAATTGCGCCGCAATCCTTCGCGGGCCATCTTCAGGATGTTCAGGCCGGCCTCGCCCGGCGCCGGCTCCAGATAAAGCCCGGTGCGGCCATGAAGGTAGAGGATGTCGCCGCATTCGTTGATCAGCGCGCCGGCCGGGGCATATTGTTGCAGCAGCGCCCGTTCGGTCAGCTCGCGCAGCGGGAGTTTACTTTCGCCGTGCGCCTTCCCGGAGCGCCGCGAGACGGCCCCCTCTTCCATCAAGGGCGGGAGAACCTTCCCCATCCTCGGGAGCGAGGCGCCACGGACATCCTCTTTGCGTTGATACAGCTTCAACTTGCGATCCAGCGGGGCAAAGAGGCTTGAGAAATCGCCCACGCTCTCGGAGGTTCCCAGGAAAAGAAATCCGCCGGAGTTCAGTGAATAATGGAACAAGGGGATGAGCTTTTTCTGCAGTTCGCCACCCATATAGATCATCAAATTGCGGCAGCTGATCAGGTCGAGTTTGGAAAACGGCGGGTCTTTGATCACATCCTGCTCGGAAAACACCAGCAGGTCCCGGATGCTTTTGTTGATGCGGTAGGCGCCGCCGCCCGGCTCCTGAGTAAAAAAGCGCGCCAGCCGTTCGGGCGTGACATCGGCAGCGATGCTGGCCGGATAGACGCCGGCGCGGGCTGCATCAATGGCCCGGCTGTCAATGTCGGTGGCGAATACCTGCGCCTTGAAACTCTGTTTTAGCTCCTCGATACGCTCCTGGAGCAGCATGGCGATGGAATAGGCCTCTTCGCCGGTCGAGCAGCCGGGCGCCCAGACGCGAATCAGAGCGCCCGCGGGTTTGCCGTCAAAGAGGCGCGGGATGACCTGGGCTTCGAGCGCGGCGAATGCTTCGGGATCGCGAAAGAAACTGGTGACGCCGATCAAGAGATCGCGAAAAAGAGTCTCCAGTTCCTCCGGTGTTTGCTGCAAATAGCGGACGTATCCGTCCAGCTGTTCGATCTGGTGAACGGCCCTGCGCCGCTCGATGCGGCGGTGGATGGTGCTCTGTTTATAGTGGGAAAAATAGTGGCCGGTTTGGGCGCACAGCAGGACGAAAATCTTTTTCAACGAAATGTCATCGGCCTTGGCGGCTGGGAGAGAAACGGGGCGGGGAGCTTTTCCGAAAGCATGGGCGGCATAGGCGATGAGCTGGGCCGGCATCTCGGCCGGCGGCAGCGCGTAGTCCACCAGGCCGGTGGCAATGGCGCTGCGCGGCATGCCGTCGTGTTCGGTGGATTCGGGGGTCTGCGCCATCACCATGCCGCCCTCGCCCTTGATCGCGCGCACGCCCAGCGTGCCGTCGCTGCCGGTACCCGAAAGCACGACGCAAATGGCCCGCTCGTGCTGGTCCTGCGCCAGGGATCGGAAGAAAAAGTCAATCGGCAGGCGCTGGCCGCGGGGCGCGGACGGCTCGAGCAATTGCAGCGTGCCGCTCAGAAAGGCCATGTCCCGGTTGGGCGGGATGATGTAGGCGCAGTTGGGCTGCACCTTTATCCCGTCCTCGACCTCGAAGACCTGTATCCGGGTATAGCGCTTGACCAGGTCCGAGAGGATGCTTTTGTGGTCCGGCGCCAGGTGCTGCACCAGGACAAAAGCCATGCCGGGATCGGTATCGGCGGGCATGCCGGAAAAGAAGGCCTCGAACGCTGCCAGCCCGCCGGCCGAAGCGCCGATTCCAACGATGGAAAAACCTGCGTCGGTTTTTTCAACCGTTTCAGGCGCCTCAACTGCCTTGGAAACGGACGTCGCATTCGCTTCTTTTGCTTTGCTCCCTTTTCTCGCCCTCATGATCGCCTCCCATAGCAAGACGATTTAACATGAAATGGCATAAAACGGTCAAGGCGGAATTTGCTAAAGGAAGTTGCTAAAGGAATTTGCTGGGGCGCATTTCAGCCAAGCTACCATGGCGTGCTGGGAGAGGTCTGACAAAATAATGTGCGACAAAATAATAGCGCATAGGCATTCCTGCCTGATTCGATAGCAAGGTGCTTTCATTGTTTTGTCAAAAAGTATTATTTTGTCAGAATGGCCGCCGCGTCCTGCCGGTAGCTGCCTGGGGATGCGCCCAATTTGCTGTGCCGGCCAAGGACGGTTTTTGCCTTGCCGCCCGGCCCCCGGCTTCGTTATGTTATTGTGAGCGGGAGTGACTGCTTGCGCTCATCCATGCAGACAGATGACCTGGTGGCAAGGAAGGATGCGATTTCCTTCTTTTCCTCAGATGGCATGCTTCACCCCCTCTTGTTCCTATCTTTTATCAAAGGCTGAAAAACCATGGCGCCCAGACCCAATCGTCTATTCGTTATTGTGAGAACCGCCGTCCTGCTCCTCGGTGGCTTGCTCGCGCTGTCCGCGCGCGGCGAAGACAAGTTCACGCTCGCCGTCATTCCAGACTCGCAGCAGGAAGTGCTGAAAGAAGGCGATGAGCGCTTGAAGAACCGCATGCAATGGCTCGCCGACAACAAGGAAGCATTGAACCTCAAGATGGCCCTGCACGTCGGCGATATGTTGAACTGGGATACCCCCGATCATATTCAATATAAGCGGGCCAGCGAGGCGGTGACCGTTTTGGACAAGGCCGGCATCCCGTTCGCGTTCACGCTGGGAAATCACGACACGGCGGCAACCAAAGAGGGCGGCAGCGCAGCGCCCGGAAACACCAACACAAATCTGCGCACGACCACCACTTATGATTCCTTCTTCCCGACGACACGCTTCAAGGCGCTCGAAAGCACCTACGAACCCGGCAAGATCGCCAACGCCTGCCATGCGTTCAAGGCCGGCGGGCTCGATTGGCTTGTCATCAACATGGAACTCTGGCCCCGCGCCGGCGCCGTGGATTGGGCCAAGGGCGTCATCGAGAAACATCCCAATCACAACATCATCATCCTCACCCATTCCTTCCTGAACGGCAAAGGCGCCATCGAGCAGACCAAAGGCGGCTACGGCGACAACAGCCCGCAATACATGTTCGACAACATGCTCAAACCCTATCCCAACGTCCGGCTGGTTTTCAGCGGGCATACGGGCTCTCATGCCGAGCGAAAGGACCAGGGCGCGAACGGAAACACGATCTACCAGTTCGTCCAATGCTATCACGACAACGTCGCCAACCCCGTGCGCCTCTTCGAGATTGACACAAAAAACGGAACCATCAAGTCGCGGGTCTACACCCCCTCAACCGACAAGGAAAAAACCGACGGCTCCACATTGACGATCACGGACGTGAAGTGGGTGGAGGCGAAGGCGCAAGCAGATGTAAAATGAAAAATGAGAAATGAGAAATTGAAAATGAGAAATGGAGAATGGGAAATGAAAATTTGGATATTCTCAGACTCCGTGAATCGTGAGGATGTCGTTGACGTGAGGCGGATGGCTGGGGGTATAATCTCGTCAACGTCGCGCAGGAGAATCGCTTATGTCCTCGCAAACCATCCGCTTCTCCGATCTCGTGGAGATGATCGAACGCCTGCCGCTGGACCAGCGAGAGAGCCTCGTGGACGTGGTCCGCAAGCGCATGGCTGACGAGGAGCGCCATCGCATCGCCGCCAGCATCCGCTCGGCCAGGCGCGAGCATAGCCGTGGCCGGTGTAAGCCGACCACCCCGGACGAGCTGATGCGGGAGATTCTCGCATGAATCACCTGCTCCTGCGCAGCACCGCCTTTGTTCAAACGCGATTCAGATCCAATATTTGAAGGAGTAAGCTAACCTGTCCCTGCAATTTGTCCCTGCAATTTAGGCGACAAGGTATAGTGTGAAGTATATCAGAATGCCTATTTTAGACCGAAATTTTTCTCCCATTTTGAGATATCATAAATCTGCGCATAGGAAAGAATTAATTTGATGCTCAAGCCATTCACTGCGCTTGGATTGTGTCTGGCATTCCCAAATCACAAAAACTCTCCATCCTAAACGACGAAGCTTATAATGGGCAATTTTGTCTCTCTGCACATTGCTCGCACGCTTTCTCTCCCAATAGGAAAAATTTGTCGCGGGTTTTACACATCCAAAGCGACAGCGATGCTTATGCCAGAAGCAGCCATGAACAAAGATAATTTTCTTATGGCGTGGAAAAACAATGTCCGGCTTGCCAGGCAGGTTTCTGCAGTGCAGACGAAAACGAAACCCAAGATGATGCGCAATCCTTCTTACAAAGAGCTCAGGCTTCGTATTCTTGCTGCGAATCGCAGCCATGCAGCGACTACGTTGCACTGATGTCAAATCATCTACCATATTTCTTTATGCGAACTACCAGGGAATAGGAATGCCTAGACGTTCCAATTTTTCACTAAATTCATTTGCTTCTCGATTAGGCTTCAGAATTCCATCCTTCACGTTTAGCCAACCATTTTCTTTCATCTCTTCTATAACAGAGGTTGGCTCTTTTGCATATAGTCTTTCTATAAATCTGATTTCGGTCTGTGAAAGAATCAGTGCATTAAGGCGATAATCCAAGAAGGCTTCCCAAGTGATAGGGACCCACTTGCTTACGATCTCGTTGCCGATGAAATTTGCATATTGCCGAATTTCATATTGAGCGGTGGGCGCCATCCGCAATTCAAGGAAGTGCAACAGGTTGTGAAGATCAATTTTCCAAAAAGCTTCGGTATAAGTAGATAATGGTAAGTCTTTCCGGGCCTGCTCCCTGGCAACACCAGTTTTCAAGCGCTCCTCATACACTTCTCTGCAGGCGTCTTGAATTTCTTTTTCTCGTTGACTTAGCCGTTCGCCAATAACGCTGTCAAGGAAACCCTCGCTTCCTTGGCGGTTCGATTTCGCTTGATGTCGCCATTCATCTGGCTTTGTTTTTTTAGCGCGATCAATCGCAATCGAATATCGAGTTGAGTACTCATTAACATTTGCAGTTCGGTGCCGAATCCATTGTCGCCAACAATCCATTGGAACGCGGACATGAAGCTTTATTTCGCACATCTCAAAAGGTGTATTATGGCGATGACGCATAAGGTACCGAATCAAGCCGCGATCTTCATTCACGCGCTTTGTGCCTTCCCCATAAGACACCCGAGCCGCTTGGACAATTGCAGAATCATCACCAAGGATATCCACAAGACGAACAAATCCATCGTCAAGAATCCTCATGCACATATTACGTAAGAGCGCGACATTATCCGTTGCATTTGATGGCTGCAATCCATTGACTTTCTCCTTACTCTGTATCACCTATGCTTCTCCCTTCTTCTCTTAGTTCGAAGGTTGGAATAATAGTTTCATAGATAGTCGCTTCCCCCTTGGAATAATCTTGAACATTATATTCCCCCGGAATTCCATAGACAAGCTGAATATCAGGAAAAGCTAAAGCGACTCTTATAGCTGCAACAGTTGAGAGCTTAGAGCTCATTGGTGCCAATATTATATTGAAAGATTTTCTTAAGTCTTTGATGAGATTAACAAGCTGCTTTGTACAAGCTTCCACATCGTCAGCTTGGAAAGTGAATCTTTTCATATCTTGCCGCGCCATTATAATTCGACTTGTCAATTCATTTCTCCGTAGAAATTTGTCATCAGTAGGAGGATCGCCTATACCCAAGTAAACCGAGGCGGGCTCTATCCGGTCAATAATATTAATCGCGCGCTCATCCTCAAATCCTGATAGCACAATCAAGATAGTCTGCCTAGATGGAAGAAGAATACCGGGAAACCCAGCGATATTTCTCACACGCCTAAACCCTCGGCTTAGCCATGCCCCATAGTCATTGGGCTTTGTATAGAGAATTCTGATTTTCGCATCTTGGAAATAGCAAGATAGAAGTGATAATAGCACCGCTAATGACTCCCGATTGAATGTAGTAACATCCACAGTGACTTTGCTCAATTCACCGAGCTCACTTCGCAATTCTTTCATAAGACGTTGAAGCTGTTCAATTTCGGTTTTGGCGTCTAACCAACTGCCTATTGCCTCACTTATGATAGGCACCCTAGTATGTTTCGCAATATTGTCCTTGAGTCTCTCCATATGCATCCTGACGACTTCCCCACAATTTTTGTGATCCAGGAATTCCCGGAAACAACAGGCTGCCCCGCGACGCACCTTATACGTATCCGCTAAGCAATTCGACACAGATAAGCATCTGCTTTCATAGCTTGCAGACACGATGAGCAAATCATCATCCGTGTCAGGCACAATGCCATTTATAAATGGTTTCCCGCTAATTTCGTATTTTGTCAATCCCATGAGATGCCCTCTTTCACCATCGTAAAAAGGTCAGGTTCTTCATAGTCAAGAGGTTCCCCTAAACGAAGCCTAACGAATTCATTGGACTCTCGGCAGGCTAGCTCAGCCATTTCAGGAGTAAGCGAAATCCGACCACCAAATCCAGAGGCATCCAGCTTGAACTTTGGACAGACGCGTCTATTGAGAACATACCATTTCTCCAATCCGCCTCCTTCCTTTCGTGAATATGTCCTCAATTGAAAATATCTGAAACTAACCCCCAGATCAAGTACTCTTTTCAATTCTGGTGATGCAATTCCACGAAGCGTAAATGAAAAAACTCTGCCTTCGCGCGCATCGGGATCATGCAGGCGTACGTAGAATAACTGCCCAAGGGACTCTACCAGTATAGCTAGGCGATCAAGAACCCCATGCTTCTCTGGCGGAAGCCCTTTCCGAATCGCAGCAAATTTCTCAAGCAAGAATTCCTCAGAATACCGATGCAATATGTCGTCCTGGAGCCCAACGGGGATAAATTCAATTTTATTCAATTCAGCCCCTTGATTTAAGGTATGGTCAACCATCAAATAGACTGGCTCCAGAAAATCCCTAACAATTCCAGAGGACAGGTCCACAATGTTGCCAAAGCCAGCATAACTCTTCTTTTGTTTGCCCAACTGCTGAAATAGCCTTGGAATAGCGTACCGATAGACATAATCTCTTTTCCTACCTGGGCCTTGCTTCTCATCCCATTCTTTCTCCAGTCTAATCCTTATTTCAGCAAGCAGCTTCTGTTCATTTACAGAGGATGGCAGGAACTTATCGATATCTTTTGTAGGCAAGAGCGACAACTGAAGCCGGCGGTTTGCAATAAGCATCATTCGCTTTTGAAAATCCGAAGATGAGCTTGTATATAGCTCCTCAACATCAATCTCTGAATAGTCATGTGGTTGTTCAATGAACCCACCATCCCGCGTAGAAAAGGTTGCATAAAGATCTCTATTAGCAGTAATCTTAAAGCATAAATGCTGTTGATCTCGATTTGCTACCCACGTATTTACTATGCTGCATTGGGATTCTCGCAAGCGATCAACGTCATCAAGAAGGAAAAATATGGGTACTGACTCGCCTAAGAATTCCTTTTGTACAAGCCGTACTGCAGGCAATAGAAAATCATGATATCCGGTTGTTGAGCCAGAGTAAGTTGCAGGTGATGCTCCGTGAGCTGTTGCGCGAAGGAACCTAGTAACCCTTCGATTTTCTTCATTGAGAAGTTCTATTATCCATTCTAAGGGTTCATCCTCAAACGAAAATAGCCCGTTAACAGATAGCCTCGATGGCGCAATAGCCCCTGGATCAAAGAGACGTACTAACAACTGGCCGAAGCGAGTTACCTTGTCCTTATGCGTATGTTCGGGATTAAGCTCCTTTCGGATGGCAATAATAAGGTTTGTCACTAGAGATAAATTCAACAGATGCTCTGTGAAAAGCGTTGCAAGTCGTTCTGGAAGTACTTCTACCAATTCTGTTTTATTAAACTGGCCTTCCTTGCAAGGACAATATACGCCGAAAAATCCATCTGCGGAAGACAGGAAGTCCTCAATAGAAATAATCTTCTCCTTAACGCATCGAATCTCCATATATCTTAGCATCATGCTCTTGCCTGATCCACGCGGCCCCCAAATAAAGGTATGTTTTTTTTGTCTTGCCTCGGCAACCCTCGTGTATTCCTCTACAAATAGCGCAAGTATTTGGCTTGCAGTAAGCCTCTCAGGACTTTCTATTGCAAAAGGATTTCCTTCAAAAACTGATTGTTCTTGCATTTTTGTTAGACGCTCCGCTTAAGATTGTCTGGCTGCAGATCTGGGTATTGCCTAAAGAAATCATTGAAAACTGGAATAGATGGATATTCATCTTGGGCTTTTAGCCCGCTATCCGCAAAAATAATAGGATTGCCATTGGTGCTCCATATTGTCTCATGATTTCTCTTGACCGTCAGCCTCAATTCTGTGGCTTGCATTGGCGTCGCAAATCCTTCAAACCAATCATTACAATACGCGCGCTCTTCATTTAGTTTTTGAAGCCGCAGTATAGCATACTCAATTAATTGAATCTCTTTCTTGACGGCTGGATCATAATAACTAGTTATAGCCTTCTGTATGTCCATCTCCATAGTCAAGACTACCCGATTCCTTGCAGAGTCTGGGCGACAGGCCTCAATACAATTGGCGTATTCCCAGTACAAACGATGCTCGGCAGGGACAGAATCAAGCAGAGCTGTGCTAATGCGATGCCGGGTTTCGGATATTTCATCTGCGAATCGCAATGCCGCTGCGATGGCCTTCGGCTTGAGGATGAAAGTTGCCATCGTTACCGGGCATGTGATGTCTTGAGAAGGCTTGGGAATTCTTAACCCTTGCTGTCCAGAATGCGCTTTTACGATATCGCTGACAGTATTGAAAACTGTTGTGTCCGGCAAAAGACACTCGCGCACTGCCTCCATTGCCTTAACCGAGTTTTCTGCATGATTAGATCGCTCAAGGACCATTCCTATATCATGCCAAAGGATAGAAGTAAGAAGACAGTATATGTGATATTCATCCCAACAGCTCATAGATTGGGGTAATCTTGCGCTTCCCGTCAAAGTACTAGCGGCCTGTATTATGGATTGCACATGCCTTTGTCCATGATCCGTATAGTAAGGACAAGTAGCCTGTATCCATGGGTAATACTGCGTTTCTAAATATATCTTAGTCGCTTCGTATTTCGCCTGGAGTGACCTTGCCCCTTCATTTTCCTTTGACAACATCAAAAGGTGATCTTCCAAGTTGGGAATTTTTTTGCCCATGTGGAGTCTAGCACTCCGTATAATAGATTTGAAATGGAACTAAACAAGTGCCTGAAAAACAGCCTTTGCAAGCAATGGCGGCACGGCGTTGGCAACTTGTTGCTGTTGAAATCCAATCGAGCCTGTAAATTCATACCTATCAGGAAAAGATTGGAGTCGAGCGGCTTCGCGAATGGAGAGTCCGCGGTCTTCCCTTGGATGAACGAGCATATTCTTTCGATAATTACCCAAGACAATAGAAGCGAAATTCTCATCCAAACGACGATAGATTCCAGTGTGGCAACGCGCTCGGTTGGTATAATTATTCATCAGTCGCTTAGGTATATTTTCCCAATTGCCTCCTTGAGGAATATACCGGTAACGCTCAATGATATTGGACGCATTGGATGTCACAAGGTGCCCATGGCAGCCGTCTTGCCCGTTTCGCATCGCTTTGGCATAATTGGAGCGCGGCTTTCTCGGATATCTCAAGTAGTCCTCACTGGCACCATTACATAAGCTAGGCAGGTCTTCAATAGCTTGGCGGACCGTAACAGGACGGCGAACTATTGGCTTGGGCATCTCTACAATTGTCCCATGGCGCGAGCCGATCAAAAAGAAGCGAGAGCGTATTTGTGGCACGCAAAAGTCCGAAGCGCAAAGGACCCCATGCGCACATGTATATCCTGCCTCTTCAAATTCATCAACAATTGTACGAAGAAAAAGCCCTCGTTCGGTCTCGATGATGCCACGCACATTTTCAAAGACAATCCAATCTGGTTCCCAATTGCGAACCAGCCGGATAAAATCTTTGAAGAGCCAATTTGATGGATTTTCCCTTGTGCGTGTCCGTTGATTAGATGTTGAAAATCCTTGGCATGGTGGACCTCCGAAAAGCACCGATATTTTGCCGTCTTTGGGAACATCTATTTTCCGCACATTGGCAATGTCTTCAACAATCAAGCGCGTCTGAGGATGGTTGCGCTTATACGTCGCAGCGGCATGTGGGTCCTTTTCAATAGCCAGTTTTACATCAATGCCAGCCATTTGCGCGCCCAGTGACAAGCCGCCGGCCCCTGCGAAAAGGTCAACGCCAATGAATTTGCTCTTATCCGCTATTTCCATAGAGATAGACTACAATTCTTCATCAAATAAGCATGGGAAGCAAAGAAAAACTCAACAAGTCTCCCCACACAGGGAACGGCTGTCAATCCTAAAAGTAACGGACATGCGCACTCGGGTGCATCCCACGCTGTAGCTTAGTTTTTCATCCATCAAGCGGCTTGTGACAGATTGCGATACCGATCCCAGTCCTTATTCGTTTGAGCTACCCGCAACGCCAGCACAGCTGGGACGTTTCCGCGTCGCCATCGGGCGCCCGTCACGTTGAAGCGTTCCTTGACCAAATGCTTGCAGGTTCCCTCAATCGCGCCGGAGCTGATGGGCCAGCCTTCGCGGGTATACCTTGCATAGTCTATTTAGTGGACAGGTTATTCCATTCCTTGATTTTTCAGGTTTGGATCGCGTTTGAGCAGAGTCATTTCTGGAACACAGTCAAATAACGCTAAGATTAGGGCGGAAAACTGGAAAATGATGGTGATATTATGGTACTTATATATGGCAAAAGTCCTTATGCTAGCGCCAATCTAGCCCGTCCAGGAAATCCGAAAACGAAATCCCGAAATCCGAAATAGCACTCGAAATAAAATATAGAGGTCCTCCCTGTTATTCCGGCTCCGAGTTCTTCTTCTTTTTGCCTCGGGGGCCGGTCAGCGAAACTTGGACGTCGTTTTTCTGCGGGCTGCCGGGGGTGCTGCGGCCGATGTCAATGTAGCGCTGCATGAGTTTGGTCAGGCCCTCGACGATGTCCGGATGTCGCGAGGCCACGTCGGTGGTTTCGCTGAGATCGTCTTTCAGGTTGTAGAGCTCCTGTTTTCCGCCGCCGAGGAATACTAGCTTCCACGGGCCCTGGCGGATGGCCAGATCGCCGCGCGGCGATTGGTGAACGGTGGCTTCGCGAACCGGATATTCGGCTGTTCCGAGCAAATCCGGCAGGATGCTGAAGCTGTCCTCGGCGGCGTTGTCCGGCAACTTGGCGCCCACAATATCGGCGCAGGTGGCGAGCAGATCGTTGAGGCAGATTGTGTCGTCGCAGACGCTGCCCGGCTTGACCTTGCCGGGCCAGCGGGCGAGGAACGGCTCGCGGTGGCCGCCTTCCCAGATGTCGGTTTTGCAGCCGCGCAAGGGCGGATAAACACGGCCGGCCGCGCCGTTGTCGCTGCTCACGATCACGAGGGTGTTGGCGGCGAGCCGGTTCCGGTCGAGCGCGTCGAGAATCTGTCCGACCACGGCGTCGCCCTGCAGCATCCAATCGCCGTAATCTTTTTGGCCGCTCTTGCCCTGGAACTCCGGCGCCGGAACGTGCGGCGTATGCGGCTGGCTGAGCGGCACATAAAGGAAGAACGGCGCGCCGGCCTTGGCGCGTTCATCAATGTGCGCGGCGATCTTTCGCGCCAGCAGCGGCGCGACTTCGATCTCGGGATACGCGCCGAGCACGTGGTCATTCTCGATCACCGTACTGATGCTGCGGGCTTCGGTGTAGCCGCAGAACGCGTCGAAACCGCGTGTGACGGGGCCGTTGGCGATTTGCTTTTCATTCAGGTTCATGCCGAGATGCCATTTGCCAAAACAGGCCGTGTGATAGCCCTGCGCCTTGAGCATCGCGGCAACCGTCAGCCGTTCGGCGCCGATGATGGGCGGCGACAAATGGCTGAGCACGCCAAACTGCCCGATGCGCATCGGATAGCGGCCCGTCAACACGCCGTACCGGGTGGGCGTGCAGACCGACGCCGCGCTGTGCGCATCGGTGAAGCGCATCCCCTCGTGCGCGAGCCGGTCGAGGTTCGGCATCTTGAACGGCGAGGCGCCGCGAAAGGAGGGCGGCTCGCCGTAACCCAGATCGTCAAAGAGAATGAAGATGATGTTGGGTTTTGCCGGTGGAGGCGCAGCGGCAGTCCATCCGCTGACAAGCGACAAGGCAGCGGCGAAGGCGAGAGATTTGAGTTTGCTCGTGATCATGATGCGTTCCAGGTCTTTGAGCCGGGCCAGCAGCGCTTTGTCATTTGCTCTTCTTCTTGGGACGGTTTGCAGCAGGGGTTGCAGCGGGCGTTGCAGTTGCGGGAAATCCACTGGCGCGGATGCGCTGACCCATATCGCGCAACACCTGCGCGTGCGCCGGCGGAATCGTGCCGTCCGGCATCGGGCCGGTATTGAGCAGCAGGTTGGCCTGCGACGCGCCGGCGGCGGCCAACTTCGCCCATGCTTCCTCGATGGTGATATTGCGTTTCTGCGAGTTGTAACCCCAGCTGCCCTCTTGCAGCGTGGAGCAAATCTCCATGGGCTTTCCGCTGGCGTCGCTGGTCGCCTTGTGTTCCGGCGCGAAGAAGTCCTCGGTACCAAGCAAACCCTGCTTATACGACACCAGGACCTGTGGTTGCAGGCGGTGGATCAGGTCGTAAAGCTCCTGGCACTTGAACTTCGTCTTGTCGCCGGAGAGCGGCACGGCAATGCCATCGAGCCAGATGGCCGCGATCGGTCCGTAGTTCGTCAGCAATTCGGTGATCTGCGCCGTCATGAAATCCAGATATTTCTGCAGGTCGTGAGCGCTGCCATAGGCGTACGACGGCTCCGGCGGATTGTACTTGGGCCGCGCGCTGCCGCCCCATTCGTCGTTGTTGGGCGCATGCGGATGCCGCCAGTCGCGGCCATGGGAGTAGTAGAGACACAACCCCAGCCCTTTCTTGCGGCAGGCTTCGGCGAGTTCTCCGACCAGGTCGCGTTTGGCGGGGCTGTTGACGCTGTTGAAATCGGTCTGCTTTGTGGCAAACAGGCAGAAACTGTCGTGGTGGCGTGTGGTGATATTCACGTAGCGCATCTGCGCGGCCAACGCCAGATCGGTGATGAAGTCCGGGTTGAATTTCTCCGCCGTGAAACGGTCCTTGAGTTTGGCGTATTCGGCCACCGGAATGGTCTCGCGAAGTTGCAGCCACTCGTGACGCGCCTCCAGCGAGTAAAGCCCGTAATGCAGAAACAAGCCAAATTTCGCCTCCCGGAACCATTGAATGGCCGCGGCGCGCGGATCCTTCCGGTAAAGCTCCTCGTATCCCTTCAAGTAAGACGGCGCGTCCATCGCGGGCTGCTCCGCCGGGCTGTGTCCCGCCAGCAGCATGGCGGCGGCGGTTGTCAGGCCAGCCTGGAGAAACTCCCGGCGACTCGGCTGCTTCATCATTGTGTTCTGTTTCATTGTGGCGTCTCCTTTGGAACTTTGCGCCTTCCTATTTTTCCCCGATCTTGTAACAGGCGAACGAACGGATCATCGGAGCGGCAAGCGAGGCGGCGACCTTCAGGCGAAGGCGGGAGACCGTCTGCGGTTTGAAACGGTAAATCCACTTGTGTCCGATGACCTTGCCCTGCGCCAGCGGGACCCATGCTTCGCTGGCAAGCCCCTCCAAGACGTGATCGCGCACTCGCTCGCCATGCGCGATTTGTTCCTGCAATACAACGCAGTCTATCTCGCGAAACCCTGGCAAATCCAACGCGATCTCGCTTCCCTCCATGTCGGCGACGGACGCCACAGGTTTGAGGAACCGCTCGCGCAGCATCTTGCCGAATTCGGTCATCGCCTTGACATCCGCTTCCGGCACGGTTCCATCCGGTTTGATCACGCCCCCAATGATCAGGTTAGCGTTGCGCCCAACGGAAGTGTAGTACATCCGCATCAGAACGTCCGGCGGATAGACGATCTGGTCCTGGTCCGGTTTATAGAACCAGTTGTGTCCCCGGTAGCCGCGTAGCGGGATATCCACCATTGCCGGCGACCAGACGGTTCCGGCCGGGTCGCCCCCGCCCAGACATCGCTTCCAAGTCGGGCTGCTGTGCGACAGCGCGCCCTGTTCGGGTCCGGGCATGGTGGCATAGCAAGGCGATCCGGCATTACCTTGCTCGTTGCCGACCCAGCGGTGATCCGAGCGTTGCGCGCTGGAATAGAACACGCTGTCCGGCTGATGTTTCTCGAAGATCGGCAGCATGTCCGGGCCGCCCTCCGACGGCGTCTTCGTGCCGGCGTCGAACCAAATCTGGACCAGCGGACCGTACTTCGAGCAGATCTCTTCCATCTGTTTCTCGGCGATGCGGTTGAACTTCTCCTGCTCGGGCGTGCCGCGGCCTTTGCCCCAGTCCACGTAGTGCCCCCAGACTTGCTGATAGACGTTGCGATGAACGCTGAAGTAGATGCCGGGTTTGATGCCGGCCTTGCGGCACGAGGCGACGAAATCGGCGACCACGTCGCCCTTGCCGTCGCGCCAGCTGGTTTGCTTCAGACCGTAGGGATACGCGTCGCTCTGCCATTGCATGAAGCCGTTGAAATGCGTGGCGGTGAAAATGGCGTAGCGCGCGCCGCAGGCCTTCGCGGCTTCGATCCACTGATCGGTGTCGAGCTTGCGAGGTTGATAGAGATTGGGATCCCATGTTTTTCGCGCTGCATTGTTGCCGGTCGTGTCGCCCGCCGCGATGGCGAGGTCGAAGCTGTAGAGCAATCCGATTTCGCAATCCTGCCAGGTGATTTGCGCCGGCGTGGGCAGCGCGAGGCATGGTTTGGCAATGTCATCGGCGCCGAACGAGAGGCGCGGCCTCAATGCGGCGCCCGCGGCTAGCGCGGCGCTGGTCTTGACGAAGTTTCGTCGAGTGATCATGTCATTTATTCTTCCGCTTTTGCGGCCTGTCTCGCGGCGCCCTGATGCTGTTTGGCTTCGCGCTCGGTCTTGTCGCCTTCGTCGCCTTGTTGCTTCATCCAGCCATCGAGCTGGGCGCGGAGTTTGGCGAGCGTCGCGGCGTTTTCCGGTTTGCCGGAGACGTTGGTGAGTTCCCATGGATCGCTTTGCAGGTCGTAGAGTTCGAGGGCGGGCCGTTTGGTGTAGCGGGCGGCTTGCTCGCGGGCGAAGGCGTCGCCGGCGTCGCCTTTTTGGCGCCAGGACTTGAGGAGGGCGCCGTTGCTGATGGCGTCGCTAAACTCGGCCTCGGGTTCGAGGTTGACGATCAGTTTCCAGCGGGTATCGCGCACGGCGCGCGTGCCGTAGGCGGGCGGGGCGTTGATGATGCCGCGGGCAGTGTGCTCGGCGAAGACGTAGTCGCGATGGTGATTGGTATAGCCCAACAGCACGTTGAGGAAGCTGCGACCGTCGAATCCGCGGGCGCCGTTCGCGTCGGGACATCCCGTATCGCACTTCGTTGGGTCTCCGCCCGCAATCTCGATCAACGTCGGCGTTACGTCCACGTATTGCACGAGCGCAGAATTCTCGACGCCGGGCTTGATCTTCCCGGGCCAGCGCGCGATCGCCGCGACGCGGATCCCGACATCGTAACAGGTCCATTTGCCGTGCGGCACGGAACTGCCCTGCTCGCTGAAGAACAGGAACAGCGTGTCGCGCGCGTGACCGGTCTTTTCGAGCATCTTCATCACGTCGCCCACCTCGGTGTCCATGCATGTGACCTCGGCGTAGTAGGCGGCCAAGCCGGTGCGCGTTTCCGGCGTGTCCACCAGGTACGGCGGAATCTTGAGATTTGCCGGCTGGTACGCGGACTTGTCGCCCTTAGTCCATGGGCCATGCGGCTCGTGCGTGGCGACGTAGACGCAGAAGGGGCGGGACGCGTCCTGCTGGATGAACTGCTCCATGGCCGAGGTGTCGAGTTCGCCGTCGCCGCTGTCCTCGCCCGCGCCCGCGCCGGCTTTTTCGCCGCGCATCGGCATCATCTTATCGAACGGATAGCTCGACATCGGGGCGAAATGAGTCTTGCCGACAAGCGCGGTGCGATAGCCAAGCGCCTTCAGATGATACGGCAGGCTCTTCGTGC
Organism: Candidatus Sumerlaeota bacterium; assembly: GCA_026398575.1. The sequence continues at coordinate 3,008 of JAPLSP010000046.1, read as the reverse complement.
CGGGTTTGACATGGGAATGATTCGGATATGCGCCGCTGCGCACCGGATACATCCCCGTGAGCAGCGCCTGCCGCACCGGCGCGCAAACGGACGCCGGCGAAATGAAGCCGGTGAGTTTGATGCCTTCGCTGGCAAGCCGGTCGAGGTTAGGCGTCTTGGCGTCCGTCGGCCCGCCGAAACAGGCCACGTCATGCCACGACAAATCGTCCGCGATGAAAATGACGATATTGGGTTTGCGCTCCGCGGTAGCGCTTGCGGCGTTGCTCGTACCGCCGTTGATCGAACCGGCCACGAGCAGGACAAATACAGGTAACAATGCGTGTGCCTTCTTGATTTCACCTCGCTGACAATTTATGTTAGCGCCATTCAGGTTTGACCCCGCCCCCTCCGCTCCCTGTGTTATCGTTGTCAATTAGTTGAACGAAATATTCTCTGAATAAATTATTATAATCATCAGGAGGCCAGTGGTTCTTGACAAATTGCGATGAAGTATATCTCCTATTGGCATTACCATTCCGTTCAATCACTATGCATTCTAGGAGTTCGCCTATCTCAAATATGTATGATCTTTGAAACCCTACGATAGTAAAAGTGGTTCCTGCGGGGAAATATCCCGATATTTTTTCGCCATCAATGCATTTCCCGATATTTTGAGGCCCATGGGTTTTGAAAGCATAATATATATTTGCAGTAGAGTCTATTAAGGCTAGGTCATCATGAATTCCGTTGGCCTGATCATTTCTAGGAATTTCAAAGGAGTAGAAATCCTTTAGCAATACTATTTTCTTTCCAATATTTTGATTTAGTCGCGGATCATTATTGATGAGTGTATGGCTTGTGCAAGCCACCATGGCTATCAATAATGTGGCAAATATCATTTTCATATATCTCATAATTCATCTCCCATAATAAGGCGCCCTATTGGGACAGTGAAGTCGACGGCGGGGCGACGGAGGCAGACCTTGACTTCTGTACTTCTAGAATTGACAATTTCTAACCTCACCTTGCCCCCCTGTGCATCGCCAAAGAGTGGCGCTTTCTCCTTCTTCACCATTATCTTTCACGCGCTCCGAGAATGCAATCCGGAACCTTGCCCTGGGGATAGACTCCGGCGGCGAAGACGGGATGGTCTTTGGGCAGGCGGAAATCGCGCTTCGGGATGTCCACTGGGAGCGGCGGTAGGATTCGGCTGCGCGGATCCTCGAGGCCCAGCGCTTTGGTCAGGCTGGGGATGTCTTTGAATTCCTGTTTCCGCTTCCAGTTGGTTCCCCAGATAAAGAAAACTTGTTTGGGTTCCATGGCGTAGTAGTTGCCTTGGAGCGTGATCTTCAGGTCCTCCAAGGCAAGCCCAGGCGGAACGCCATCTTTCTTGGCCTGGTATCCCGCCGCCATATCATCTTTGGCTTTGGCGCCTTCAACTTTGGCGCCTTCGGCTTTGCCGGTCTGCATTGCTTTCGGCCAGTGGCGCTCGCTGGCGATGTCGAACCATCCTTGAACCTGGGCGTTGGTGTTGTTGACGATGAGGTTGTTGCGGACTACTTCATCATGCACCCAGATGGGGACCTCGGCGCCTTTGGAGCCGTCAACGGGAGGGGTGGTGCGAATTTGCTCGCGGAAGCAAAAGCCTTGATAGTTGCCAATGATCAGGTTGCGTTCGATGAGGCAGCCGGGCGAACTCGACAGGCATAGGCCGCCGTTGGCGCCCCAGGAACCTTTGCTGGGGCGGCGCCCATTCCCGACGATCACGTTGTCGTGCGCATGCAGGCCGTAGCTGATCTCGTAAAAAATTCCAGCGTCTTCGTTGTCGGCGATGAGGCAGTTGCGGATGGTGGCGTCCTGGTTGCTGATGTCGAACCAGATGCCATTGCCATAATTGTTCAGGAAGCGGCAGTTTTCATAGATCACGCCGCGGCTCTGGCAGATTTTGTTGCCGCCGGCTTCCCAGCCGCGCGGGTATTCCTTGTTGTTGTTGCGCTGCACGGTGCAGCCGTCGAGGCGCAGACGATGGGCGTGACTCCCGGAGTAGCCCTGCTGGCCGCAGTCTTGGAACACGCTGCGCGACACGGTGATATCTTCGCCCTGGAACGAAGCGCCGCTGCTGTTGGCCCATTCGAAGACGCAGTCCTCCGCCACGTCGAATGCGCCTTTGAACTGCGTCATGCCCTGCTGGGCGCGATTGGCGGCATAGCGAAAACACAGGCCGCGCGTTTGGACGTAGGCGCCGTTGACGATCCAGATTTCAGATCGCGTGGATCCCTCGATGGGGCTGTCATTGGGAACGGGGGGCACATAGAGGTGGAGCCGCTTGGCGTTGAGGTCAACGAAGAACATGCCTTCCTTCATTTCCGCGAGGCTTGGCGCTTTGCGAAACAGCTTGCGGTTGACGAAGACCTGCTCGGCGCCGCCGGGATTATGGTCGTCGCCTTGGTAAAGTTTGTGAGTCCAGGGGATGCTATAGGAGTTATCTTTGTCCTTGTCCTTGCTCCATCCAGTGAGCAGATCGGCGCCTGTGATCACCGGCTGCGCGCCTTGCGCCGCTTCAAAGCGGATCGGCTGTTCCTTGGTCCCGGAATGATTGATGGTTACTTTCTCCCGATAAATGCCGGCATGAATCCGCACGACGTCTCCCGGTTGTGCAATCTCAGCCGCGCGGTTGATGGTCTTGAGCGGCTGGGCCTCCGAGCCTGGGTTGGAGTCAGCCGCGCTCGCCAGCGCGGGATTGACGATGATTGTTTTTGCCTGCGTGGCGGAGGCCGATAACATAACAGATAAAAGCGTGGAGATGAAGCTCATGTCCAGCTTAATGCAGATTCTATTCATGCGGGTTTCCATTCCTTTTTGAGTTGGTCATGTCGGGCAAGCTCATTTCATCTGAGCTACGTTCGTATGAAGGAAAAGATCTGACAAAACAATGCATGACAAAATATTAGCGCGAAGCCGCTTCTTGCGGATTCGATGTAGTGCGCTCCACCTTGAAGCTTGGCGCCGAATGGTAGGCCGTCCCGCTC
>JAPLSP010000161.1 GCA_026398575.1 Candidatus Sumerlaeota bacterium | reverse complement strand
GCGAACTGCTTGCGCGCGCGGACATCAACGCCGTCGCCATCATCGCGCCCGATCACTGGCACGCCGTCATGACGATCCTCACCGCCAAAGCGGGTAAGGATATCTACTGCCAAAAACCGCTCACGCTGACCATTCGCGACGGACAGGAAATGATCAAGGCCGTGCGCCAGCATAAGCGCATCCTCCAGACTGGCAGCCAATATCGCTCGAGCGCGTTGTTCCGGCAGGCGTGCGAGCTGGTGCGCAACGGGCGCATCGGCAAACTCAAGCGCGTCGAGACCTACGTCGCGGAAAACAACTTCGCCGGACCCGGACCCGGATGGAAAGAAATGCCCGTGCCGGAGGGCTTCGACTATGATTTCTGGCTCGGCCCCGCGCCCAAGGCCGCGTATCACAAGGACCGTTGCTTCTATAAATTCCGTTTCATCCTCGACTACTCCGGCGGCCAGACCACGAATTTCGGCTGCCACTCCAACGACGTCGCGCATTGGGGGATGGGCGTAGACGATACCGGTCCGGTCGAGATCGAGGACATGGGCGCCGAGTTCCCGCCCAAGGGCGATCTCTTCAACACGCCCACAAAAGTCGCCTTCCGCGCGCGCTACGCCAATGGCGCCGTGCTGGAATGCAAGACCGACAAGTTGAGCTTCGGCGTCAAGTTCGAAGGCTCGGATGGATGGCTGCGCGTCTTGAGCAAAAGCATTGAGAGCGAGCCAGCGGCGATCAAGGATTCAAAGATCGCGGACAACGAAACACATCTCGAAGTGAGCGAGAACCACTACCGCAACTTCCTCGACTGCGTGAAATCGCGCAAAGAGCCGGTCGAACCAGTCGAAGTCGGCCACCGCACCGCCAGCCTCTGCCACCTTGGCAACATCGCGATGATCCTGAAACGAAAAATAAAATGGGACCCCAAGCGCGAGGAAGTTATCGGCGATGAGGAAGCGGCGAAAATGATTGCGCGTCCGCTCCGCGGGCCGTGGAGTTATGACATGGCGCTTAAAGCATAAAGCAGCACATGCATGCTGTCATACCAAAGAAAGCCCGAATCCAGGCGCTTATAAAGAAGCATAAATGAGAATATGTTTGCTCGCTTTTACGTTCTCGATTGCCTGCGCATTTTGTCCGGCGCAACCGGGATCATCAGCGGACAATACTACCTCCGCTCCCACTTCGCCCGTGTGGTCCAAGGCTTATCTGCAAAAGCCGCCGTTGAACGCCGATGAGACGCGGGCGTTCATGAAACAGCTGGCGACGTTTGTGTTTGAGCATCATACGAAACGCGATGGCTCGGCGCAGCGCGGGATGACTTATGAATATTTTTGGGTTGAGAAACAGGGAACGCCGCAGCAGTGGATTCAGGGCGAGGCGCTCGATACGATGCATGATGGCGCGTGGTTCGCCGCCGCGATGACGAACGCTTATCGCGCGACGGGCGATCCGTTCTACAAAGAAATTCTGACGCAATGGCAACTGCCGTTTTATCTGAAGATGCTCAATCACTCGGACGAGCTCTTCACCTCCGAGCGCAATGATGGCCGTCCCGGCGACGATCGCGGCTGGCGCGGGAGCAAGGAGTGGCTGCTGCAAGGGCGCGAGAAGGGATTCGTGCCGTATTGGTGGGACGATGGGAAATCGGTGAGTCTGGAGATGCTTGGGCGCAAGGATAAGGATGACCACGTCAACTTTGCCGCACGCAATGAGATGTCCGGGCGGCCCAATCCCGAGCGGCGGTTGAGCGGCTATTCGCACGGCTCATCGAATCACTTGGCGCAGGATTTGGCCGTGATGCTGCAAACGGCCGGAATGCTCTTGAAGGGCTCTGACAACGCCGCTGACAAGGAACTCTCCGCCGAAATCGCCGAGGCTGCAAAAAACCTGCAGGAATGCCGCGCGCGTCATGGCTCGCCGAATATCCCCGCCGTTCTCGCGGCGCTGGCCGTTTCGAGTTGCGATGAAGCCCTGCGCAAAAAACTGCCCGAGGAAACTTGGGCTACCGTCGCCACGGGCCGCAGCGACTATCGCCGCGCCCTTTTCGATTATAAAAAAGACGAGCCCATGACGCTGCCAGGTTTCGCCGACGATCAGGAATACCGTTACTACGTGGCGCTCGCGCGAGACAGCGCGATCACTTCGCCCGTGGCTTTCCGCTTCGTATATGACGCCTATACGCTCCCGATGCTTTACCGCCTTTATTGCGATGATGAGCCTACGCCGCCCGGCATCAACGTCTTCGATCTGCATCCCTATAAATTCCTTAACGGCAAACCTGCCGACGTTCGCTCCGAACGCAAAGGCCCGAATGGAAAACCGCGTCCCATCGGCTCGCGCTTCGGTCCGCAGAATATGGTGGTGACAGGCTGGGGCTTGCAGGCGTTGCGCGCGCAGAAGGGCTTATGGGATTCCGCCAAGGCGCGGCTCACGGCGCCAAATTTCTTCCCCAAAAGCGGGAAGCGCCAAGCCGCAGGAGACAGTAAGGCTGCGACCGAAAACGAAACTGCAAGCGAGAGCGAAGTCTTCGCCGCGCTCGAAAAAGAACTCAGCCTCGGTCTTCGAACCTGGAAATCTATCTTCGACGAATACGGCTACATCCCCACCGGCATCGGCTGCAATTCGGTTCTGCCCGGAACGCCGTGGGACAAATTCTCCGACACCGGCGGCTACGCCCATCTGATCAGCGCTGCAGCGCAATGGCTCTTCTATCTCGAAGGCAGGCGCGATTCGAATTAAATGCTCATGTCATAACCCTGGCGCGGCTTGAGCGACAACCAGGCATTGGCCTCCGGGTAGTTTGAGAACTCCTGATCTCATGCATTTGCGCTTGATACAAAGACAGAGATTCAGAATGCTGTTGGGAGCGGCGCCAGCTTTTGGAGTAAGGTGGCTTGCTGCCTTCTTTTTTGTGCCAAGGCCATTGAAACGCCAAAAAGAAGGCGGCAAGCCACCTT
>JAPLSP010000312.1 GCA_026398575.1 Candidatus Sumerlaeota bacterium | reverse complement strand
GCTCTTTGAGCAATATCGCCAGAAATCCCTCGGCGGCCTGATGATTGGGATTGGCGGCAAGGAACCGCCGAACCTGGCGGATGGCTTCCTGGGTATTGGACGTCGTCTCGTAATCGGCCAGAATCCGATCGAGGGAATTCGCCTTGCGGGAATCCAGGGCGCTTTGGACCGCCTGGCGCGCCTCCTGAATCCGCGTGTCTCCGGCGTATGCAGGCTCGAGCTCCTCGATCAGTTTCAGCGCTTCCTCCGGCGTTTTTTGCTGAAGGCGCCACTGGCCCAGGGTATCAGCCAGCAGCTGAAAATCGCGCTTCTGGATCGCCTTGGCCAGACTGCGAATGTGCTCGGAATTCGGTTCGTTCGCTTTTTTCTTTATCAGCGCCGCCATCGCCTTTCGGGCCTGCAATAGATTGCCTTCGGCCAGGTTTTGGCCGATCTGGGTCACCTCATTTTCGATCTGTAACGAAATGATATGAACCCATTGATTGGCGTCCTCGGCGACAAAGGAATTGGAGGACGTCGTCAGGGTCTGGAATTTTTCCTGCGCATCGCCCCACTCATTATGCAGGTACAAATCCAACGCCTTGTTCATCTGTTTGATATCCGGATTCGAGCGCAGGGCCAGAAACATGCCGCCGGCAAAAAGAACCGTCAACAGCGCCAGCGACCAGATGAAAAGCCGCAAGCGGCGAACGGTCGGCAGCGCTTCGCGAACGACTTCGACTTTCTTCAGGTATTGATAGGCTTTGAGGCAGTCCGGATTCAGGGCGAGGGCTTTTTCCCAATGCGTCCGCGCCTCATCGAAGCGCGACAGCTTGGCATAAATCGTCCCCAGCACAACGTGCGCCTGAGCGAAATTTCCCGATAAATCCAACGTATTGCGCAATTCGGCGATGGCCTGATCGTAGCGCTGGCGCTCGGCATGCTCCAAGGCCAGGTTATAGTGCTGCTTGGCCTTGTTGATGACCAGACGCAACATGCTCAAATCGCTGTCGCAATGATAGCACTTGTCACGGTCGTCGCGATTGACGGATTCACATAAGGGGCAAATCATAGATCCAACTCAACGGGAAGTGGCGGACCCAAGATGCGAATGGCTTCCTGCGATAGCCGTTATATCCCATCCCGGCGTATCGTCTCATGCCTACAGCATCGGAACCGTTTGAACGGCGCTTGTCATGCCGTCATCCAAAAGAATGAGAGTAGCATAGAACCAACCGCCCAATGCAACCCCAGACTTTTCCTCTTTGTGTTCTTTGCGAGCCTTGCGGTTGAAATTGGCGCGAGCATGCTCAGGCAGGAGTCACAGCCCCAATTCCTTCCACATACCATCCACGCGGTTCTTTACCTCTTCGGTCATACGGATTTCATCGGGCCATTCGCGCGCGAATCCCTCCTGCGGCCATTTCCGGGTGGCGTCCACCCCGGCCTTCGATCCGTAGTTGGGAAGCCGCGCGGCATGATCGAGCGTATCCACTGCCCCCATCACGAACTGGATGTCGCGCTCGGGATCAATATTGTTGAGCGCGCGCCAGGCCGCTTCGCCGTAGTCGCGCAGATTCGTCTCCTTGTCGAAGACCACGATCACCTTCGTGGTCATCGCCTGGTTCATCCCCCAGATCGCATTCATGACCTTGCGGGCGTGTCCGGGGAATTGCTTTTCGATGGAGACCAGCAGCATATTGTGAAACACGCCGGCAAACGGGATATGGACGTCCACGATCTCCGGCAGCATCCGGCGTATGACCGGCAGGAAGAGCTGCTCGACGGCCTCACCCATGAAGCAATCCTCCATCGGCGGCCGCCCGACGACCGTGGCCGGATAGATGGCGTCGCGACGGTGCGTTACGCACGTCAGGTGAAAAACCGGATAATCGTCCGCCAGCGAATAGAAGCCGGTGTGATCGCCGAAAGGGCCTTCGCGGCGCAGTTCATGCGGATTCACATATCCTTCGAAAACGATCTCAGCCTCCGCCGGAACTTGAAGGTCGTTCGTCTTGCACGTTGTCATCGCGACCGCCTTGTGGCGAATAAGGCCGGCCAGAATCATTTCGTTGACATTGGGCGGCAGCGGGCAGATGGAAGAAAAAATCGTCGCAGGATCGCCGCCGAGC
>JAPLSP010000369.1:2024-4213 GCA_026398575.1 Candidatus Sumerlaeota bacterium | reverse complement strand
GGCAGCAAGCAACCGCACTCCAAATGCTGGCGCCGCTCCAAGCCGCATGAATTTTTCCTGCGGCATAGGTATTCGCGGTGATCTTATGTTATCGTATTTACGAATATGAGTACTTAGTCACCGGTTTGCTGCGCGCTCCGCCGGCGCCGGCTGGAACTTGGCCAGCCAACAGTCGCCGTTGCCCCAACCTGCGGGAAAACGGCCGCCGCCAGGAGTAGATCCGAATCCCGGGTCTCCGCCGTACTTGGTCTGAATGGCGTTCTTCGTAGGGAAGTCCTTGCTGGTGGCGACACCGCCCACGTAGAGCGCGCCGTCCGAACCCAGGCAGCAGGCTCGCGCCATATCATCGCCGCTGCCGCCGATGTAGCTGGAGTAAATCAACGCGCTCAGGTCGTTGGATAGTACGGACACCACGCCGTCATAGGGATACTTGCCGCCGGCGCCGGCGTTGCGGGGCTGGAAGGCGCCTTGCGTGACGGGGTAGTCCGTCGCGCTGCTGCTGCCGGCGATGACCACGCGGCCTTTGTCATCCACCGCAATCTGATCCGGGCCGTTGATCTCATCCCCGTTTCCGCCCAGGTATGTTGCGGCCAGGAGTTTGCCATCGGGTGAAAACTTTGCCACGCCGAAGTCCTCCGGTCCGCCGCCAAATTTCGTCTGGAAGGCCCCCGGCGTCACCGGCCATTTCTTCGTGCAGGTGCATAAGAAGATATTGCCCTGCCGGTCCACCGCGACGTTGTGCGTCCGGGGAAAGGCGTCGGCGATATACGTGCCAAAGATCAGGCTCGAGCCGTCCGCCGACAACTTGCCCAGCCAGCCCTCGCTCTGAACCTTGCTGTACGCCTCCGGCGTTATCGGCATGTCTTTGGAGTATGTCCGCAGGAGCGCGACTGGGCAGCGGTCGGCGCCCACGCCCAAAGAAGCCACCCAATCATTGCCGTTGGAGCCGCCGATCCACGTCGCCCAGATCACCTTCCCATCGTTTGAAATCTTGATCACGCCCGCGTCGCACTTTCCGAAATGATCGCCGCCGCCGTGGGGCGTTTTTGAGAAAGCGCGCGCAAACCATTCGACCGGCAAAACCTCTTTGCTGGAGGTATAATAATCCAGCACGCAATAGAGATCGCCCTTGTCATCCATGGTCATGTCGCGAACGGCATAGCCCGTGCCAACGTAGCTGTTCCATACCCAGCCGGAGGCGTCGGGTTTCAACTTGCCGACGAAGCCGCAATTGTGGGCGGTGGTTGGCTGGAACGCTCCGGGTGTCGTGGGAAAACCCGGCCGCATGCGTCCGGCTACAAACACATTCCCCGCGCCATCCACCTTGACACTGTAAAAATATTCGCCGCCGATGACCTTGGACCAGACCAACGCGCCAGCGGGGCTGAACTTGGCCACGAGCGAACCGCCCGCGTTTTTCGATTCTCCCGCAATGGCGCCGGCGGTTCTCGGAAAATCAGGCGAAGCCGTGCTGCCTGCGACGTAGATATTGCCCTGGGCATCCACGGTCATGTCGCGCAAGAGCTCCCCATTCGAGCCGCCGAAATAGGTGGAAAACTGCAAATTGTACGCCATGACCGGAGCGGCGGCGGATTTCGCGGAGGCCGGTTGAACGGCGGGCGCCCCCATCTCACGCCTCGCGCCCGACCGCTCCTGCGCCATCGCTGCGCCGCAGGCAACGGTCGTCACTAAGACGACAACCTGAAAGAATAGCTTCGCGCGGATCATGCGTATCTCCTTTTCGAGAGAAAATATACCAGGAAGCGGAGAGAAAGTATAGCGCCTTGAGGTAGGTTAACTTGCTCTCAACGAGTGATGTCCACACAAATTATTTCCATTATTGTTTCCATGATCATTTTTCTGTTGTTGCTTGAAATCTTTGGAGTGGCCGTTGTAGCCAGAGATGAACGAGGCGAGATCGGGCTGGTCGGGGATGGCGCCGGCTGTAATTAATCACCTGTCCCTGAAATTGCCCGTCGCATCCGACGCCACATAGATGCGCTTGGGAGTTTTTCTTTTCATGGAATGCATCTCTTCTGTTATTCTGGATGCGTATATTTGCATAAACGATGATGTAAAATCATCGCGAATACTCATGCGGACAGGAGCGGCGCCAGCATTTGGAGTGCGGTTGCTTGCTGCCGCTTTAGCTTCGATGATCTACAAGATTGGCGTAGCTAAAGCGGCAG
>JAPLSP010000369.1:0-2005 GCA_026398575.1 Candidatus Sumerlaeota bacterium | reverse complement strand
AACCGCACTCCAAATGCTGGCGCCATCTCCAACCGCATTGTCTTCAGCCCCAAGACAAAAAACGCGTGGAGTAATACATTGTCAGAGCGCTAAAAGGCCAAAATAGCTTATGCGGGGGGCGGCTGTCCATCGCGGTTTAATAAATCGGATTTTGGCGCCTGGGCCGCGTCTCCGGCCTTGATCGCATGAAGCCTCTATGCAATAATCCTTTCGCGATTGAATGTTGTGATGACATCCTCCCTTCATGCCAGGGGTCCATAATGAAGCTTCGAGGACCTGCCCGATTCCTTCTGGGATATTTGCTGACAGCGGTTGTCTTTTGCCTGTTGCTTGCGCTTGGCTCCTGGGTGATGCGTCCGAACATGCGGCGCGAGATCAAGCGCTATAGCCCGCAGGAAATTGCGGAAGCGGAAAAAGCGCGCATCCCCAAGATTGATCCCAATCACCTGCCCAATTTGTATCGCGACGTGGACTACCGTCAAGGCCCGGCCGCGCCGTGGCGCCCCAAAAGCGAGTCGCCAATCCTGGCCGAACTGGTCAAGGAAGGCAAATTGCCGCCCGTGGCTGAGCGCGTCGGACCTGAGCCTGTCGTCATGGAAGGCCCGGAAGGCATCGGAAAATACGGCGGCACCTGGCTGCGCGTGGCCACGGCGGTGGAGGATATGGGTATCCTTACGTGGCGTCTTGCGGGCGCCAACCTTGCCCGCTGGTCGCCGCTGGCATATCCGATTGTGCATCATATTGCAAAAAAAATCGAACCTTCGCCCGACAAACGCGAATGGACGATCACGCTGCGCAAAGGCCTGCGCTGGTCTGATGGCTCTCCTTTTACCACGAATGACGTGATGTACTACTGGAATTATGAGATTCTGGACAAAACCATCGGCGGCATCCCCCCCGATTGGCTGATGATGGGCGGCAAATCCGGGAAAGTGGAGAAACTCGACGACCTGCGTTTCAAAATATCGTTTGAGGAGTCGAATGGCCTTTTCCTGGAACTGCTGGCGGCCAACAGCCAGGCATTCTGTAATTTCCCTGAGCATTATCTCAAGCAGTATCATCCGACCGTGGGTGACAAGGCGCTGATCGAAAAAGCCAAGCAGGCCTATAACCTGCCCAGCGATCGCGCCGTCTATGCGTACCTGAAAGGCATGATGAATCCCGAGCATCCGCGCATGTGGCCGTGGGTTTATCGCAGCTACAAAGCCAATCCGCCGCAGGTTTTCGTGCGCAATCCCTATTACTACGTCGTGGACACGCAAGGCAATCAGCTGCCTTATATTGACCGCATCCAGTTCGAAATCCAGGACAATCGCCTCCTGGCGCTCAGCGCCGCCAGCGGCCAGATCTCGATGCAGACGCGGCACATCCGCTACGAGGACTATACGTCCCTGATGAGCCAGCGCGAAAGCAGCGGGATCAATGTCCTGCACTGGTATTCCGCCACGCGCGCCGTTTACGCCCTCAATCCCAACCTCAATCGCAAGATCATCCCCGGATATCCGGACACGAAATGGAAAGCGCAATTGCTGGGAGACAAGCGATTCCGCCAGGCGTTGTCGCTGGCCATTGATCGCAAGGCGATCATCAAGGCCGAGTTCAACGGCCAGACCGAGCCTTCGCAGGTGGCGCCGGGCGCGGACTCTCCCTTTCGCCATGATGGGGTGGCCAACGCCTATATTCAATACGATCCGCCGCGCGCCAATCAATTGCTGGATGCGATCGGTCTGACCCAGCGCGATTTCGAAGGGATGCGCACGTTCCCCGATGGAACGCGCATGGTGTTTTATCTGGATTTCTGCGCCTACACGGGCCTGGGGCCGGGGCAATTTGTGGTGGACGACTGGGCGGCGGTTGGCGTGCGCCTGATCGCGCGCGAACGGTCGCGGCCGCTTTTCTATACCGATAAAGACTCCATGAATTTCGATTTCAATTTCTGGAGCAGCGAGAGCGACTATCTCCCGCTTCTTTCGCCGCGCTATTTCGTGCCGTTCCAGACCGAATG
>JAPLSP010000323.1 GCA_026398575.1 Candidatus Sumerlaeota bacterium | reverse complement strand
GGGCAGCCGTGCGTGCAGACGTTCGTCATGTCCAGTTCCATCGTGATCGGAGGCGGATTCCTGCCCTCCAGCCAGTCATGGATGCGCCCGATATGCTTGAAGATTTTGTCGGAACGGAATTGTTTTACATCGTGCTCGGACATGGTTTCGTCTCCGGTTGTGGCTCGCGGCGATATTCCCAGGGCGCGGGGCAGTGCGGCTCGCCGATGGGCAGGAACCGGTGATTGCGGTCCCATAAGATCATTGGCAGGCGCGCGAGTGTGGCCAGATAGGCTTTGAGCATTGGCCGCAAGGAGTTCATACAGGGTGAAGTTTTTGAGGACGAAACGCCAGCGAGATTTGTGATACCGGAAATAAAACCGCTGGCTGAACGCGATCTCCGTCATGGATTCAAGGTGATACAGCACCGCTCGCGGATTGTAGATGACGCGCCATCCCCGCTTGCGCGCCCGGACGGCAAAGTCGGTCTCTTCGTAGTAGGTGGGGTAGAAGCGGTCGTCGAAGAGCCCCAGTTCCTCGAAGAGCTTGCGGCGGATGGCCATGACGCAGCCCGAAATATAATCCATGTCGCGCTGCACGTCGCATTGGCCGCGGTCCTCTTCGCGATAGCCATAATGATGGGTGAAGCCGTTCGGCTCGATCCAGGCGCCGGCGTGTTGGATCGTTTTGCGATCCGGATAAAGAATCTTCGCCCCAACCATGCCGGCGTCCGGCTCGGCGAGAAAGGGCGCAACCAGGTTTTCAATCAGATTGGGCGTGCAAATCGTATCGTCATTCAAGGGAACGATGATTTCGCCGCGCGCCGCCTGTATGCCCTTGTTGATTCCTCCGGCAAAGCCGAAGTTCCTGGGCAAGTTCAACAGCCGCGCCGCCGGAAACCCCTCCATCACGATGCGCGGAGTGGAATCCGTCGAACCGTTGTTGACCACAATCACTTCATAGTTTGGGTAGGCGTTTTCGAGCAGCGTGCGCAGGCACTCCCGGATATACCGTTCGCCGTTGAGGGAAAGGACCACCATCGAAACCCTGGGAGGTTCCGCGGATTTCGGCTGTTCGGCACGGGCTTGCATCTGACCGATCTGAGGCATCGGCTCGGTCCGAAATCGGTTCGGGGAATCGGGAGACTCTGGATTGGCTCCGGTGGTAGGACTCGAACCTACAACCTGCGGATTAACAGTCCGTCGCGCTACCATTGCGCCACACCGGAACGAAAAGCCAATATCGCGTCGCTGAAGAATTGAAAACTTGGTCTTTCTTCGTCATCGCCCGCGCGATATGGGTGGAAACACATAAAGCACATAAAGCGAGGGGCATGTTATATGGCCGACTCCGCATGTCAAGCGCATTCTTTGCCGGATTCCACCGGATTATGAAAAACGCCGCGCCTCATCAATGATTCCCGGGCGATTCCGCCTGCCTCTGAGCGCATTCCGACTTACAGCCTGGCGCAAACCTTCAGGAATGACTCAGCGGACCTGTCAAAGCTGGCGCCGAATGGTAGGCCG
>JAPLSP010000116.1 GCA_026398575.1 Candidatus Sumerlaeota bacterium | reverse complement strand
TTCTTCATGACATGGCTCGCGTCAAATACTATCGTCCCAAGAAACCAAGGCCGCCGCAGCCTCGGGTGACAAAGGGAAATGCAAACAAATGGCAACAAGGCAAAATCCGAAAAACGATAGCTCCTTAAGTCAACAGCATTGGCCTTCAGGCGGGGTGAAGGCAGCAGCGCATTTTAATGAGCGCGCTTCAGCGCGGCTTCTCGACATGCTTCAGCGGCAAATCCTCCCGGCCGCATATTTGCTAAAGCAGGTCGAGAAGCCGCGCTGAAGCGCGCTCAGCGCTACATGCTGCCCGCCGACACCCCTGCTAAAGCAGGGTGCAAAGAAGAGCCGGCTGAAGCCCGGCTAATACGGGAGTTGATCCGCCATATTTACGATTACCCTTTTTGGGGTCAACATCGGCTCTCTCCTACGCTAAAAGAGATGAGCGCTTGGACTCAGAGCCTGTCGGCGATCCGTTGCGCCCTTTGCGCGGGTCCTCAGACTCCGAAGACCAGGAACAACAGATCGCCCCAATCGCAAAAATACGCTGTGCCCATCAATTCCAAAAATGTGGCAACAAACAGCAGCGCGAGAAACGCTTGTCGGCTCGCGGTCAATTCCATTATGGGCGTGCGGCAAAATAGAAAAAATAGCCATGCGATCAGCGCTCCAAAAGCAACAAGCGTTTTGACAACGAACTGATTGAAGAGAGCGTCCCTGCTGCTATTGGGATATATTTCATAGTAAAGATAGGGACTGGATAAATAGATGATTCCAAACATGATCAGGCAAACCAGCAAGACGACGACCAGCGTTGATACGAGGGACCGAAAGTGCATGGCCAGCGGCGCCGCGATGACCGGCGCCACAAGCCCGATGCACAACGCCTGCATCCCTCTGAAAATGACGATTCCTTTCGTAAGCGCCTGTTGTCTGCTCTCGCCCGGCAGGTTGAAGCGGCCGCGCAACAAATAGGCTGCAACGAAGTAAAGCGCAATGAACGTCAAAGCCAGGATCAGCCAATGCGAACCAAGCGCCAGCAGCTTTTCACCCAGAATACGCCGGCGCGAAATGGGCAAGGTATAAAGGAACGAATGCGCCGGATCGTGTTCTTCCTTCGAGAACAAGAGCGCTCCGAGCACGGCCGCAGCGATCGTGAACGCCGCGGCGGCGATCGTTATCCATGAAGTATCTTGGATCTGGCCGCGATTGAGCTGGGATATGGCCCGGCCCGGATCGAGCCGGAGTACGGCGGCGATGACGGCGCCCGCCATCAAGCCTTCAAGCGCTAGCAGCGTCCAGCGTTTGGCGCGCCATTCCTTCCAGAACAAGCCTCGTCGCTGCATTATTGTTGGCATGGGCTATTTCCCCTCCCGCGTAAGAAATCGCGCTCCGGCGACCAGCAGCGCCAGCATTACTCCCGGCCAAACAATCCAGAGGGACCACCCTTTGACACCATGCATCATTTCTTCAAAAGACAAGCCGACGGCCATCGCCGCAACAGCATAGAAATAGGCCGGAGCGGCGAGCGCGGCGACAATCACTGTAGGCACGACTCGTTCGATCCATGCGCCTGCCGCCAGACCCGAGGAGAACATCAATAGCGGCCAGGTCAGCGCAAATCTCTTTGCATTGCCTGCGCCTCCGTCGCCGAAGAAGTTTTCCATGCAGCTATCTTTATCGAATTTATAATCAAAAATCATGATGAGCACGATGCCTAAAAGGACCGACAGCGCCAGCCATAGAATAAACGCCACTGCGGCGCCGGCGATTTTTTCTGTGAAGATACGGACGCGGGTCACCGGCAGGCGCAACGCGAAATCCGCTGTTCCATTATCCATTTCCTCGGCGCCGCAGAGCGCGCCCAGGAGCAGCGGAACAATAATGAAACCGATCATCCATAGCGAGCCGCTGAGATACGCAATGGAGATCGGGGGAGAGGGAGAATTTAAGATGTTCAGCGAGACTGCGACGGCGGTCACAATGATCTGACTCACGAGCAAGGCGGTTACCATGGGCACCGCGGCGCGTATCTCTCGCCGGATGATTCCTGGCATGGTTTTCATCTCGACCCTCTTTCGGCGCCTCCGATGTACTCGACGAAGGCGTCTTCGAGATTGAGCGATTCCGGTTCGACGCGCGCCGCTCCGGCGGCGCGCAATTGTGCGATGGTTTTCTCTTCTTCAAAAGGATAAACCGAGACGACGCCTTCGCGGCCGGAGGGTTTGTATCGCAGCAGGCCGTCGCAGGCGATTGCCGGGGGCGCGTCGTTGTCGAATCCCAGCCGCAGGCGCCGCACCGAGGCGCGGAATTCATCGGCGGGACGGCTCAGCAGCAACCGGCCTTCGTGGATGATTCCGATGTGATCCACCAGGCCCGACAGCTCGTTGACGAGATGCGAGGAGACGAAGATCGTGCGGCCTTCTTCCTGGAACTCGGCCAGCACGCCTTCGACGAATTCGCGCCGCGCCACCGGGTCCAGGCCTGACATCGGCTCGTCGAGGATCAGCATCTCCGGGTTGAACGCCAGCGCCAGGACCAGCGCAGTCTTGGCGCGTTGGCCTTTGGAAAGCTCCTTAAGGCGCGTCTCGGGCGGAACGCGGAAGCGCGCAAGCAGGTCATCGGCGCGGCGTGCGTCCCAGCGGTCGCGGCGATAGGAAGCGGCGAAGGCGCATATCTCGCGCACGCGCATCCACTCATAAAACGCCGGCGACTCGGCTACGTAGCCCACGCGGCGCTTGATCTCGACGTCCTGGCGTTTGGGATCGAATCCCAGAACGCTTGCTTCGCCCGAGTGGCGGCGAATCAGGCCCATCAGCATCCGGATCGTGGTGGACTTGCCGGCGCCGTTCAGTCCGAGGAATCCATAGACGGCGCCGCGCGGAATGGAAAGGTCCAAATCCCTGACCACCCATCGCGAACCATAGCGCCGCCCGATCCTCCGCGTTTCGATCGCAACATTTTCCGGCATGATGCGTCTCCCTGTCTTTTGAGATTGAAGTCATTAGCGCCGATTAGCGTTTATTAGCGGTTGCATATTGGAATAGGAAACCACTAATGAACACTAATGAACACCAATAAACACGAATGATTTCTCGTCATGTCATTTCAGATCTCTTTGGCGACCAATGAGCCTGTATCCTTTCAGCCATGTGGTTGGGTTATTCGTCTGCGTTATCCTTTCGCGTTTCGCATAAGTTGGACCTTTGTCAGTCGCTGCTCAAGGATTTCCAAGAATTCGGCTTCGCTCAATTGAAACTGCCGCGCCTGGGCCAGGAGATCGTCCATCTGATCCGCAAGAATTTTGCGCGCGCGCACGCGGCCCAGGCCCGGACCTTCGCTGCTGATGAACGAGCCTTGTCCCGCGCGGGTCCGGATAACGCCTTCGCGTTCCAGTTCGAGATAGGCGCGCGCGATCGTGTTGCGGTTGACGCGCGTCTGGATGGCGACGTCGCGGATGGGATCGAGCCGGTCGCCCTCGCGCAGCCGCCCCGCGGCCACGGCATATTTAACCTGGTCCATGATCTGCTGATAGACCGGTTTGGGCGAATTGCTGTCTAAGGCGAATAACATGGCTTAGGCTCGATTGCGATTTTTTTTGCGGCGCGGCTTCGGCGGCTTCGGCGACTTCAATCCGACCGGTCTGACGGGTCTGACTGGTCCGACGGGTCCGACCTCGATCTGACCGAAGCGATTTCTGCGATTTTTAAACAACCGCTTTCGCCGCCGCGCTTCAATCAATCATTGTCATAGATATATTAGGACAACTGTGACGAGCTGTCAAGAGGAAAATGATGGGTGGGCGCAGGACGCCGGACCGCGCAAAATGGCGTTTATTGCGCGGTGGGGATTTCCCGATAGCGAAGGTGTTATGGGCGCGGTCCGGTGTATCTGGCAAATAGGCGTTCGTTGCGCGGTCCGGCGTCCCCGCGCCTACGCGGCTACGATCGCTTTTCCAGCCATCGAAAGAAGTAATAGCTGGCGAGGCCGATGAGCGCCATGGCGGCCATGAAGATGGGATAAGCGATTTTCCAGTTCTCCGGCCCCGTCATCATCGTCCACTCGGACATGCCGCCGATTCCGGCCAGGAGCGTCAGCGGCATGAAGATGGTAGTGATGAACGTCAGGCGGCGAACGGTGAGATTTGTCCTGTTGGCGGTAGAGGCCATCACGTTGCTCAGCATGGAGACATGGAGTTCCATGAGGCTGGTGACGATGTCGCGGTAGGTCTCGGTCAGTTCGAAAAATTTGGCGAGGTGGTCATAGATATCGCGATAATGATAGATCGCTTTTTCAGGGATGAAGGGACAATCCCGGCGGCAAATCTTCACGAGAATTTCGCGCTCGTGAAAGAGGCTTTTGCGCAAGGCCAGCAGATTCCGGCGCAGATGAAGCAGGCCGGCGGGATTGAAGCTGGAAGGATCGGCCAGCATCGCCTCTTCGAGCGCGTCCAATTCCTCTTCGAGCGCTTCGATGGCCACGAACTTGCAGTCCACGATATGATCGAGAATGACGTGCATCAGGAAAGCCGGGCCTTGCCGGGCATTGTCCATGTCGCGCTCCACGACGCTTTCGACGCCGCTCAGCGGCCGGCGCCCTTCGGCATTGTACCCGCTGACGGAAATCAGGTAGTTAGGGCCGATGATCAAATCCACCTCATCAACCAGAATCTTTTTATCGGCGTAGATGAAAGCATTGAAGAGAAGGAAGGTGTTTTGGGGAAAGTCCTCCATCTTGGGGACCTGATTTTCATCCAGGCAGTCTTCGATGGAGAGCGAATGGACGCCAAACGGAACCATCAAAGCCGAAAGCGCCTCCTTCGTCGGTTGGCAATAATCCAGCCATAGAAAGCCCTCATTTTTGACCGCGGCCAGGGCTTCGTCAAGACTGGCGATGCGCACGAGTTTTCCCGTCGGGGCGATATGGCAGAACCGGGATTCAGACATTGCCGTCCTCCTGTGTTTTCAATTCATGATTGGCGCCAAGCGCGCATAATCCTCTGCAATAGCGTAAAAATATAGAGTGGGGTTCTTCGCGCCAGAGTCAAGGGGGAAGTGGCGGAGAATTGTGGTGTTTGGATTTAGCAAGTAAGTTATATAATGAGAGAGAGCCTCACGAAAGATGGGATTCAAAATCCCATTTTTACATTAAGTATAAGTGTGCGGAAAACTGCACAATGACTACACTTCGGGGAAGTGTAGTTCCCGTCCTTTTAAGTCGCAAAATCAATAGAGTACTTAAAACTGCTGTAAATATATGACTTATAAAATATGCAACGTTGCATTTTTCTGACCATAATTCAGGCGCAAGAATTGCATCATCCTCCTTCATCAATACTTGAGGAAGGAAGGCAGAAGAAAAATGATTGTCATTGAAGATAGCCTCGATATTTACTTGCGCGAGATTAGTCGCTATCCGGTTCTGAATCAGTCGGATGAAAAGATGTTGTTCAAACGGCTGCGGATGGGCGATGAGACCGCAAGAAACGAAATTATAAGATGCAACTTGAGATTCGTCGTAAAGATGGCGCTCCGCTATCAGAACCAGGGGATGCCGCTGCCGGACCTTATCCAGGAAGGCAACATGGGTTTGATGGAGGTGGTGGATAAATTCGATTACCGCAAAGGCTTCCGGTTTTCGACCTACGCGGCCTTCTGGATCAAGCAATCCATTCAGCAGGCGCTCTGCAAGCAAAGCCGCCTGATCCGGATACCGATCCGCAAATCGCGCGCCATCGGCAAACTACAGGAAGCGTCCAAGATGTTCGCCAAGCGCGAAGGACGCGAGCCGAACGCGGAGGAATTGTCAGGGCTGACCGAAGTTCCCGCGGACCGCGTCGAGCAGCTGTCGCGCATGAATGAACCGGCCCTCTCGCTGGATTATTCCCAGGACGAAAACTCGCCGTCTCTCGAGGACGTGCTGGCGCAGGAAACAACGCCCAATCCCTGCGAAGCGGCGATGACGGATCAGATGAAGAGCCGGGTGCACAAGGTGATGAACTGCCTGAATGAGCGCGAGCGGCGCATCCTGTCGCTGCGGTTCGGCTTCATCGGGAGGCGCGGCCTGAGCCTGAGGAGCACGAGCAAATTCATCGGTCTGAGCCAGGAAGGCGTCCGGCGGGTGGAAAAGAAAGCGATCGAGAAATTGCGCCGCGCGCCGTTGCAGAAACAGATTGCGGGATTTCTATGACAGTCCGGGGAAAGCGATATATCATTAAAATCAGAAAGATGATGAGAAAGAGTTCAAGTCAAGGAAGCGAACAAACGATAAAGATATTAGATGGGCTCAAGCGGGCAAGTTGCAAAAGCCGCAGGTCCGCCGCAAAAATGGTGGACACAAAAAATGCGGCTGCGAAGATTTGACCCTCGCTGAGCGCCGCCGCTCCAGAACGCGAAACCTTTTCCTTCCATGCGGGGCGCAACCAGAAGCATAAAAGGTTTTGCGGTATGCCTTCCTCCCAGGTATCGAAGCGCGGCGAGCGATCGCGAGGGTCAAATTATTTAAGCAGGCCTGCTCAATGCCTCGAAAGCCTTTATCCACTGCAAATTCCTCCCTGTGTGGATCTACTCCTGCGGCGCCAAGGCGAGATTAACAGCGAATGGCAGGCAGAATCATTGAGGGCAGAATCATAATGATTCTGCCCTCAATGATTCTGCCTGTATTAATTCCGTTTGCTCGAGAATTTAGGGCCGCCGACCTCTTTGAAACTTCTGCTCACATGGTTCCGGCTCTGCCGGACCTGACATGTAACCTCCCACTTCAAAAGTTGGTGATTATCCAGCGCAGCTTCGCGGTTTCTTTTTCGAAAAAGATCCGCTTGACTCGCGGGCGACTATTTGGCTATATTGCCAAATAGGCAATTGAATTTCGCCATGGCAAGCGAGGTTAAAAGCATTTTGAATACCAATTTGAAAAATCCCAAAGTCCAGGCGCTCCATCTGGCGCGCGCGCGCGTCTGCCAGGCGCTGGCGCATCCCACGCGACTCTTCATCATCGAGCAATTGGCGCGCAAAGAACGGTGCGTGCGCGATCTGACCACGATGATCGGCGACGACATGTCCACCGTCTCGAAGCATCTGTCCGTCCTCAAGAAAGAGGGCATCATCGAAGACGACAAGCGCGGGCTTCAGGTTTATTATCGCCTGGCGTGTCCCTGCATCCTCGACTACTTCCATTGCATCGAGCGCGTGATGCATATCCGGATCGGCAAGCAACAAGCGACGCTGAAGGGCGCCTGACTTTGACGCGCAATGTAAAATGTAAAATGTAAAATGAGAAATGAGAAATGAGCAATGCAGAGTGAGGAACTGACAGGCGAAAGCGCAAAACAAAGCGGAATGGACGCTAGAGCGTGTGCGGAGGAACTGGGCGCTGCTTGTCCCTTTTGCCAGATTCCGTCTTTGGTCTATAGGCTGAGATATTACCTGTTGGGCGCGCTGGCGCTGGGCGCGTGGGTTCTCCTTTATAAATTTCTTCCGCTGCTCGTCGCATGGCTGACCTATAGCACGCTGCTGAAAACGGCTTCCTATGGCGAAGTGTGGCGGCTTTATCAGCTGAACCTGGTCTGTGTCTGCGGCGCGAGCGCTCCTTATGCGCTGACGCAGGGCAGCCATCTGGCGGCGGCGCTCGGATTCTTTCTCTATGAAGTTCCCAAGGTCCTGATGCTGCTGACGCTGGTGGTTTTCGGCGTCGGGATCATCCGCTCGTTCTTCACTCCCGAACGCACCCGCCGCATCCTGGCAGGCGGCAAGCGCGAGTCGGCGGGCAACGTCCTGGCGGCAGGTCTGGGGATTGTCACGCCGTTTTGCTCGTGTTCCGCCGTGCCGCTGTTCATCGGATTCGTCACGGCGGGCGTGCCGCTGGGAGTGACGTTCTCGTTTCTGATTTCCGCCCCGATGATCAACGAGATCGCGGCCGTTCTGTTATGGGACATGCTCGGATGGAAAGTGGCGACGCTCTACGTCGGAACCGGACTGGCCATTGCGATTGGCGCGGGATGGGTCATTGGCCGCATGAAAATGGAGCGGTTCGTTGAGGGATGGGTTTATCAAATGCAATCGGCGGGCGGCAATGGCGGAACCGAAGAGCGGATGACCTGGAACGATCGCATGCGCTACGGCCTTGGCCAAATGCGCGATATTGTGGGGCGCGTCTGGCTCTACGTCGTGATTGGCATCGCGGTGGGCGCGGGCATTCACGGCTATGTGCCGCAAGATTTCATGGCCAAGATCATGGGGCGCGGCGTTTGGTGGGGCGTGCCAATGGCGGTGGCGATCGGCATTCCGATGTATTCCAACGCCGCCGGCATCGTGCCGGTCGTGCAGGCGCTGCTGGGCAAGGGCGCGGCGCTCGGGACGACGCTGGCCTTTATGATGTCGGTCATCGCGCTGTCGCTGCCGGAAGTCATCATCCTGCGCAAAGTCCTTAAGCCGGCGCTGATCGCGGTTTTCGTGAGTGTGGTGGGGTCAGGTATTCTTGCGGTAGGCTATCTGTTCAATTTTGTGTTTTGAGTCGGAGGGATTTCTAAAATGAAATGGCGGAATGAGTGGAAGTCTTTGGCGACTATCGCGGCGCTTTTCCTGGCATGTTATTATTTGCCTGTTGGAAAGCCGCGATTCGACAACGCAATCGGCGAGTCCTTGCAGTTGATTAAGTGGTACGCGCGCGAGCATGTGCTACTGTGTCTGGCGCCCGCTTTCTTCATCGCGGGCGCCATTGGCGTCTTCGTCAGCCAGGCTTCGGTGATGAAGTACCTGGGCGCGCGCGCCAACCGCGTATTGGCCTATGGCGTGGCTTCCGTTTCAGGAACGATCCTTGCCGTCTGCTCCTGCACGGTCCTGCCATTGTTCGCCGGCATCTATCGTATGGGCGCGGGATTGGGACCAGCCTCGGCGTTTCTCTATTCCGGCCCGGCGATCAACGTCCTGGCCATCGTCCTGACGGCGCGCATCCTGGGCATGGAACTGGGGATCGCGCGCGCGGTTGGCGCGGTCGCCTTCAGTATTATTGTGGGATTGCTCATGCATTGGATTTATCGCCGCGAAGAAACGGATCGCGCCATCGCGCAGGCGGCGATGCCCGAGGCGCAAGTCCGGCGTCCGTTATGGCAAACAGTGATTTATTTCGCGGCGATGGTCGGTATTCTGGTCTTCGCCAACTGGGGCAAGCCCGATGAGACGGCGGGTTTCTGGTTCATCATCTATCGCGCCAAATGGTTTATCACTGCCGCATGCGCCCTGGCCTTGGCGGTGGTTCTAGCCGCATGGTTCGGCGCATCCTGGTTGCGCGTATCGCTCATCGCCATCGGTGTCGCCATCCTGGCCTTGCTTTTCCCGCACGAGCCGGTGATCGCGTTTACTGCCGGCGCTATCGGCCTGTCGCTCCTGACGAGCATGTCGAAAGGCGAAATGGGCGAGTGGCTCGAATCCACGTGGACGTTCGCCAAGCAAATATTGCCGCTGCTGCTCGGCGGCGTGCTCATCGCGGGATTGCTTTTGGGCCGCCCGGGCCATGAGGGCTTGATTCCTTCGCAATGGGTGACGAAAATGGTGGGCGGCAATTCGCTGTGGGCGAATTTCTTCGCTTCGTTGGCGGGCGCCTTCATGTATTTCGCGACTCTGACCGAAGTGCCGATTGTGCAGGGCTTGATGAACTCGGGAATGGGGAAAGGCCCTGCGTTGGCCTTGCTACTGGCCGGGCCGGCTTTGTCCTTGCCAAGCATGCTGGTGCTGCGGAGCATCATGGGCCTGCAAAAAACAGTTGTTTTTGTGGCGCTGGTGGTGGTAATGGCAACGGTTACAGGTATGATATTTGGCGCCTTTGCCAGCTAGATTTTCAATCATAGCGAAAGGAAAAGACAATGAAAAAAATCCAAATCCTTGGGACGGGATGTCCTAAGTGCAAGAAGCTGTATGAGAACGCCGAAACGGCGGCGAAGGCGCTGGGGCAGCCCTACGAGCTGCAGAAAATAACGGAGATCAAGGACATCATGAGTTTCGGCGTGATGGTGACGCCGGCGCTGGTGGTGGATGGGCAGGTTAAGGTGGCGGGAAAGGTTCCTTCGGCGGATGAAATCAGGGGGATGCTGGGGTGAAGGGGGGAGGCGCCAAACTGAAGTTCGGAGTTCAAACTTCAGTTTGTGTCTCCCGGCAATCTGAAGTCTAGCGGGAGGCACAAACTAAAGTTTGAACTCCAAACGAGTGAACTCCAAACGAGTGAACTCCGAACAAACCAAACGTGAAGGGAGATTGTATCATGGCGGAACAAAATGCGTGTTTATGCAGTGGAGGGCCGAAGTTGATTTTCCCGTGTTCGGGGGCGGCGGACGTTGGGGCGGTGGCCGATCAGGCGGCGCGCAAACTGACGCGTGAAGGCGCGGGCAAGATGTATTGCCTCGCGGGCATCGGGGGGCGCGTCAGCGGCATTGTCGAAACCACCAAATCCGCTTCCAAGATTCTGGCCATAGACGGCTGCCCGGTCAATTGCGTCAAGAACACTTTGGAACAGGCGGGTTTTGCAGCCTATGAACACCTGAGGCTGGCAGACCTTGGGATGGCAAAAGGCAAGACCCCGCCTTCAGAGGAAAACATTGCGAAAGCTGCGGCGCGCGGGGCCGAGATGTTGCAGTAAGGGGCTTTCATTGAAGGCTGCTGAATTATTTATAGGGAGGCGCATCATGAATCAAGAATGGAAACGACGTGGATTTATCGGAGCGGCGGCTCTAGCCGCGGGCGGACTGATGGCTCAGACGGCCTCGGCTCAACCGGCGGCAACGCAACCGGCGGCGGGCGGCAAGGTTCGCATCATCGGCATTTCGTGCAGTCCGCGCAAAGGCAAGACAACGGCGGCGGCACTTGATGAATGCCTCAAGGCCGCGCAGGCCGCCGACCCGCGCATCGAGACGGAACTGATCGAACTGGCGGGGATGAAGATTCCGGTGTTCGATCCCGGCGCGCCGGCGGACGCGGAAAGCGATTTTGCGAAGATCGCTCCGAAGCTGTCCGACGCGGCCGTCGGCGGCATCATCATCGGTTCGCCGGTGTACTTCAACAGCATGTCTTCGCTCTGCAAGGCGTTCCTCGATCACTGGATGCTGTTTCGCAGGAACAAGTTCGCCCTGCGCAACAAAGTCGCCGGCGCGCTGGCAGTGGGCGGTTCGCGCAACGGCGGGCAGGAGCTGACGATCGCCTCGCTCCACGCCATCCTGTCGGGCCAGGAGATGGTGATGGCCTCGACGGGGCAGCCCTCGGTCCGCTTGGGCGCCACGCTGGTGAACGACAAGGACAGCATCGCCGGTGATGAATATGGGCTGGGGACGGCGCGAGATCTCGGAAAACGCGTGGCTGAACTCGCCCTGAAGATTGCGCGTTGATGAGCGCTTATCGGAGCAGGAGCGCCTAAAGATTTTCAAAAGGAGATGTTACCATGTCAGACAACAAAGACGCAATCCAGGATAAAGCCGGCGAAGCGTGCCCGACCGGCGCCTGCGCGACAAGCTTGTGCAGTCCATGCGGGATAAGCAAGATAGCGCTGCTATTTATCGTAGCCGCAATACTTGGAACCGCATACTTGAACCAAAACAATAAGCAAACATGCGAATCGGGAAACCAGGGACGGACTTTGACGTTGGCGTCCGCCGCTGTAGCCGCGGAGATTGGCGCCCAAGTCCCTGCGTCCGCCCAAGCGGCGATTCCGGCGAAAAAATCTCTGCCGCGCCTCTTGGACCTTGGATCGGTCAGCTGCATTCCCTGCAAGCTGATGGCCCCGATATTGGAGGAGTTGAAGAAAGAATATGCGGGACGCATGGACGTGGAGTTCATTGATGTTAACAAGGACCGGGAAGCGGCCCGCAAGTATGGCATCAAGCTGATTCCCACCCAGATCTTCTTTGACGCCGAAGGCAAGGAGCGCTTCCGGCATGAAGGCTTTATTGGAAAGGAAGACATTCTGGCCAAGTGGAAGGAGCTGGGCGTGAATCTGATGGCGGATGCCGCCGCTGGAAAAGACGCGGCGGCCAAGCCCGCCGGGGGAGAGACCGCTTCCGGCGCCGCGCCCGCATTCAGCCGCCTGGAACCGGCCAAACCCGACGCGCGCGCAAAAGATGCGATCTGTTACATGTGCGACGGCGACATCAAACCCAAGACGCGAACCGTGATGAAGACGGACAAGGGCGACGTGGCGTTTTGCTCGCCGCATTGCTACTTCATCGCGTGGTCGAGTCTGATGGACAAGTCCGGCGTGGATGAAAAAGTTTCTGTGACTGATTGGAGCGGCAACCAACTGATGCCAGCCTTGAAGGCAACGTATCTCTATGGCGCAGACGACAAGGGCCGCCCTACGATCAAGGCTTTCGCAGACAAGGACGTGGCAGCCAAAGAACGCCAGACAGGCGGTGGCAATATTCTGACATGGAGCGCTCTCAAGGATAAAGAACTGGCAACGCGGTGCGGTTTCTGCGATCGCGCGGTCTATCCCGAAGACGGCTGCCGCGTGAAGGTCGCCGACGGCATGCAGACGTGGGGCTGCTGCACGATGTGCGCGCTGGGCGTGGCCGCGCGCCTGCAAAAAGACATCGAAGTCGAAGCCAAAGACGCGCTCGACGGAACCGCGCTTCGCGTCAAGACCGCCGCCGGACAGGTGAGCGCGCTCGAACCGGCCTCCGCTGTGGGGTGGGCCGGTTCCAAGAAGACGCCGGAAGGCAAGGTGGTTTCGACCGGTTGTTTTCACCAGGCGTTTTTCGCGAATGAAGCGAACCTGAAGAAATGGGTGGAACAGCGTCCCGCAGAGACCGGTCGCATGGTCTCGATCAATCAGGCGCTGCAAGAGAAGATGAATCTATCGAAGGAACAAATTCTGAAAGCCTGCAAGATCGGCGAATGCGCGCCAAAGTAATGAATGCGGAAAATCGCAGGAAAGCACTTATATTGAAAACGCCAAAGGAGCGTATTCCATGAAGCTCAATCCAACTGCAAAACGCCTGACCGTTCTGATTCTTGCGCTTCAATCGGTCGCATTGATCGGCGGCGCCTGGGCGGAGACGCAAGCCACAGCTGCGAAAGAAAACGCAAAGATCATCAGCCAGGCGTATCCATCGCTTGCCTCCAGCGCGTTGAGTTTTGCCGCAATGGACGATTTGCAGGGTAATGCGATCCTGCAAGCGGGAGACGTCCGCATTACTCAAAAAGAGTTGGAAGCGGAAACAGCCAAGGTTCCGGATAATATGAAAGCGGAGATCAGGAAGAACCAGTTTTTCATCCTGGAACAGATGGCCACCAAGGCTCTGCTCATGCAATTGGCAAAAGCCGCCGCTCCCAAGACGCCGGATGCGGCGACCAGCCGTACGGAAGGACAGATGATCAACGAATACTTGAAAGGCGTTGTTGCGAAACTGGAAGTCACCGACCAGGAAGTCGCGCGCTTTTACGAGGAGAACAAGGACGCCTGTGGCGGCGCGTCGCTGGATCAGATGAAAGATCAACTCAAGAAATTCGTCCTGGAACAAAAGCAACAGGCAGCTGTGACAGAACACGTCCGCACGCTGGGCCAGAAAATGCCCATCGCCGTTTCCGCCGCCTGGACGCGGGAGCAGGCGAAACTTGCAATGGACAATCTGGTGGACAAGGCGCGCGCCAGCGGACGGCCAACGATGGTTGATTTCGGATCGGTGGGCTGTCGCCCGTGCGATATGATGGCGCCGATTCTGAAGGAACTTGAAAAGAAATACGAGGGCAAGGCGAATGTCTTGTTCGTGCACGTCGGCCAGGAGCAAGTCCTCGCCGCCCGCTATGGCATCCAGTCCATCCCCATACAGGTGTTCTTCGATAAAGCCGGCAAGGAAATTTCCCGCCATACGGGATTTTATCCCCAGGCTGAAATCGAGAAGAAACTGGCCGAGATGGGAGCAAATTGATCCATGATGCAATTGTTCATTGCTCTGAGCCATGCCGTGGAAGGCGCCGCGCCGGTGGCGCTGGGCGCCGCGTTCGTATGGGGCATTCTCAGCATCCTTCTCAGTCCGTGCCATTTGGCGAGCATCCCGTTGATCGTGGGATTCATTGACAATCAGGGACAGATCACCGTTCGCCGCGCTTTTTGGATCGCCTCTCTGTTTGCCGTTGGCATCCTGATCACGATCGGGTTGATCGGCGCGATCACCGCGGCCGCGGGCAGAATGATGGGCGACATCGGGCGAGGGGGGAACTACTTTGTCGCGATCATCTTTTTCATCGTCGGCCTGCACCTGATCGGCGTGATTCCCATGCCGTGGTCCGGACCGGGACAGGCCGGGATGAAGCGCAAGGGGCTGCTGGCAGCCTTCATCCTGGGACTGATCTTTGGCGTGGCGCTCGGGCCGTGCACGTTCGCCTATATGGCGCCGATACTGGCCGTTGCTTTCAAGATATCATCAACGAATCTGGTCTATGGCATTCTGCTGCTCCTCGCCTATGGCGTCGGACATTGCAGCGTGATCGTCCTGGCCGGAACCTTCTCGGAAGTCGTGCAGAAATATTTGCATTGGACCGAGAAGTCATCGGGCGCCGTGATCCTGAAAAAAATCTGTGGCGTACTGGTGATCGCGGGCGGCGGCTATCTGATTTATGTGACGCTCTGATCAAGACACTCTTCCTCTGCGCATGAGGCATAATTCCTCCAGAGATCGCGCTTGACATGGGGCAGGCCTGTTGCCTAATATCTGCGCAGTTGCGCAGATGCGCAAATGAGGAGACGCAGAAAATGCAAAAAGAAGCGGCCCTTTTCAAAGCCCTTTCCGATCCGACCCGCCTGCGGCTGGCGATTTTGCTCGCTATTCGGGGGGAAACCTGCGTGTGCGAGCTGGCCGAAGCTTTGGACGAGCCGGATTACAAGATTTCCCGGCATCTGAGTCTCCTGCGCTCGGCGGGGATCGTCAACGTAAGGCGGGAAGGCGCCTGGATGCACTACCGCCTGGTTGAGGCCAGGAGCGATCTGGAGAAATGCCTCCAGGAATGCTTTCGTGACTGCCTGACCGGCCACCCGACCGTTCGCGGGGATCTGAAACGGATTAAAAAGGGCATGTGCCGGAAACCGGAGAAATGTCAGTCTCCAAGGAAGTCGCGATGAAGGCGTTTGCTGATTCTGCTGCAAATCGTTCGCTCGATGCTCATGGGATGTTGTGCGGAAGGAATAGAAGATGCCGGGCAAGTTAAAGATGCTTTTTTTGTGCACGGGAAACTCGTGCCGCAGCCAGATGGCCGAGGGCTGGGTGCGGGCGCTCCGGGGCAATGTCATCGAACCGTTTTCAGCGGGTATCGAGAAGCATGGCCTCAACCCGAATGCCGTGAAAGTCATGGCCGAGGAGGGCATAGACATCAGTGGGCAGACATCCAAGACGCTTGCCGAGCTGCCGACGCATGAGTTTGATTATGTGGTAACGGTATGCGACTATGCCCATGAAAACTGCCCAGTCTTTCCCGGCAAGGCGATTATGGCGCATTTGGGCTTCGACGATCCGCCGAAGATGGCTGCGGGAATCGAAGACGAAGTAGAGAAATTGAACTGCTACCGGCGGGTTCGGGACCAGATACGCCAGTTTGTTCTGGCGCTTCCAGATAGTCTTAAGAGAAAGGAATGAAGCCATGTCAGAGAAAGAACAAGATTCCATCCGCGACGAAGTGCGCAAGCGGTATACGGAGATCGCGCAGCAGGGGAGCTGTTGCACTAGCTCGTGCGCTTGTTCGGCGCCGCAAGCTGGCGCCGGGGAGGTTTCAGCCCGGCTGGGCTACTCGAATGAGGAATTGGCAGCGGCGCCTGATGAGAGCAACTTGGGATTGGGGTGTGGCAACCCACAAGCTATTGCTGCCTTGAAGGAAGGCGAAACCGTGCTGGACCTGGGAAGCGGGGCGGGGTTCGATTCCTTTCTTGCTGCGCGAAAGGTGGGGAAAACCGGACGGGTCATTGGAGTGGACATGACGCCTGAAATGCTGATCAAAGCCCGCAACAACGCGCGCAAGGGCGGATATGAAAACGTGGAGTTCCGCCTGGGTGAAATCGAACACCTGCCCGTCGCAGACAATTCGATAGACGTGATTATTTCCAACTGTGTCATCAACCTTTCCCCCGACAAAAAGCAGGTGTACCAGGAAGCGTATCGGGTGTTGAAGCCGGGAGGGCGGCTGGCCATCTCGGACGTTGTCGCCACGCGGCAAATACCGGATGGGATGAAGGCCGATCTGGCGGTCTATGCCGGGTGTGTCGCAGGGGCGGCGCTTGCCTCGGATGTGGAAGCCCTGCTGAAGCAAGCCGGATTTTCCATAGTCAGTGTTCAGCTCAACGAAGCCAGCCGGGAGTTCATCAAGGATTGGTTCCCCGGTTCTGGTGTGGAGAACTATGTGGTTTCTGCGGTGATCGAGGCGCAGAAGTAGGATATGGGCAAACGAGACATGGGATGCATGTCAAATCAAATGGAGTGCGATAACACAGCGATAGTGAGTGTGCACGAAAACATTTCGTGCGATTAATCTAAAGGTAAAGGAGATATGGCAATGGACGAGTCAACGGAAGCAAAACCGAAGAAAAGAGGATTCTTTACTCTTCTGAGAGAGTCTATGACAAAGACGAGTGAGGGATGCGGCCCTGGCTGCGGCTGCCACGCGGCTGACGAAAAGAAGAAAACGACCGGCCGCGAAGACAGCAAGAAAAGGTAGAGCGGCTGGCGCCCGACGCAAAGCAGTTTCCTGCTGGAAAGCGCTATTCTTGCAGGCGCTTCCAGCATAGAGAGGATTTACTGATGGCAAATACTGACAGTGTCCGCACCGAGCGATACCAGGAGATGGTGGTGCTCTCCCTCGTCCCCGCGCTGGTCCTGATTCTCATTTTGTCGAGCTGGGCGCTTGCGCACTGGCAAATCGGCCCCGTCTTTGTGAATGCGACCCTTGCGCTCATTGCCGTGCTGCTTGGTGGAATCCCGCGCTTCATCTCCGGAGCCAAGGACGCCTTGCGCGCCAGGATCACGGTTAATGTCTTCATAACCGTTGCGCTTGCCGTCACGGTTGCCGTTGGGGAGTTCCGTGCGGCGGCAGTCATCATCTTCATCATGGCGGTAGTCGGAGCGCTGGAGTCGTACACTCTCGACAAAACCCGCCGCGCCATCCGAGACCTTCTCCATCTCGCTCCGCCCACCGCTACCGTGCGGCGGGGTGACGTTGAAGTCACGGTGCCAGTGGCCGAATTACAGGTGGGCGACATCGTAGTGGTGCGCCCGGGCGAACGCATTCCGGTTGACGGCGTGGTCACCGCCGGCGCGGGCACGGTCAATCAGGCGCCCATCACCGGCGAGTCAATGCCTGTCGAGAAGTTCACGGGCAGCGAGGTGTTCAGCGGCACGCTCAATGAGACCGGGCGGCTCGACGTGCGCACGGTCAAGGCAGGCGCTGACACCAAACTGGCCCAGATCGTGCACCTCGTTGAGGCGGCGCAGGAAACCAAGGCGCCCATTCAGACCATAGCCGACCGCTTCACTGTGTGGTTCTTCCCCACGGTCTTCACGCTCGCCATTATCGCCTTCTTCACCTCAGGCGATATCAAGGTGGCCGTCGCAGTTCTGCTGGTGGCGTGTCCGTGCGCCTTCGCCATCGCGACCCCGAGCGCGGTGAGCGCCGGCATCGCAAACATGGCGAAGCGGTTGGTGCTCATCAAGGGCGGAATCTATTTCGAGCTTGCGGGAAAAATAGACACGCTCCTTGTGGATAAAACTGGCACGCTCACCCTTGGGCGCCCGAAGGTGGTCCAGGTGGCGCCGGAGGATGGCTTTAGCGAGGAGACCGTTCTCAGGCTCGCTGCCATCGCGGAGAAGTACTCGGAGCATCCGCTGGCGAAATCCGTGATGGCTCTTGCCAGGGAGCGTGCGATCAGCGTGCCGGACCCCGACGATTTCAAGATCGAAATCGGCCTGGGTGTCACCGCCAGCCACGACGGCAGCAACATCGTCGTGGGCAGACAGGAGTTTCTGCAGGATCGCGGCATCACCGTTTCATCGGGTCTTGCGGCGGAAGTAGCCGCGCAGGCCGAGCGAGGCCGTACGGTTGTCCTCGTGGCTCACGGACGACAGGCAGTCGGGCTCGTGGCCATTGCCGATGAGGTGAAGCCGGAGACGGCTCAGGCGGTGGCGGCGCTCAAGTCCCTGGGCATTCGCCACATCACCATGCTAACGGGGGACAATCCCAGGGTCGCGCGGGCCGTGGCCGAACAGATCGGCGTAGACGACTTCCAGTCCGGGTTGCTGCCCGAGGACAAGCAGCGCGTGGTCAAGGAGCTAATCGAACAAGGCCGGACCGTTGCAATGGTGGGCGACGGCATCAACGACGCTCCGGCGCTTGCCCTCGCGCACGTCGGGATCGTGATGGGC
>JAPLSP010000125.1 GCA_026398575.1 Candidatus Sumerlaeota bacterium | reverse complement strand
TCGCGATCACAATAAGCAATTCGATTAAGGTAAAGCCGTATCGAGTGATTGGGCGTGCCATTGGCTGCCTCCCTATGGAAGATTACCCCGCTTTCATTACAAATCCGAGGAATTATACCCTTTCAGAGCGTTACGGTCAAGTCATATTCATGCCACATGAGTCAGCGAGTCAGCCGCCACCCAATGCATTCCGCATTGTGCAAAACCGTTGGCAAAAGCAGCGATTGACGGCTTCGCCGTGGAAAGATATACTTCATTTTAACGCGCTTGAATCAATGCCATGATATTGCGGCTTGAGAAGCGGCAAAGCTGCAAAGCGATTGTTGCAGCCTTAACCGAATCACTGAATTGCGCAGGAAAGCCTTTCGCCCCTTGAGCGGTATCACTGACAAATTCCGCAAATGGATGTCCGGGAAATCTTCGGAAGACGCTTTGCCCGCTGAAAGCGCCATCGAATCGTTTGCGGCCAAGTCGCGATCAAAAAAAGTCGAAGGCGTCATCCATTTCGCCCTCCAGGAAATTAAGCGCGCCTTGAAAACTCCCCGCAAAGACCTGTCCCCGCTCCTCAAAGAAGGCGGCGACCGGCTCGAGCAACTGGGCGAATCCAGGATTGTGCTTTATGAGGCGGCCGCCCGCGCGTTTCCGGATCAGGACGATTTGTGCCTGAAGCTTTCCGACATCTACGATAAAGCGCATCGCGATGATGAAGCAGCCCAGAGTCAGCATCGGCTTGCCATGGAAATCCGTCCGCGCCAGACCGCGCTGCGGCTGCGGCTGGCGCGGTGCATGGGACGCGCGGGCCGGCATAAAGAACGCATCGCGCTGTGCCAGCGAATCCTGAATGACCTCGATACCACCGCCGTGCGCCCGGAAGATCCTCCCCGCGAGATTCCGGCCATCCGGCGCGAAGCGACCCTGGCGCTGGCCGATTCCTTTGTCGCTCTGGGCAGCGCCAGCCAGCAGGCCATCCAGGCTTATCGCAAAGCCCTCAGCCTGGAGCCGGGGCATGTGGAACGAACCGTTTCGCTGGGCGTGGCCTACGCCCGCGAGCGCCAAACAACCAAAGAAGCGCGACTGGCCATCGGGGCCGCCCTCGAGCTGCGCTGCGATGATCCGCTGCTCAACGCCGCGATCGCGCAGATTGAAAGCGCGTCCGGCGATTCGCAAGCCGCCATCCGTCGCTTGCGCAAAGCGATCAGCGCGCATCCGGACGATCCCACGCTTCTCGAAATAATACAGGAGCTGGGGCTGGACTTGTCGCAAGTTCTCGAGCCGGCCGAGCCGGCGTCCGTCGCCGGCGAGCCCGCCGCCCCGGGGCCTGCGCCCGATGTGATGGCAGCGCCGCCGCCCTCGTCGGCCGCTTCGGCCGTCGCGTCGGCGCCCATTTCCGCGCCCTTTGCGCCTGCGGCGCGCGAAAGCAAGTTTGAAGCGTTCGAGCGCTCGATCCTCCAGGAAAGCAAAGCATTGCGCAAAAGCCGTTTGGCGCCGGCGGCCTTCAAACAGATGGTCGCCCAGATCGTCAAAAGCGGGGCGGATTCGCCGCAAGCCATCCGCATGCTGCGCGAAGCCATCGCCGAGGAGCCGAAAAACCTGGAAAATCGCCGCGTCCTGATCGAGGCGCATCTGCGCCAGGGCGAAACGGCCGCGGCATTGCATGAAACCCTCCGTTTGCTGCGGTACGACAGCTCAGGCGCCGCCACGATCGAAACGGCCGCTCGCGCCCTGCTGGCGTTTTTGTCGGCCTCCAACGAACTGGCGCGCGAAGGAAGCGAATGGATCGCCGATATTCTTTCGCTCGGCCCCGACATCGTGCCGGTGATCAATCGCGCCGCGCAAATCGCCCCGAATTCCCATGCCTTGCTCAATCTGGCGGCCGTGGTCCTGACCCGCCAATTGCAGACCGGGCCGGAGGACCTGCAATTGTGCCGCAGGGCGCTGGAACTGGGGCATTTCGATTACGAGGTGGCGCAATTTCTCGCCAATGAATATCGGCGCCAGGGCCGCCACGATGAACGGCTGGAAATCCTGTGGATGGCCTTCCGCGCCGCGCCGCCGCAGGCCTCCGCTCAAAAATCGGACGAGCGCTTCGCCGCGCAGACGCAATGCCGCGAAGACTTGCTCGGCGCCCTGGCGCAGCAGCTCTACGAAGACGGCGCCGACGACGAGGAAGCCGGCCGGGTTTATCGCGAATTCCTGGCGCAGCGGCCTGGATACGGCGAGTTGACGCTGTTCGTGGCGCGCCATTATTATAATAACGAACGGATGCTGCAGGATCTGGATTTTGCCTTCCAGTCCGCAGCCGCCATGAATCCGGATGATGTCAATCTTGCCATAACAGCGGCCCGACTTGCTTCGCGCCGGGGCGATTGCATCACGGCTCAAAATCTCCTCCTGCCGTTTATTCCCAATCAGGAAAAAATCCTCAAATTCCTGGGCGACGTCCTGAGCGCTTCCGATCAGCTGACCGAAGGATTGATCGCAAAACTCGAAAAGCTTTACCTGCAATTCCCCGAAACCGCGAATGTGATTCTGGCGCTGGCTTTCGCCTATCTCGTCGAAGGCCAGACCGACGCGGTGGCCGCGACGGTGTACGAACAGGCGCGCCACCTGCGCCCCGGCGACATGCGTTTCCCCCTGATGCTGGCCCAATGCTATTCCAACCTTCTGGCCGATGAAGAAGCGCTTGACGCGTATCAGCAAGTCCTGCGCCAAGCGCCCGACGATCCCGCCATCATCACCCAGATGGCCCGCTTTTATACGATGACGCGCCTGGCTTCGGTCCGCCGCGGCAAGGTCGGCGACGCCGAAGAGTTGATCCGCAAGCAGACATTCGAAGTTCTGGAAAAAGCCATGGGACTGCACTCCGGCAATCCGGAGATACAGCTGGCTTATGGCCGCGCGCTGCATTCGGCGGGCCGCTGCGAAGAGGCGCTGCCCTGGATCAAGAGCGCGGTGGCCGCCGAGCCGCGGATCCGCCCGCGCGCCAGCGCCTGCCTCAAGGACCTCCTGCGTCTTTCATCCCATCATGCTCCGACGCATATCCTGCTGACGGATTTGCTCATCGCCGACGGCCAGTATCATCAGGCGCTGGAAATCATCCGCAATTTGTATGGAACGCCCCACGCGCCGATCGGGGACCTGATTGACTGCCTGGATCGCATCGCCACCGCCGCCGCGCAGAGCTCCTCGCCCATGGACCATCCCGGCGAAATCGCGATGGAAAAGGCCGTGCTCCTGAAGTCCGTCGGCATGTTCCAGGAATCGCTCGAAGAGCTCCGGGCCATTATCCAAGCCCATCCGGACAATGATATCTTCCGCCAGGAGTACGAGGAAGTGCTGGAGATGGTCTGCCGTTCCAACAAATCGGAGACCCTCTATACCGAGCTGGCGCATCACTATCTGGCCACGAATCAGATTCCGCGCGCCGTTACTTTTCTCCAGGCGCGCCTCCATGAACACGACGAAAGCGCCAACTACCGGCGCCTGTTGGGTATGGCGATGATGCGGGCCGGGCATCTGGACCTTGCGCGCCGCGAATTCAAGCGCCTGCCGCTCCATGAATCGCTCAAACCGGCCTTGTACGATCTGGCCAATGAATACGCGCGTCTGCGCCAATACGAGCGCGCGATCGAAACTGTGGACCGCATCCGCGAGGTGGACTCGGCCTATGGCGACATCGAGCGGCTGCGCGAACTCTGGGTGGCGCAGGGCGCGCGCCTCTCGACCGGCGGCATGGTGGCGCCGCTGGAAATGGCGGGCCTGAACGCCACGGCCCGCCGGCGCTATGAATTGCTCGAGGAAATCGGCCGGGGCGCTTTTGGCCAGGTCTTCAAAGCCTTCGATCACGAATTCGATGAGGTGGTCGCCCTGAAAATATTGCCCGAGGAATATCAGATTGATCCGGGAGTTCTCGAACGCTTCCGTCTGGAAGCCAAAGCCGCGCGCCGTCTGACTCACCGCAACATCGTCCGCATTCACGACATCGGCGAGGAAGAAGGGCGCAAATACATCTCCATGGAATTCGTGGATGGTTCCACGCTCGAACGCAAGCTCGTGGAGAATCCCCGTCCGCCGCTGGCCGACATCTGCCACATCATCTATCAGATCGCCCAGGCGCTGCGCCATGCGCACGCGCAGGGCGTCATCCACCGCGACGTCAAGCCGGCCAACGTGCTGCTGACGTCGCAGGACGTCGTGAAGCTGTCGGATTTTGGCGTCGCCGTTCTGCGCTCGCGCGAAGCGTCTGCTCCCACCCCCGCCACGGGCGCCGGGGCAGGCGCCGGCGATCCCCGGGCCTCGGGCGTCGTCGGCACGCCGCTTTACATGTCTCCCGAACAAGTCAAGAGCCGCCCGGCCGACGCGCGTTCGGATCTGTATTCTTTGGGCATTGTGCTTTATGAGATGCTCGCCGGGCGCCCGCCGTTCCCTGACGGCAATATCGCGTTGCGCCACATCCAGGAAAAACCCGCGCCGCCCGATACCCCCTACCACGAGCTGGCGGCGATCGCCCTCAAGTGCTTGCAAAAGAATCCTGCGGAACGTTATCAAAACGCGGCGGAGTTGATTCAGCATCTCAAGCGAGTGGCTGAACAGGAGATTATCCGCTTGGAAGAAGAATAGCGGTGATCAATATCCAATAATCAATATCCAATATCCAATATCCAATTTCCAAGTGCTCAATTTCCAATTTCCAATCTCAATCTCGAATTTCCAATCTCGAATTTCCAAGTGTTCAAAAGATGAACAGGCCATTATCACACGCTGAATGACAACATGTTGTCGTTTCTTGTTATCCGTGTAACCCTGTAATCCGTGGTAAGATTCTAGGAATTTTTGCATGCTTCGCATGAAAAGATATTCCGCGATGCGGCGCCAGAGATTGGGATGGCATGATCATGTCTCCTGAGCTTGCTTCTGAAAATCCGTGATGATTCGCCCGATCCGCCCCATCCGTATTCCAAAACGAAAAAGCAAATTAGCGTTGATTAGCGGCCATTAGCGGTTGCTTGAACGGAAAGCGGATTTCTATGAACACAAATAAACTCAGTAACATCCCTGGCAACTTCGTCAACAACAAGAAACCGCTGATAACCGCTAATGAACGCTAATAAACATCTGCGTATGCTATTAGCCTATTTCCAGCGGGGAATATCCTATTTCCGAGAATTTTCAAACCGTTCAATCGCCGAAAGAAATTGCCGGCATTCTCGACGCCTGCGGACGCGCGAAAATCCGCCCATGGCCAGATTCCGCCATCGCTATGGCGCGCGCTTCCTTTCCCTGGCGCCCGCAGACGAACCGCGGCTGGCCCGCCACGCGCGCGAACTCGAGCGCCTGCATATCCGTCGCGAGAAGGACTAGGAGTCTGTCGGAGAACTTGGTTGTCTGAGGTATCTCCCCCATGAAAAGCGCCGGTTTTTGGGCGTTTTCATGGGGGAGATACACGGTTCTCCGACAGACTCCCAAGAGCGTGTGCGAAAAGGCATTTATCTGAGGTGTTTCCCGCATAAAAGCGCCGGTTCTTGGGCGTTTTTATGCGGGAAACACTCATTTTTCGCACACGCTCTAAAATCCCGGTTGACTCCCCGCGTTCATTTCATGAACATAAAAACGTGAAAAATATTTCCGCGCGCACTCCCAATCCCAGCGTTTCAGGCGCCGGCCTGACGCGCAACGAACAGCCGTTATCCCTTGCCGCCTCGGCGCCGGGCGCCTCCCGTAACGAGGCGGTCACTGCCAAAAGCCCCGATTTGGAACTGCTCGAAATCATCGAGCGCTCCTCGCAAATCACTCAACGCGGCGTGGCCGGCGAAATGCGCATTGCGCTGGGACTGGCCAATTCCTATCTCAAACGCCTGGCCCGCAAGGGATGGATCAAGGTCAAGCAAGCCCCCGGACGACGCTGGCTTTACTACCTGACCCCGATGGGCATGAGCGAGAAGACACGCCTGACGTATGAATACATCCGCTATTCGGCGCTGTTTTATGGCGAAGCGCGCGTCCGTTGCCGGCGGCTGTTTTCCAGGATTGTCGAAAACGAAGGCCGCCGGCGCATTGCTTTTCTGGGCCGCAGCGATCTGGCCGAAATCGCTTATCTGAGCCTGCAGGAGTTCCCGGCAAGCTTCGCCGGAATCTTCGATGACGCCGGCGTCGGCGAGGCGTTTTTTGGAAATCCAATCCAGCCGCTTGAAGCCATCGCACAGCGCCGTCGCGATTTCGACGCGCTTATCTACACACGCCTCCAGCCGCCCGGCGGCGATCCAGCCCTTGCAGGAATCGAATACAAGGAGATCGTCTGATCATGAATCTAAAACGGCGAGAAGCAAACCTTGGACTGTGAACCGCGAACCGTGAACCGTGAACTGTGAACCGTGAACTGTGAACTCACAAAGAGGAGCTGCTTATGAGCCGCGCATTGATCACCGGAGGTTGTGGATTCATCGGATCGCATCTGGCCGAGGCGCTGTTGGACCAGGGAAGCCGCGTCGAGGTAATTGACGATCTTTCGACCGGAAGCATTCTCAATATCGAGCATCTGAAATCCGATCCGTCTTTTTCCTATGTCATTGGCGCCGTGCAGGATTCGCGCCTCATGGCCGAGCTCATAGACAAGGCCGACGAGGTTTATCATCTGGCCGCCGCCGTCGGCGTCAAACTGGTCGTGGACGAGCCGGTGCGCACCATCGAGACCAATATCCGCGGCTCGGAAGTCGTGTTGGAACACGCCGCGCGCAAGGGCAAAAAAGTCCTCATCGCCTCGAGCAGCGAAGTCTATGGGAAATCCGTCAAGGTTCCTTTCCGCGAAGACGACGACATGATCCTCGGCCCCACGACCGCCAACCGCTGGTGCTACGCCTGCTCGAAGGCCATAGACGAATTTCTGGCGCTGGCCTATTATTATCAGGAGGACCTGCCGGTCGTCATTACGCGGTTTTTCAATACGGTCGGTCCGCGCCAGATGGGCGACTATGGCATGGTCGTGCCCCGGTTTGTGCGCCAGGCGTTGTGCGGACAGCCGCTGACGGTTTATGGCGACGGCAGCATGACGCGTTCTTTCTGCCACGTTCGCGATACCGTGCGCGCGGTCATCGCCCTGATGGATTGCGACGCGGCGGCCGGACAAGTGGTCAACATCGGCAACGACGTCGAACTATCCGTTCTCGATCTGGCCCGCACGGTCATTGAGCGCGCCGAGAGTTCCTCGGAGATCAACTTTGTCCCCTTCGAAGACGTTTATGGCAAAGGCTTTGAGGACCTGAACCGCCGCGTGCCCGATCTGACGCGCCTGCGGCGGCTCATTGAATTCGGGAGTCTGGCTTCCATCGAGGAAATCATAGATGACGTGATTGCGTATGAGCGCAACAAAGACAGCCAATAGACCGTTATCAAAGGAGACGCCCACTATGAAAAAATTCTTCAATGTGGCAGGCCCCTGTTTCCCCGGTCAGCATTATATGCTTCCGGCGCAAGCGCGTTGCGCAGCGCTCCTGCCGTTGGTCGAGCAGCAGATATACTTTTGCATCCATGCCCCGCGCCAAACCGGCAAGACGACGCTGCTGAAAGACTTTGTCCGAACCTTGAACGCCGGCGGGCAGTATTACGGGCTGTATTGTACTCTGGAACGGGCCGAGGTGGCAAGAACCGTTGCGGACGGAATTCGGGTAATTCTCCAGGCCCTGGCGGATCACATCGAAGATAATCCGGCGCTGA
Organism: Candidatus Sumerlaeota bacterium; assembly: GCA_026398575.1. Next base: position 2,958 of record JAPLSP010000125.1, on the reverse strand, counting down.
AAGACAAGGAGTTTGCCCGCAACGCCGACCTTTCGCAGCCGGAATCCGCTCTGCGAAAAGCGTTGAGAGACTATTGCGCCCGGCTGGACAAACCTCTCGTAATCATGTTCGACGAAGCCGACTGCCTGTACGGCGAGGCGTTGATCAGCTTCCTGCGGCAATTGCGGGATGGCTACGTCAACCGGGACACTTCGCCGTTTCCTCATTCGCTCGCGCTGGTGGGAATGCGCAACATCCGCGATTACAAACGGCAGGTTCGCGACGACAGCGAAACGCTTCGGAGCGCCAGCCCGTTCAATATCGTCACCGAAGCGCTGACCTTGCGTAGTTTCACCCAAGAGGAAATTGCCGCGCTTTATGCTCAGCATACGGAAGCCACAGGACAGGTTTTTCCGTTGGATGTCATCGCCGCAGTGGATCGCGCCACCTGCGGGCAGCCGTGGCTGGTCAATGCCATTGCACGCGAGGTTGTCGCGAAAATTCTGGAAGACGATGCTTCGCGCCCCATCTTGGAAGCGCACATCGCGCAGGCGATTCAAAACATCATTCTGCGGCGCGACACCCATATAGACAGCCTATTGAGACGCCTGAAAGAGAAACGCATTCAGCGAATCATCGAGCCGATCATCCTGGGCGAGGAAAGACAGATGGATGCTTTGGATGATGATTTCCAGTATGCTTCGGACTTGGGACTTGTCAAACGCGAGCAAGGAGCGATTTGCCCGGCCAATCCCATTTATGCCGAAGTCATTCTTCGCATGCTCAATTATCGCGTTCAGGACGGCTTGGACGAGGGCGACTATCCCTATAAAGCGCCTCGCTACATTGAGGGTACCCGGCTGAATATGAGCAAACTCCTCCAGGAATTCCAGCAGTTCTGGCGCGAAAACAGCGAAATGTGGATTGAACTGCCGCTGTATAAGGAGGCCGCGCCGCACTTGATCCTCGCCGCCTTCTTGCAGCGCGTGATCAACGCCCAAGGAACCATCGCGCGCGAATACGCCGCCGGACGCGGACGCATGGACTTATGTATCTGGTTCAATGGCCGGCCTTACCCAATCGAGATCAAACTCCTGCGCCGAGATACAGAAAAGGAAATCACAAAAGGCGTTGAGCAACTTGCTGGCTATATGGATACGGTCGGCGCCAAGGAAGGCTGGCTCGTCTTCTTCGACCGCCGTCCGGATATCGCATGGGAGGAGAAGATTTTTTGGCGAACCGCAGAGGCGCCCGGCGGCAAAACGGCGCATTGCGTAGGATGCTGACAATTTTTTCAGCTCGCAAAATCATGAAGAGCTTTTAACCGAAAGGCCATGGCTGAAAACATCTTCCAGGCAAGCCTGATCCGTCTGCGCGTCCTCTTGCGGATGATCCGCCCGTTTCGCGGCGCCTACGCGATTCTGGCCGGTTTCTTCCTCATGGCGCCGCTGCTCGAAAGCTACACCGTCACGCTGATCATCCCGCTGTTCGGCCTGATGCTGGGCGGACCATTGGGCGCCGTCGCAATTCCGCCTGCTCTCGAAGCGGCGCTGCGCCCCTTCCTGACCATGCCGCTCGGCTCTGTTTGCCTGCTCTTTGCCGGCCTGGCCGTCGCGCGCGGATTCGCTTCCTACTACACCTACGCGCAAAACGACCGCCTCAGCCATCTGGTCGGCGAATACTGGATGAACTATATCTTCGACAACTACGTCAACGCCAGCTTCGAGGCCGTCGCGGGACGCGGCGCGGGCATGATGGCCAATAACATCATCTATGAGACCTACTACGCCCGCGAGATGCTCGTGCAAATGATGACGCTGCTGGCCAGCTCCGTTTCCTGCCTCATCTATTTCTCTTTTCTGCTCCTCATCGAGTGGCGCATCACGTTGGGCTTCGGCGTGGCGGCGGCCATTTTTCTTTTTTTCGTCAGCCGCTTTTCGACGCGCATCGTCCTCGGACTCGGCAAAGAGCGGGTGGCCTCCTATCAGCAGGCCGCGCAAACCATCAGCGAAGCGTTGCAGGGATTGCGCGAAATCAAGGCCTTCTCGCTCGAACAATGGGTGGCCGCGAAACTGCGCGAATTCCTCCGGCGCATCGCCCGGACGCAGGTCTCGCATTCCCTCCTCATTCATGTTCCGCGCCATTTCCAAGACGCCTTCATCGTCGTGGCCTTTGTCTCGGGAGTCTGGCTGTTCTCACGGTTCGCCGGTTCGCGCACGGGGATGATGTTTCCCGCGGTGATTGCTTATGCCCTGATGGCCATTCGTCTCGTGCGCCTGCTCGACGAGATCCTGACCACGCAGCTGGCGGCGTTCTACAACCTTCCGTCGCTCCGAACCGTTCAGGCCGAAATGGAAAGCCCGCTCGTTCGACGCCGGCAATCCGGAACGCGCCACATCGCGGCCATCGAAAGCGACATCCAGATCGAAAAAATTTCCTTTTCATACAGCAAGGACAAGCCCGCACTCATCGAGGCAAGCCTCTTTATCCCGCGGCGCGGCATGACGGCGCTGGCAGGGCCTTCCGGCTGCGGCAAGACCACGCTGGCCGATCTGCTGCTGCGCCTCTACGATCCGCAACAGGGGCGGATCATGATCGGCGACGTGGACCTGCGCGAGATAGATCCGATTTCCTGGCGCCAGCGGATTGGGTTTGTCGCGCAGGATGGCTACCTCTTCAGCGGAACGATCCGCGAAAATATCGCCATCGGCTCGCCCGGCGCTTCCGAGCAGGAAATCATCGAAGCGCTGCGGATCGCCAACGCCTGGGAATTCATCGAGCCGCTCGAGCAGGGCCTCGATTCCGTAATCGGCGAGCGCGGCGTGGGGCTGAGCGGCGGCCAGCGCCAGCGCCTGCGCATCGCTCGCGCCATCATCCGGAAACCGGATTTGCTGATTTTCGACGAGGCTACCAGCGCTCTGGACGCCCGTTCCGAAAGCTTGATCCAGAGCGCGATCGAAGATATCAGCGCGCGCATGG
>JAPLSP010000710.1 GCA_026398575.1 Candidatus Sumerlaeota bacterium | reverse complement strand
CGAGATCACCGTCGGGGACAGCTGGTACATCCGCCCTGGCGCGGTCAGATAAATCTGCCGTTCACGACACCTCAATGCGGAGCCGCTTGCCAATAGCGCAGGCGAACTTACCCATGGTGGACAGTTTTGCATCTGAGGCATAGTTATTGTTTGTGTGACAGAAGCGCTTACTCTGAATGCTGCAACGGTTTGATGACACCCATCTCCATATTCTGCACGCATCATTTTCCTGTTTCCATTCTCCTGTGTTCTTTGCTTGACTTACGCAGGGAATCTTCTTCATTATTTAACCCGAAAATAGTTCGGCAGTGAAGGATGCGGCCTTCTTAAGAAAGCGCTTGTCTCAATGCCACTCCCTGATTATTATTCCATAGTTTTTCAGAACTGTGATGACATGAAAGATGTCAGTGATCCTTTGGCGAGGCGAGCCCTTGAGCATAAAATGAAAGAGATTGCTTCTGTGATCACAAATGGAAAGCAGAGCATTCCTGACTTTATTGGCCTTGCCGAAGTAAGCAAAGCCTTGCTCCCAGAGTTTTGCGATTGTTTGATACCCAATGAATATAACTGGGAATGGGCGGGAGCAGAGCAGGATAATTCACCAGGACTTGCGATTCTTTATCGCACTAACACTGCTTCTATAGTCCGTTGTTCCAGAGACAGAAATCTTCGCAGTAAGAACCAGCGCTCTTACTGGGCGGCTGCGGAATTCGCGCTTCAAACTCAGGCGCCTCATCCTGAGGGAGTTCATTTTTGGCTCATTATTAATCACTGGCCATCGAAACTTTATGATGAAGGGGAGGGAAAAGAAAGCATTGCTAAAGAAATTAGCGCTTTGGCAGCTGGCTGTGAGTATCTTTTGATCAGGAAAGGAAGCGATGAGGTCAGTTTGGATCAATCCTTCCCTCTTTGGGAGAACGATGCTAATGTCATCCTAGTCGGAGATTTTAACTGTGAACCATGGGAGTCCCCTCTCCATTTGAATGCAAAAGGAACATTCAAAACGTACTATGATCCTGAAATGCCATACGAAAGCAAAAAACTGCCGTATTTTTATAACCCCATCTTGAAGGCCGCGGATGTATATGGGACATTCCCCACTAGCGGGGAAAGCCCGCTTTACTTCCTTGATCAAGCATTATTTTCTCCTCAATTCCTGAAAAATAGCGTTCTCAGATATCTGAACGGTTCTTTTGTCACAAAAAGACAAGAGCCGAAAAACTCGGACCACTATATGATTTGCTTTAAGATACAGGCATTCTGAAAGGAATCCGGACATGAGCACAGTAACGAAAGAAAAAATTCTTGCAGCATTTTCCGCTGCAATGCCGCGAAAGCCTCAGACGAATCAGAGCGTATATTATCAGATACTAGAGATTTTTGGGGAGGCGCTGCAAAATTTCCTAGGGGAGAATGTGAGAGTGAGCATCATGCCTAATCATGTAACTAGCTTGGGACAGGAATATGTGCTTTCCCTTACTCGTTTGGATAAGAGCTATCATCAGACTCTGCTGCGGCTTTACGTGAAAGAAGGTGCAAAAGAGTGTCATCTCGATCTCTATGACAAGAAAGGCCCTGTATCCATTAGCAATCCTGATTCATTGGAGAAAACTCTTCACACTTTTCTTAAGAAGCCAAATGTGATCGAGTCGCTGAGCTGCTTGAAAGCTGCATAATGGTTTTTTGCAGCAGTTAGTAGCGTGCTATTTGCACAAAGCTCTACTCAGGAAGTTGCTCTTCGCAGGCAATTATACAAATTAGGGAGTGGTGATTCCATGATGCTACCAGAAGAAACCCGCCGCCAATTTTTCAAACGCGCCGCCAGAGGCGCTGGCGCGCTCGCGCTGTTTACCATTGTGCCGCGTCACGTCCTGGGAGGGTCCGGTCAAACGCCCCCGAGCGAGCAACTGACCAAGGCCATCATCGGCGTCGGCGGCATGGGGACGGGGCATATCAAGCTGGGCGATGAGCGGCTGCTGGCCGTCTGCGAGGTGGATGAACTCCGCCTGCAGAACGCGCTGAAGAACGCGGAGAAAAACGGCTTCAAGGACGTCAAAGGATACAAGGACTTCCGCGAGGTGCTCGAGCGGCCCGATATTGACATCGCGCACATCCCCACCCCGCCGCACTGGCACGCGCTGATCTCGATCGCCGCAGCCAAGGCGGGCAAGGACATCTGGTGCGAAAAGCCCATGAGCCGCACAATCTACGAAGGGCAAAAGGTTGTCGAGGCCGTCCAACAATACGGTCGCATCTTCCGCCTCAATACCTGGTTCCGCTTTCAGAGCGGCTTTTATGGATTCGGCACGGAAGTATTCCCGATCAAGAAACTGGTCAACAGCGGAATGCTGGGATGGCCGTTGAAGGCGACGGTAAGCGGCGCCACGGGATTCGCTTGGAAGTTCGGATGGAGGGGCAACGTCAACGCCAAGCCCGAACCGGTTCCGCCGGAACTGGACTACGACTTCTGGCTCGGGCCGGCGCCGTATAAGCCCTATCACAAACATCGCGTGCACGGCACCTTCCGCGGCTATTGGGACTACGACGGCGGCGGCTTGGGCGACATGGGGCAGCACTATCTCGACCCGGTGCAATACCTGCTCGACAAGGACAATACGAGTCCGGTCGAGGTCGAGGTGGACGCGCCGCAGCAGGATTGGGACGCCTGTGGAACCTGGCGGCGCATCCGCATGAAATACGCCGACGGCTGCGAGATCATCCTCGAAGGCGAAGGCTTCGAGAAAGACGCGCCGTTCCTCGAAGGCCCCAACGGCAAACTCTTCAAAGGCTTCAAATCCGATATTCCAAACATCAAGGAAAAACTGGCGCAGTTCCCCGATCCCGAGCCGCAGCTGACGGATTTTTCGAAAGCCGTGCGGACGCGCCAGAAATTCGCGCTCAATGAATCGAACGGTTTCCGCTCGTGCACGCTCGTCAACATGGCCAAGACCGCCGTGCAGCTCGGGCAGAACCTCAAATTCGATCCCGTCAAGTGCCGCTTCATAGACAACGAAGCCGCCAACCGCCTCGTCGAGCAGCCCATGCGCGCGCCGTGGCATGTTTAGAAAAAAGACGCCAAGGACCGCAAGGACTTCAGGAACCGCAAGGAACACAAAGATCTCAAGTCCTTGTGATCTTTGTGTTCCTTGCGGTTTCTGAAGTCCGTGTGGTCTTTTGCTCGTTTCATCCTCCCTTCCTGATCTTTTGCGATCCCCGCATTTTTTTATGGCGCAACAAGGGCGAACGGCTTTAATGTTTTTGTGCGGTGAATTTGCATGGCGCCATTAGCGGGCAGGCGCCTTCTCTCTCTCTGGCGGCCATGTGTTTTCATCGAAGAAATATTTCGTTTAAAATTTTGCTTCAGGAGATTAAATGATGGGGACCCCAAATCCATTTCTTGGCATCATCTTCCACTGGTTGGGCGGTTTGGCCTCGGGAAGCTTTTATGTCCCTTACCGGGGCGTGAAAAAGTGGGCGTGGGAAACCTACTGGCTGGTCGGCGGCTTTTTCAGCTGGATCATCGCGCCGTGGATCCTGGCGTTTCTATTGAACAAAGGACTGATTCCCTCCCTTCAGGCGCAGACAATTTCGACGCTGTGGTGGACGTATTTCTGGGGTTCGATGTGGGGTCTGGGCGGCCTGACGTTCGGTCTGACGATGCGCTACCTCGGCATGTCGCTCGGAATGGCCGTGGCGCTGAGCTATTGCTCGTTTTTCGGGACAGTCATGCCGCCGTCTTTCGAAGGAATCCAGCAGGCAATGAAGGAAGGCCACGGATTTCTTTCCGCAATTGGATTCGCATTCACCAAAGGCCCTCTTGTGATCAAACTCTCCACCCATGGCGGGCACTATGTTTTGCTGGGTATCATCGTCTGCTTGATCGGCATCATCACTGCCGGCGTGGCCGGCATGTCGAAGGAACGCGAGATGCCCGAGGAGGAAAAAAAGAAATCCATCAAGGAGTTCAATTTCATCAAAGGCATGCTGGTGGCTACGTTTTCGGGCATCATGAGCGCTTCGTTTGCTTATGGCCTGACCGCCGGTATCCCCATCGCCGAGGCCTCCATCAAAGCCGGCACTGACTCGATCTGGTCCGGCTTGCCGAAACTGGTGGTCGTTCTGGCGGGTGGCTTCACGACCAACTTTATCTGGTGCGTGATGCTGAACATCAAAAACAAGACCGGCTATGAGTATTTCAGCGCGACCAAGCGCCTGAACCCGAGGTGGGGCATTGCGCTCAAGGAATGGAAGGGCGCCAGCAAACGGACCCATGCCCTGATCACGGTGGGCTTGCTGCTTTTGGTCGCTTCGACGATCATCATCGGTTACGGCAACTACCTGGATACGCTCAAGCCTGTCGCCGCTGCCGTCGCTGAGGGAACCAAGTAAACGGCGCGTCTTGTTTGATCGCAGGATATCCTGGATTTCTGAACAGGAAGGTTATGCCTTGCTCCTGAAGCGGGCGGGCATATACTGATTTTGTGATCTGCGCTGACTGTGGCAAAATTTTTCGAATGATTTGATTATGAAGCCAATTAAAATAATTGGAATCGTGGCGCTCTCCCTGCTCGTTTTCTTCTTTTCGGGCAAGATGCTCCTCATTTTGCCCAGAATCATCTTCCTCGGCGCCAGCGCAGGAACCTATAAGCTGGGATTTCTCCTCGGGGCGATCCTGGGTTATCTGTTCGTGATATTTTTGTGCACATGGGGTTTCCGCGAGCTGCTCAAGCGGCTGAGATAGCCGCCCATTCATAATCGTGGAAACTCATCCTCAATGGCTTCGCGAGGGCACATACCCATTCTCCTCGCCCCATCTTATCCACGCTGCATCTATTTTTTGAGGATCATTTTTCTGATCAGACGCCGCCGGATCCTCGCCCGAAATGGAGAAAAGCGCCCAGTACCAAAAGTCATTTTCATTTTTCAGCTCCCGAAGGATAAGGGGAATCGCCAATTCGCCCATCCCGATGATCTGCTGATAAGAGGGATGCAAGATCATTTTGACCGTCGAAGAACAATGGCGGGTATCCTCTTTCCATGTCCTGCAAAGGCGTTCGAATCTTCTTTCAGCAAGTTGCTTCTGTTCTGCAGAAATCATCAATGCTTGCATGGGCTTGCCCTCTTTTGGCGACATATAAAGCCGAGGAAATTTCTTTTTCATCATCCCGTACATAATTTTCACTGGGGGCTTACAACTAAAATCATGCCGCCTTTCTGTCAATTCATTTCTTTGGGTTCGGCCATTGCGCCGCTGCCAGGCCTCGGCTGTGAATATTGTGGCATGCGATCAAGGGAAAGCCTTGACGATGACCAAGGTCAGGACATAGAATCCTTTCTGGTATGCTTGATGTCACACTTGCCGTGGAGATCATGAGGCCGCCTCATGTTATTTGATCGCAACCCAACGATTCCACGATGTTCCGCCTGCGGCCATCCGAATGAGCCGCCTTACTTCTTCTGCTATAGCTGCGGCACGCCGCGCACCAAGCTGGGGAAGTGGCGCACAGCCATTGGCATCTCGATCACGATGACCGCCTTCCTGGGCTATTATTATTTCCGGCAGGGATTTGAGTTTTCCTGGCTCTTCCCTTGGGCTTGGCCGATTTATGTCCTTTACTGCTTTTTCTTCATCCAGTTCTCCCTGTCGCTCGTGAGCGGCGTCTGGAGCTATGCCACACGCTTTTGGATTTGGTTCATGATCTTCCTGCCCAGTTGGGGCGTACTCTTCCATCTGTTGAACACCAAAGGCCCCGACTCCGGCGCCACGGGGCAGGCGGGGATCGTTTTCTATGGGCCCTCCGCATTGCTGGATTTGCTGGCGAACCAGGAATACATGTATGTGACCTATCCCGTGATCGTCGCCATCGCGATCTCCATTTTCAGCCCGGCATACTTTCGGTGGGCGCATAAATACGGATGGACCAATTCCTACCGCATCATTGTGCTGACACTGCTGGCGATTTCCCTCACGATCTTAGGGGCATTTTGGGGCGCACAACAGATATTTGATCGCAACTGGATTCCCGACCTGCAAAAAGACCTGGGCGAGATGCTCAAGGAACGGGGAAAATATGACGCCGGCTTGGTTATCTTCCTGAGTTGGGGATTTCGCATTTTGATTTTCGAGATTCTGGTGGTTTCGGCCGTCAAGGGCTACGGCGCCACGCATGCCGCTGCCAAAGACAGCCCGCGCCCCAATCTGAAAGGCGAAAACGGCTTTACGCGCGCGGTCATCCATATCGCCATCATTTTGCGAATGCTCCTCCATTCGCTTGAAAACATGATCCGCTACATCATCTACATCCTTCGGAGTCTGGGTTACAATCTGTGGCAGATTTTCATGGCCTTTATGCGCGAGCTGTTCGTGCCGACAGTAACGATGTCGCTGTGCGCGATCCTGCTTTATCTCCTGACTATCTGCACGGAAAAGTACGTCGGGCCTGCGCCGGATATGCTCGTCAGCAACAGCCAGTGGAGTGAGATTGTCCGTCTCAACGATATCACGAGCCCAAGCCGATGGGGGATGGCCACCGGATTCATGGGCATCCTGGCGGCGTTGCTGCTGTGCGACATGATCTTCCTCGGATGCAAGACGCGATATCGTTGGCAGAGAATCGCCGCCTTCTACGGGCAACTGACCGGCTGGCTGCTGCCCAATATATTCGTCTTCTTCCTGGTGATGTCGGTGACGCTGGTCGCCACGAGTCTGGCGTTCAACCAGCTCGATATAAACACAAAGCATCTCTTGCCATTCCGCATCGGCCTGCTGACCCAGCTGGTATTCCTGCTGTTGGTCGGGCTGATCGTCATGATCATGATCCGCAAGCGCACGCTGTTCCTGGGGCATCCGGCCGAAGCCCACGGCGGTCCGCATCCGCCGCTGCCCGGCGAAGCCGTGGCGGCGAGAGAGGGAGAAGCGCCGTCCGAGGCGGCGGAATCCGGCGAGCTGACCGGGGAGGCCGAATCGGAGGATGTCGCTGCGGAGGCGGAGGAAGAAGCGCCGGAGGGCAAGAAAAAAGGCAAAAAGAAACGCAAGTCAGGTGGTTCTCTTTTCGGCGCCTTTTCGTCTTTGACGGGAATGGTTACGGATGTGGCCCAGAGGACGGTGAATTCGGCCGGCTCGGTGATCGCCAATATCAGCGGTGACTCGACCAGCAACTGGAAAGAGCGGATGACGGGGCGCCCGCTGGTCGCCGAGGAGCTCAGCACGGCGCGCGCGCGGCAAAAAGAGGTCAAGAAAAAAATTGACGCGCTGGAAAAGACGAAGGCCACCATCTCGCCGGAAACCTTTCATACCCTCAGTGACCGCTATATGGAGGAAATGATCGCAGCGGGACACGACTGCGTTCGGATGCAAAAGGACCTGGACGAAGAATTCGCCGTGGAACTCGCCAACAAGTTGCGCATCCAGGAAGACATCTCCGATTACCGCCGCCAGGAAACCGAAATGGCCACCCTCCTGAAAGCCGGCGCCCTGGGCGAAGCGGAACACAAGGAAAACATCCGCGACTTGCGCCAGGAAATGGCCCGCGCCGAAGCCGAACTAAAACAATGCCTGAAAAACCTCAGCTACCTCGAACCGCTCGCCACGAAAAGAGAAGGAGAAAAGAAGAGCGGATGAGCTTTTCTGCCAAGGAGGCTTCGCCGTGAAGATCCGAGCAGCAACCGCTATATCTGCCTTCATCTTTGCTTCCGTCTCATTCATTCTTGCTTCCTTCGCGCCGGCGTCTTCTTTCCTGCCGACGCCGGTTGATCTCGTCCGTCTGAGAAGTCTCGATCAGGGAACGTCCTCCACAGATGCGAGACGGATCCGGCAGTTGCTCTCCCTGGCGCCGCGAAACCAAGATTATATCCAGATAGACGACATGCGGTTCCTCAAGGCCGGCTTGAAGCAGCAAAGCGGCTTTTCAGGAAGCAAATGGACGGGAGGGCGGATCTATTACGCCTTTGATTCGAGCGTTGACGCCACAAATCAGCAGCGTTGGCTCGATGCGGCAGCCGAGTGGAGCGCCGTGGCCGCCGTCACCTTCTCGCCGCGCACGACCCAGGCCAACTATATTTACGTCAAGGGCGACGTCGGGAACTGGTCGTATGTCGGCATGATCGGCGGCAGGCAGGAAATGGGCCTCTATAACTGGACCTACCGATTCATCATCGCGCACGAGATCGGCCACGCCCTGGGATTGTCGCATGAGCACACACGCTCGGACCGCGATAGCTATGTCACAATCCTGACCGCGAATGTTGACCCAACCAAGATGAACAATTTCGAGAAGGATACGACCACCAACTATGGGGCTTATGACTTCGACTCGGTGATGCATTATCCCAAAGACGCCTTCAGCACCAACGACAACAATACCATCGAGCCGCTGCCCGCGTATAGCCAGTGGCTCAACCTGATCGGGCAGCGCACTCACCTGAGCAACGCCGACAAGACCGGCATGGGGCAGCGCTACGGAGCAGCTGCCACTCCCTCTCCCACGCCAAACCCGACTCCCGGCGCCACGCCCAAACCGGGCGAATATTGGCCCATGTATAACATTGTTTACAAGCGCGGCGGCCAGAAGGTTGATCGCGCCGAGATCGAAACGGCCGGCGGCCTTCGCATCACCGGCGGCGGAGCGAACGACACGCTCAGCATCCGAAAAGCAAAAGGCTACAGCTCCTTCCCAGCCATCCCCTCGATCATCACAAACGGCGGCTTCAAAATGCTCTACACCGAAGCGGACGTCGGAAGTCTTTCAGTCACTGGGGATCTCAAGGGGCTGACGACGCGAAAGAGCTATGCCACAAACGTCCAGGCCGGCGCCTTGGGCGCGGTGACCATGATCGCTGCGCCGAACTCGACCGAAAACAGGATTTTCCTCATCACCGCGCTCGTCTCGCAGGGAACGGGATCGGACTTGAAAGCGGTTGTCCGCCTTTCCGGCGTCTCACTGGACCGGCTCGAAGCCCCCTCTCAGAAAGCCTCGATTCGGGTCGGTTCCAAGAAGTACGCCGTCCGGGGCGGCGTCCCCTATGGCAGCTATGGCGGTTTGCTGCCCCGGTCAGGAGGATCGGACGCCGATCTTGTTAAGAGCTTAATTGGAGGGCCGTATGGCGTGGAGGGATGGTCGGACGCGGATCGCCGGCTGGCCGCCGGCGCCAGAGTCCGGCTTCCGCAAGAAACGACACCGGCCGGCGACTCGGGGATTTCCCAAGTCAACGTGGCCTCGGCCAGTTCGATCATCGTATCGGGTGGCGGGATTTTCTCTGAACGCCTCCTGGCGGGGAACTGCCCGAAAATCTCAGCCCAGTCACTGAAATTCACCTATGTTTCAGGTACCACCATCTATCTGAAAGTATTGTTTGGCAATATTGAGTGCAAGCAAATCTCGGCGACTGGCCCTAAGCTTTCCGTCAGCGCCTTGGGCGGCAATCTGACCCCCTCGGAGATTTCGGCAGGCGGGGCGATCGGAACAATCGAGGCGCGGCAACGAGCTCATCGTTTTCCGAGTGGAACCCTGGTCCTATGGGGCGGAACATTCGTATGCCCGGCGATTCTTGCGGGCGCCGCGTCCGGAGGACCGGAACCGAACATCGCTCTGATCCACGGCGATAATGGCGTCAATATGTGGCTCGACTCGAGCGATAGCAAAGTTTACTACTACCTGGGAACCATGAAGGCCGGAACGACTGTGGACGGCAAGATTCGGATGATCCGGACAAAGTCCACGACCGCCAAAGACCTGCAAACCTGGGTCAAAAACGTCGGAGGCCCCTTCATCTGCGGCAAAGCCTATTCGAACAAAGAGCCCGTGACCAAATTCGGGAAAACCGACTACTACTCGTGGTCAAGCACGCCGTAAGAACAATACGCCACGTGGTTTTTCAATGCTAGCCTTTATCCGGTTGTTCCGGGAATGCGGCTGAGGCCGACTGTAGGAATTTCGACAAGATTTGCTCCGCGAATTCGCGCTGTTCGGGCGGCAGCGGATCGAGCTGCGACGCATCATTCGTCTTCAGCGCCCTCGCCACTGACGACAGGAAACCAATGCTCTCAAAAACCGCTGGCGGTTGACTCGCAGCCAGCGCTTCGTAGGCGTTTAGCCAGGCATCCTTCGTATTCGCAACAGATAAACTCGTAAGCCAGTTCATGATTGCTGCGCTATCTTCCATGGCAGGTTCCGCCTCAAAGATTCTGTGTTGGTTCATCGCAGTATATTTCAAAGAGCCGGCATCTTCGCGTATCCGGGCGCCCCCGCTGGATGATGAAGCATCTTGGGCGATTGGGTATGAAGGAATTAGGCGCCTCTCTTCAGCCCCTAACCAGATCGAAATGATTTCGACAAATCTTTCTATAACGCAATGCTGGCGGCTCAAGACTCTCATGCGGTACCAAAACGAAAACATCGTGTCCGTCACGGTGTAATAAGCCGTGCGGCCTTTTCCGCCGCCGCGCAGATCGAGGATTTGCGCATCTTTCAGGCGCTTGAGCTGCATGGTCACTATATTGAGTGGCAAGCGCGTCAGGTTGGCCAAATCGCTCGGCGTGTCCGTACCGCCCTTTTCCATAAGGGCGTGAATGATCTTGGCTTGCTGAGGTGGAAGGTTCTCCAATTCATGCTTGTAAAGGGGCGTCAGCTCATCCACAAGACGGCGCAGGTATTGGACGGCGCTGGCGGTTTTATTTTCGCTGAGCAGCTCGTATAGCATGAGGACCAAGCGCGGATTGCCGCCCGAGAGATGAGCAAGGGCGCGAATATTGGCCTGGTTCGCATCCAAGTCTTTCAGGAAGGATTCATTGCCGTCGAATTCTCCACGCTTTCTCAGAATGCTGAAGATCTGCTCATCATCCAATCGTCCGAGGGTAACGGGATGGAAGTAGTTGAAGAAGGCTTCATCGTACTGGAGCAGTGATTCGAAGACGCGCACGGCGCTGCCGATGAGGATCATGAAATCCTCGGTCATCAGCAACCGCCGCAGCGTTCCCTTCATCAGGTCGTCAAATCTATCGTCCAGAAGCCGGTTCAGGTTCTCTACGAATAATATCAGCCGTTTCTTCTGCCGCCGCGCGATGTCCCGCAACGCCATGGCAGCCAGCTCCTGGCTTTGCTCGTTGTCACGTTCGTCTTCGACCTTTTTGCGCCAGAGCGCCGCCTCTGCGACGCCCTGCCGCTCCAGAATTTCCAGCGCGCCAGCCAGCAGGTCCCGCAGGGAAGTAATATGAAATTGCTCCTCTGTGAACGCCACGGGAAGCCAAGCGGCGTTCAGCTCTGAGTCTTTGCGGATTCGCATTCGCAACAGCCGCAGGAGCGTAGTCTTGCCTGAACCGCGCGGACCGGTGATGATGAAACTGGAAAGCGTGCGCGCAGGAATCTGTTCGCGTAGCCGCGCCAGCAGATAGTCGAGTGTTTCCTCGCGGGCGGCAAAGATGGCCTCCAATTCCGTTTCAGGCATTTGCTCGGGCGTGTATTTGTGCAGAACGATGCTCATGGTTCTCGGCGCCTCCGCTGTGCGGTTATCGGGAAGATTTGTGTTTGGCCGCAGCGGTCATAGGATACCACCGCCGCCACCAATCGCGCATGACGTTGAGCATGAAGTAGTATTCATTGGTATCCGGATCCAGCACGAGATACCAATCGTATTGCAGGTCGGCCATCAACTCGTCGAAGTCAATTTTTCCCGCGCCTCTGCCGTGGGCCTTGCGGTATATGTCATACAAAACCGGGATCGAAAGGCGCCCTAATGTGGATCCTGCTACGGAGCTCAGGATCGTGATCGCCGCTTTCTTGCGCGTGGCGCCCATTCGCTCGAGCCGAGAACTGTAGTGGTCGAAGTAGCTCTTGACAGCAGTGCCAAGGATTTTATCCCGGTAGATTTTGTCCAAGAGCTCTGAGATTGGCGCTTGGCGCTGCGTAATTGGCGCTTGCCCCAATTGTGAGAAAAAGAGATGAATGAAAAATGGTACGGGCGGTCCGAGTAATTCCAGCAGGCGTTTGCCAAGAAAGTCATTCCACGCGATCCCGAAGGTCTCGGCTAATCCGCTCATCAATGATTTTGCATTCGCCTCATCGAGCGGGCCAACGTAGATGCGGCAAAAGTCATTAAGCTTGTCCGAGGATTTCATCAAGCGCAGGATGACGTCTATCCCGATGCTGCCACCGACAATGTAGCGGTGGCGGCGGAGGGTGTCTTTTTGCTGAAGCCGAATAGTGCGAAACCATGCCAAGACATCCACGGCGGTTTTCTCATCCTGTTTCTTGACTATCTTCTCAATCATCGAAGGAAACTCATCGAAGATGAAGATGATGGTTGGCGAGGCTTTTTCCATCTCCAATAGCATCCTCCGGGCTGCCTCGCGCCAGTCCTCCTTGATGGATTCACGAAATTTGACCTTGGCGCCTTCAAATCCGGCCTCGTCGAAAGTATCCTTGATGAATCCGGTGATAGCGCTTGGAAGATTGCGCACTTTCGTAAGCAGCGAGCGCGTAGTGTCATTTGCGAGCAGTTCTCTCGTGATTCGCCATACGAATTCCTCCGGCGAGTCCACGTCCTCCAGCTCGAATGAGAGTGGCAGGTAGCCGGCGCGCGGCTTGAGCAGAACATGCCGCATAATGCCGCTTTTTCCAAAACGGCGCGGCGACAAAAGCAATATGTTGGAAGTTTCAATCTGTCGCCATAGATGCTCGATGATTTCTTCTCTCCCGATCAGTTCTTCGGGATCAGGAATCTGGCCTACGATGCTTCGCAGTTTCATTTTTTCGCTCCTCCTCATAAAGCATCATTTTTGATGCTTCTTGGACTTCATGAAGCAACAATTCTGTTGCTTTGAGGCGATCATAGTAGCAACAATCTTGTTGCTGTCAAGCTGTATTTTTGTTTTTCTTTATAAATACTTATTAATTAGTATAGGTGATGACGCGCCATTACTCCATAAATGCAGAAGCGCATCAACACTCCTGCCCAAGTGCTGATGCGCTTCGCTTCATTTCCGTTCTTGATCTGGCGCAGGCAATAATCGCAACTATCTCTTCATCCTGCCTTTGACCTGCGCATCCACACGCGACTGCACTGCCGACGGCAAACCGAAGATCTTGATGAAGCCTACCGAGGCCGTGTGGTCGAACTTGTCGGCGGCATCGTAGGTCGCAAGCTCGTATTTATAGAGCGAATGCGGCGAGCGCCGGCCGACGGCGAAGGCGGCGCCACGGTAAAGGCGCATGCGCACTTCGCCCGTGACGCGCTCCTGCGTTTTGTCGCAGAAGGCGTCGAGCGATTCGCGCAGGGGCGTGAACCACAGGCCGTCGTAGATCAGTTGCGCGTAGGCCGGGATCAGCTGTTCCTTCATGCGCATCGTGGCGCGGTCGAGCGTGACGCTTTCGAGTTCGCGGTGCGCGGCCATCAGGATCGTCGGCGCCGGCGCCTCATAAACCTCGCGCGACTTGATGCCGACGAGGCGGTTTTCGACCAGGTCAATCCGCCCGACGCCGTGCTTGTTGCCCAGCGCGGCGCATTTGTAGATCACGTCCACCGGCTTCATGCGCTTGCCGTTGATGCCGACGGGGATGCCCTTCTCGAACATGATCGTGAACTCCTCGGGCGTGGCGGGCGCCTTCAGGGGCGAGATGGAATCCTGATACGCCTCTTCGGGCGGCGCGGCCCACGGGTCTTCGAGCACGCCGCATTCGATGCTGCAGCCGTAGAGGTTCTTATCAATGCTGAAGGGCTTCTTCTTCGTGGCCTTGACGGGGATGTTGTGTTTGCGCGCGTATTCGATTTCCTCGTCGCGCGTCTTCATCTCCCATTCGCGCACCGGCGCCAGGCACTTGAGGTGCGGCGCCAGACACATCGAAACCACCTCGAAGCGCACCTGGTCGTTGCCCTTGCCCGTGCAGCCGTGAGCGATGGCGTCGGCGCCTTCGGCGATCGCCACTTCGCACAGCCGCTTGGCGATCAGCGGCCGCCCGAGCGACGTGGCCATCGGATAGCGCCCCTCATAAAGCGCGTTCATCTTCAGCGCGGGCATGCAATAGTCGTTGGCGAACTGCTCGCGCAGGTCCTCGATCACGATCTTGCTGGCGCCCGTGGCGATGGCCTTTTTGCGCAACGGCTTCAAGTCCTCGCCCGCGCCCAGGTCCGCCGAATAAGCGACGACCTTGCAGTGATAATTCTCGATGAGCCAGCGGATGATGACGGAAGTATCCAGCCCGCCGGAATAAGCCAGCACGCATTTCTTAACCACCGGACGATTCGGAGCCGACATGATGAAAAACCTTTCACTATGGGATTATCGCTTGAAATTTTGCGAGCAATCGAAAAAGCGAATGATTATGAACGCCCGCCGAACCCTGTCAATGCCGGAATGGCGCAAAGGAATGCCGCAAAGTTGCGGCGGGAGTGCGATTTAAAATTCCGATCAAGATTTTGACAGAAGACTGGCACGCCACATTCGGGCCTTGTGCCGAAGGAGCAATGATTTTGCTCTGGAAAAGTATTCCCATTCAATTCTTTGCCACCACTGGGCCTTGTGCCAGTAGAGCGATGATTTTTCCTTTTTATCGCCCGATTTCGACACACAATCATCGCCCCGCTAGCGCAAGACCCAGTGGTAGCAACGAGAAAAAAGCGGTCATTGTTAGAGCAAAATCATCACCCCACCGGCATAAGGCCCGTCAGTAGCGAATGGAAATAGAATTCTGAAAAGCATCCGCGCTGGCGGATCAACTAAAGTTTTGCCCGTGAAAAAGCATTCCCAAAAAAAACCGCTGGCGGCTTCAGCCCCAGAACCCCAAGGATCCAAGGAAACAAAAACCAAGGACCCAAAACGACTAAGGGGCCGGCACGCCACGCGCAACCCGGAAACCGCAGTTTTGGTACCCTTGGCCCGGGTCACCGATGGCGCGACACGCCGTGCGGCAGTAGGGCGCATCGATGATATAGCAGCCGCCGCGAATGACGCGATAAGTACCGCTGCCAGGGCCAACTGGATTGGTTTGAGAAGCGGAGTCATAGGCGCCGTACCAGTCATGACACCATTCCCAAACGTTTCCGCTCATATCGTAGGCGCCGACGGGACTCGGGCTGTTGATCGTCTGCACGGAGCCGTTCGGGCTGATATTGATGCCGTTGAACCAGCCTACTGGCGAAGTATAGGGTTTTGAAGTCAAGCCCAATGGATTGGCTGAGGAACCATCCCAATAATTGCACCTTGCGAATGAGATGCTGTCACTCTGGAATCCGTAAATCCAATGCGTTGTCCCGTTCCATCCCGCAGCTCTCTCCCGTTCGGCCTCCGTCGGCAGGCGATAGCCGTTCGTGAACTGGACGCCCGTCGTCCCGGCATCCGTATCCACCAGTTCCCATGTCGAGGTGTTGTATGCCGGCGTCAAGCCCTCCTTTTCGCTCAGCCAATTGCAGAAAACCACCGAGCCATACCATGTTACCAACACAACCGGATGCATGGCCATCGAATATTGCACGCTATTGGCGCCAGTTCGCGTCGTGGCTGAGAAAACGCCGTCCGAATACTGGATATTGCAGTAGTAGATATTAGAAACAAATAGCAACGGTTGTCCGGCGGCATAGACAGCGGCGCCGCCCGTGTAGGGCCCGCCACTCGCGTCGCCTTTGACATACCCGCGCGCCAGCGCCCAGTTCAGCACGTCGCAATACTGCCCGTACGTTACTGCGAATTTGCCGATCTGATAGGCCGAGAGCGTCACCTGATGGCGCGGGAACTCATCTGATTCGCCAACCTCATCATTGCGCGCTCCCATCGTGAAGGGCTCGGGTGGGACAGGGAGCATCACGACGGGAAGGCTGGCGCCGTCGGCCGCAGCCAAGCGGATGGCGATGACGTCGGCGATATCCACTTCGCCGTCATTGTTCATATCAGCGCGAGCGAGCGCAGCGGTGGAGAGCGCAGACTGGTCTTCCAGATATTGCTGGATGAGGAACGCGTCGTTCAGCGCGATGATCCCATCGCCGGTCACATCGCCCTGAAGCGCGGACGCGTCTGATGGAAAGGCGCCGAGCAGCATCAGCATAATCGCAACGATGAAGCAACAAGAGGTAGCATGTGGATTGCGAACAGAGAAACGAGTACACATGGCTGCGTCCACCTTTCCATATTATTATTCCATTCACTCCATAGTGAGCGCCAGCCTCTTTTTGTCAAGGGCAGAATCGAAAAAAAGCGGGCTGGGTACGAAGTCACTATTGAGGTTCTACCGATAGAGATGCCTTTATGGATGTAAAATCGCTGACAAACGCTTTAAGGAAATTTATGGGCAGAAAAAGAATGTTTTATGAGCTTGGGCTACGCTTTGCCGCCGTAGCGCGAATGGCTTGGATCATTTTCTCAGGCTTGCCGTTTGGGGATAGATATGCGCTCGCGCAGGATCGGCCACTATTTTGGTGGAATTTCCACCTTGGCGATATGCAAACTACGCGCGCGCATTTGGCTCATCGAATTCAGGGCAAAAATATGATATCAATACGCATAATTTATTAGAAGCAGATGGTGGACGTGATGGATCAAATTATGAACTCCATTTATTTCATGCGACTTGGATGCCATGCGCCTCCGGCATGCGGCCGAGTATGTGAAACTTTGATCGTTCTCTTGCTGCTGCTGCTGACGGCTTATGCCGCTGGAGATGAGCCGCTCAACACGCTGACGCCGAAGGAGAAGCCGGCCCAACAACGGGCGCCTGAGCTTGAGCCGGGCGCGAACACCTTGTTTCTGCTTCAGGCGGATGCGGCAGCGAGCGCGCTCGTGGATCGCACAGGGCGCTTCAAGCCGGTCGTTGCCGGCGGCGCCGTCATTCAGGACGCTGCCTGGGGACCATGCCTGAAGTTTGGCGATGGCGACAAGAACGGCATCACGCTGAAGGACGATGGGAAGATCAGCTTCGAGGGCGGAGTCACTTTGGATGCGTGGATTTTTCTGGAGGAGGCGCCGTCCACGAAAGGCGCGCCGCTCGCGCTGAAGGTCGGCTCGTTCGCGTGGGAGCTTGCGAAGGGCAAACTGAACACCTCATGGCTGGTCTTTCCCTCGGCGCCGATTTTCACCACCACGCTGCAGCAGTTCAAATACTTCCCCGTGGGCGGCGAAATGATCAATGGCCTCATGCAGGTTCCACTGAAGAAATGGACGCGGCTCACCGTGGCCTATGACGAGGCTCTCGGCGCCGTCACCACCCGCATTGACAGCATGACCGACCGCTATCGCTACCGGTATCGCGGGCCGGAGCGCATGCAGTGCGATGGGCGCAGCGCCATCACGCTGTTGCAGGACTTCAAGAACTGCCGCATCGGCGCGCTGCGCATCAACACCGGCAGGCCGCGCCTCGTTGCGCCTTCGCTGGAAGTCTATGTGAATCCGCTTCCGTTTCAGGATCGCGTGATGATCACGTTCGATCATATTGACCCCGATCTGCCGCTGCCCATTGAAACTGTCATCGTGTGGGAAAAAGCCAGCGGGGAGGCGTCAGTCCTGAAAACCTTCGCGCTCGATTCTCATGCGAAGAAGGACGTGATGCTCGATCTGCCCACGTGGAAAAACAGCCTGCATACGATCATGGTGAACGCGACCGCGGATGGACGCGCTGTGTTCTCGAAGAGCTTTCGCATCGCCAATGTGAAGCCCGAAGGCGCCATCAAGATAGGCGAAGACCGCGCCCTCTCGAAGGACGGGAAGAAGTTCTTTCCCCTCATGGCGTATCACTCCATGCCGGAGGATTTCCCGCTGCTCGCCGGGATGGGATTCAACGTGATGTATAACGACTTCAACCTCAACCAACACGCCATTGCCGATCCGGCGGGTTATAGCGCGCTGCTCACACAAAGCCTCGACGCCGCGCAGAAGAACAACCTCCTGCTATGGGTCGCTACCAACAGCCTCTACAATAAGCTCTACACCATCCCCGTGGCCAAGGCCCATCCCGCGCTCCTCGGCTGGTATGGCGCGGACGAGCCGTGGGGCGATCTCACCCGCCTCGCCGAGAGCTACAATACCATCAAGATGCTGGAGCCGAATCTGCCCGTCATTATCATCCAGAACAACTACTCCCGCCTGCAAGACACCGCCCCGGGCGCCGACATCATCGGCGTTGACCCCTATCCGATCCCGAACGTCTCGCTGCGCGCCGTGGCTGACGCCACGCAGGCCGCCGTGCGCGCCGTATCCGGACGCAAGCCCGTGTGGACCATCCTCCCGCAATATGAAACCAAGATTCCCACGCGCGAAGAACTGCGCTGCATGGCCTGGCTGGCGATCGTCAGCGGCGCCGACGGCGTGGGTTTCTTCGACTGGGACGAGCGCGTCAGGAATCCGCAAACCAAGGCCATGAAAGGCTGGTACACCCGGGAGCATCCCGAACAAGTCGAGAACTTGCGCGCCGTGTTGAAGGAACTGCGCGCGCTCGAGCCCGTGCTGCTGACGCCGTGCGGATCGAAGCAACCCGCGCTCACCCCCGGGAATCCAGCGCTTCACGCCCTCGTCAAAGAAGCCGGCGGCAAACGCTACCTCCTCATTGCCAGCGACTCGCGCCGCGCCGAGGAAGCCACATTGAAACTCGAAAGCGCAGCCGACGCCGAAGCGCGCTGCCTTTGCGATGGCGGCAGCAACGCAAATCTCCGATTCATGAAAGGCGAGCTACAAATTAAAATGCCGCCATTTGGCGCTGCGGTATATGACATCTCTATGAGGTAAATGACTATGCAAACCAGCCTCAAGGTCAAGCTGTCGGTCTTCAACTTCCTCCAGTACTTCATCTGGGGCGCCTGGTACGTGAGCATGGGTACCTACCTCGCCAACACGCTGAAGTTCGGCGGGCAGGAAGTCGGCTACGCCTATGGCGCGTTCGCCATCGGTTCGATGATCTCGCCGTTTATCGTCGGCTTGATCGCCGATCGCTATTTCGCCTCGGAAAAAATGCTCGCGGTGCTGGGCATCCTCGGCGGCGTGGTGATGTGCATCCTGCCGAGGCTGACCACGTTCGCCTCGTTCTACCCCACGCTGATTCTCTATTGCGCTCTCTACACCCCGACGCTGGCGCTGGGCAACTCACTCGCCTTCCACAACCTGGCCGACGCCAAGGGCGACTTCCCGCGCGTCAAGCGGTTCGCGTCTGTCGGCTGGATCGCCGGCGGAGTGGTGCTAAGCGCGCTGAATGGGGAGCAGTCCTCCATCCAGTGGTATCTGGCCGGGGGCGCTTCGATTCTCTGCGGCCTGTTTGCGCTGACCCTGCCGCACACGCCCCCCAGGAAAACGGGCGCCCATATCCGCATCGGCGAAGTGCTTGGCCTCGACGCGCTGGCGTTGCTGAAGAAGCCTGCGTTCGCCGTCTTCATCCTCTGCATGTTCCTGATTTGCATCCCGTTGTACTTCTATTTCGTGATGATGAGCATCTACCTCACCGAGATGAAATGGACAGGTATCGCCATCAAGATGTCGCTTGCCCAGGTCGCGGACGTGATCACCCTGTCCCTGCTGCCCCTGATCCTCAAGCGATTCGGTTACAAGAAGACCATCGTCCTCGGCATTCTGGCCTGGGCCACGCGCTATTTCCTGCTCGCCGGCAGCGTCCACCCCGGCGTGATGTCCATCGCACTCATCTACAGCGCGATCCTGCTCCACGGCGTCTGCTACGATTTCCTGTTCATCGCCGGGCAGTTGTACGTGGATGACGAGTCGAACGAGCGCATCCGCGGCGCGTGCCAGGGCTTCATCGCCTTCATCCTCTGGGGCGTCGGCGCATTCGTCGGCACCATGCTCGCAGGCAAAGTGCTCGGCATGTACGCGATCACAAACACGGCCGGAGAAGTGGGAGAAGTGGTCGGACATAACTGGCCCAAAATCTGGCTCACCCCCGCGTTCCTTTCGCTGGGAGTCATGGTCGTTTGCATCCTCTTCTTCCGCGATCCGCCCAAGAAAGAACACAACGACGTCATCAGCGGCCGAAAAGAGGAAGACCTGGAAATCCCCTGACCAGTGCTCCTTCAATTTTGATTTGACGGGTTGCTAGTCCGTGTCAGTCGGAAGATGCTCCAAGCTAGATTCTCCCCCTCCCCATGAATGGGAAGGGGGTTGGCTCCAAGCTAGATTCTCCCCCTCCCCATGAATGGGGAGGGGGTTGGGGGTGGGGATCGCAACGTCAGCCAGCCCCCTCTCCCCCCAGCCCCCTCTCCGTTACCGGAGAGGGGGAGGATACTGACCGTGACAGCCCGTCATATCAAAATTGAAGAAGCACTATGAGCATGTCGGAGAACTGAAGATTTCCCAGGTGTCGCCGCCATGAAAAGCGCCGGTTTTTGGGCGTTTCCATGGCGGCGACACACGGTTCTCCGACAGGCGCCCAGGCGCCCATGACCCGCTCCGTCTCTGAATGGCGCTGACGGGCGTATTCCAGAATTCCGATGCCCTCCGCCACCACCGAGCCTTGTGCCTGTGGAGCGATGATTTTGCGCTAGAAACGTATGCCCATTTAATCCTCCGCCACCACCGGGCCTTGTGCCGGTGGAGCGATGATTTTGCGCTAGAAACGTGTGTCCATTTCACCCTCCGCCACCACCGGGCCTTGTGCCGGTGGAGCGATGATTTTGCGCTAGAAACGTATGCCCATTTCATTCCCCGCCACCACCGGGCCTTGTGCCGGTGGAGCGATGATTTTATTGGCAGCGCGCGATTTTGGCCGACAATCATCGCCCCACTGGCACAAGGCCCAGTGGTGGCGGCGAGAAAAAGGCGGTCACTGCTAGCGCAAACTCATCGCTCCACCGGCACAAGGCCCGGTGGTGGCATGCTGACTTTCGGTGGAAATATGACCGGAATTGTGGATTGCGCCCGGCGCTGACGCGCTGACTATTTGGCGATTTTTTGCTTGACTCGGTCCGCTAAAGGGTTGACATTCCTTACAAATAATTAGGCTTCATTTAATAAAAAAAGGAGATTTCAATATGAAATTCATCCTTCGCTGTCATTATGTAGCAATAATCGCGTTTGCAGTATTTGCCATTTTTGCCGCTGATAAGGTTATTAAAGAAGAGTTCTCTGGGATTGTTTTGGACGTTTCCAAGGGAGATACTCTTTCAGTTCAAGCCTCTCAAGCATTACAGAAAGCTCTTATTAATATTCGACTCAATGGAATTGAATGCCCTGAAAATTCTCAAAAATTCGGAAGGCAGGCAAGATTCTTTACATCCAACTGTTGTTTATCAACCCCGGTTAAAGTTCTCGTTTATAATATTGACTCTGAAGGCAATAAAATCGCTGATGTTATTTTGCCTGATGGCAAAAATTTAGGCCAGGAAATCGTAAAGGCGGGTTATGCTTGGGGCTCTAATCAAGACTCAGATGGCGGGAATCTTTATCTCATACAGACTGAAGCGAAACGCGCTGAGCGCGGGTTATGGAAGGACCCATACCCCGTACCTCCGTGGGAATTTAGGAAGGCGTTTGAAAAGGACAAGCAATTTAAGGTTGATCCCATAACGACCATGTCATCTCTCATCCCTGGATTGGAATTCACTCCTCCTCTCCTTCCAAATCTATTACCACGAAGAATTGTCAAGCTAATTCCATTGTCATCCAACGAGTTCATTACCCCATCAAGACTTCCTCCAGCCATATTCCCACCATCATATCCACAAACATCAAGTGATAATTCAAGTTATGGACCGCTCGCGTATTATAATAAGATGGATGCAAAGGATAGCTCGCAGGAATATATTACAAAGTCGCAAGTACAGAGGAAGAAGGCGCTTCCATCTGATCAAACAAGAAAGATTTATTCAATTTTCAGCTCGCCTGATCAGTTCAAGGAAAGATTTAACAAAGCAGCTGAAGAGCATCAATGGGGCAGGCGCATTGGAAATTATGTGACTGAACAAACAAAGGAATACGATTACTATTATTATAAGTTTACTGATGATTTAGGCGTTGCTGCAATTGCCAATAAACAAGATCAATCAATTTGTGAAATTGATCTTTGTGCAAAATCAGCAAAAAATAAGTCGCAGGCAGATTTTCTTGTAGATTCAGTTCTATTTCTTTCAGCTCTGGAAATGTGCCTAATTGCGGTTGATCCTGACGCCTCATCCCAAGAGAGAGGTATGCCTTTAGCCGCCTGAAGTAGGTGATGAAAATAATTTTCATAAACCCGAAAATTTAACTATTGTGACGTGAGGCCTTTATGTAATGTCCGTCTCATGACGGAACAAATCACCGAGCACTACCTGCTGCAGCTGAC
>JAPLSP010000080.1 GCA_026398575.1 Candidatus Sumerlaeota bacterium | reverse complement strand
CTAATCCATCCTGTCTCTAATCCATCCTGTCTCTAATCCATCCTGTCTCTAATCCATCCTGTCTCTAATCCATCCTGTCTCTAATCCATCCTGTCTCTAATACATCCTATCTCTAATACATCTTGTCTAAACCTAAACTTGATAAAGAGCAACTCAATGCCCAAAAAATTCCTGATTGCCATTGATCTTGGCGCCGGTGAAGGCGCAAAGATCGGCTTATTCGCGCAGTCCGATCAATTGCTGCGCGAAACGCTGCTTCCCGTTTCGCAATATGGCGACAACGCCGAGACGTTGGCCGACGCGCTCATCAAAACACTGAGTCCCTTCCTGCATGCGCAAGGCGTCGGCATGAAAAACATCCGCAGCATCGGCCTGGCGTCGCCGGGATTGTTCCGCTCCGATGGGACGTATCTGCTGGCGGCCAATCTGCCTTTCCTCAACGGCATGAATTTGAAGCGCCTGCTGGCCGAGCGCGCAGGCGTTCCCGTGGGCATCGAAAACGACGCCAATGCCGGCGGACTGGCCGAGTGGAGCGTATTGCGCATCGAGCTGCTTTACTGGGTCTTCGGCGGCGGATGGGGCGGCGCCTGGATATCGAAAGAAGGCGAAGTGCGATTCCCCGCCGTGGACTGGGACGGCGCCGACGCCAGTCTGCACTACACCAACGAACCCGGTTATTCCATTCCGCTCGAAAAGCTGGCCATCCGCGAAATCCTTCATCGCTTCGATACCCCCTACGAACGGCTCGAACGCATCCTGATCGAAGACCTCAAGCCCGCCGACGGCGTCTTGCGCGGCCCGGGCGGCAGTCCCGATCACCTGCGCGCCGAGATGCTGCTGTCGGGGCCGGGCCGTTGCCGGATTTTCCGCGCCGTCCTGGGCGATGACGATTTCTATGAGCGCTTCCTCGAGATTCACGAAGCGCATGAAATCGGCAATCCGGCCGTCGCCGGCAAACACATCAGCAAACTCAGCGGCATGAGGGTCGAGGCGGCCGTCAACACCGACCGCATCTTCGGCAACCTGCTGGCGCACACCACCCGCGTGATGTTCAAACGCGCGCGCAAAGACGGCCTGCGCGACGGCACGCCCATCTGCCTCGGCGGCAAACCCAGTTACGCGCTGCCCTATTTCGGCCCTTCGGCGCAACGCGTCCTGGGCACAATGGGCATCACCAGCTATCTGCGCCCCTCGATCATTGACGAACGCGGCAGCAACGCCAACCTCGTCGGCGCGGCGGTCCTGGCTGAGAAAATAGCGAATGGCAAATAGCGAAGAGCAAAAAATGATGAGCGATGAAAGATGCATTTTAGAGACAGGATATATTAGAGTCAGGATGAATTTTTCCTGACTCCAATCCATCCTGTCCCTAATCCATCCTGTCTCTAATATATCCTGTCTCTAATATATCCTGTCTCTAATATATCCTGACTCTAATATATCCTGTCTCTAGTCCATCCTGACTCCAATCCATCCTGATTAATATACCCAGAATTTGCCAATGCCAACCAACTCCCATCATGGCCCCAATGGCCGCCATGGCTCCCACGTCGCACGGCGCGATCCGGCGCTGCCCAAGCGGCCGATTCAGCTTGAATACTTGTGCCCCGTTGACGCCCAAACGCCCGATCCCGCCATTCTCGAAGCCGCCAGCGACACGCTGCTCAATGGCGGCATCATCGCCCTGCCCACCGACACCGTCTATGGCATCGGGGCCGACGCCGCCAATGCCAAAGCCGTCGCGCGCTTATATAACCTGAAAGGACGCGCCGAAACCAAATCCATCCCATTGCTCATCGCCGATCTGAAAATCATGCGCCACCTGACGCCGCTCGATGATGACGACGCCTTCGCGCTGCTCAACCTGTTTTGGCCCGGGCCGCTGACCGCGATCGTTCCCAAGTTTCCAGGCTCCTTCATGGCCGCCGCGCCGGGCGATACGCTTGGGCTTCGGATGCCGAACCATGCCGTCGCCCTTGGACTCATCCGCGCCCTGCGCCGTCCGCTCGCCGTCACAAGCGCCAACTTGAGCGGCCAGCCCGCCGCCACCGCCGCCGCCCAAATCCGCGATGCCTTCGGCGAGCGCCTGGACCTGATCCTCGACGCCGGCCCCACGCCCGGCCCGGTCGCGTCCACCGTCCTCGACATGACCCGGCGTCCCTATCGAATTATGCGCGAAGGCATGATCACCCTCGCCCAATTGCGCGAGACATTGGGAGACGATCAGGTAACGATGGCATAGCCGCAAAACCCGCCGCTGAGACACAGAGGCACAGAGAAACTCATCCCGAAGCGTATGAAGCGAACTCTTTGTGAAATTCTCTGTGCCTCTGTGCCTCGGTGGTGCGTTTGTCGCTTTCATCGCCGCTCAATGAGACCAACATCAATGAACTGTCCTCCGGTGGTATGGCGGCAATGCACGGCGATCATGTTTTTTCCCGGTTTGAGCGTGGCGGACGCTTTTGCTTCGATTTCATAGTCCTCATAGTCGGTCAGGAAGCCGCCTTCGTTGAAGGCCAGGATGCCATTGATATAAATCTCGCAGCCCTCGTCGTGGAAAATTCGCAAGGCCGGCGCCGAAGGGATCGCGGTCAGCGTGAATTCCTTTCGCAGCCAGATGTCAGAAGTCGTCCAGGGCGTGCGCACGCCGGAAATCCCGGCGCCGAAACCGGGTTCGCCTTGTTTCCAGGAGGCGTCGTCAAACTCGGGAGCAAACCAGTTGGCCGTTGGTTTGTCCATTGCCTTGTCCATCGTATAGCGCCAAGCTACCGGCTTGGCGGAAGCGCATGGCAGCAAATAGGAGACGTTGTTCGCAGCGTTGCTGGTGGACTGTCCGCCCAAGCATGCCGCGCGGACTACGGCGGGGTCCACCTTCCATACAGCGCGGTCGTAACTCAACATGCCGTTGCATTCGGTTTCGAGATCATAGAGTTGGACCTTGAAGTTGCCGCTGACGCCCGTGCGCTCCCAGTTCTTGGGCAGCCAGGAACAGAACCGCGCCACCTCCCGCGTGTACCAGCGCTTCGACGGCTCATCCAGGGGATAAAGCGAGTCGTATTTGCCTGTAGTCATGGCGCCGGTCTTGGGATCGTAGGTCCCGGTTGCCCATCCCTTGCCGGGCCACGAATGGCCGGGCACGGTCAGGCCGTAGCCGCTCGTCTCGCTGTCAATGCTGATGCGCTTGGGATCGCGCGGCGGGATGCCGCCATGGCAGTCGAGCACGTCTCCGCCGCCGTGGCGCGGGAAGCCGCTCGCCTCGTCAATCAGGCGGCTCGGGTCCAGTTCCTTGGCCCAGCGCGCCTGGCGCAGCGTGTCGTGTTGCCCCCAGCCCTCGTTGAACATCGCCCAGCAAATAATCGAGGGATGATTCCAGCGCTGCTGAATCAGGATGCGCCGCTCCATTTCGCAGACGCTCGCCGCTTCCGGCATGGTGGGCTGGTCGGTGAAAGGGTCGCCGTCCTTGCCGCTGGGCAGGTCCTGAATCACCATCAGCCCGAGCCGGTCGCACCAGTAATAAAAACGCTGCGGCTCGATCTTGATGTGTTTGCGGATCGTGTTGAGCCCGAGTTTCCGCGCCGCCTCCACGTCGAAGCGGAGCGCCGCGTCGGTTGGGGCGGTGTAGATGCCATCCGGCCAAAAACCCTGTTCCAATGCGCCCTGCAGATAGATCGGCTTGCCGTTGAGAAGCGGAACGGTATTTTCGCCCTGATGCCCGACTGCGATTGATCTCATGCCGAAATAGCTCCGCACGGCGTCGAGCGTCTTGCCGTCCTTGTCCTTTAGCTCAACCTTCAGGTCATAGAGGAATGGCGAGTCCGGCGTCCACAGTTTGGCGTCTTTGATCGGCAGTTCGAGCGCGACCGATCCCCAAACCGCCCGGGCCTTATACCAAGTCAGATTCTCGGCCACGTCCCGCGTGATCTCGCTGTTCAACGTCCCCTCGGCGGCGGCCGCCTTCTGTTCTCCATCCCAGACGCTTGCGCTGACCGTCTGGCGCTCGGGCACGGTGCGCGCGGCGATCGTCAGGCGCAACACCCCCGCCGCCACGTCTGGCGTCATCCGCAACTCGTCAATGGCCGAACGCGGCGCCGGCTCCAGCCAGACCGTCTGCCAAATTCCAGAGGTGGCGGTATAAGCCGCTCCGCCAGGGCGCAGCGTCTGCTTGCCGCGTAGCTGCCAGCCCGTGTCGGTCGGGTCCAAAACCGAAACTACCAGATCATGCTCGCCCTCGCCCTTGACCCGTTCGCTGATCTCGAAGCAGAAGCCGTCATACCCACCCTTGTGCGTCCCGATGGAGCGCCCGTCAATGAACACCTCGCAAGCCCAATCCACCGCGCCGAACCGCAAATAGAGCAGCTCCCCCGCCCCCTCCTTCGCCCCTTCCTTCGCCCCCTCCTTCGCCCCTTCCTTCATCCATTCTTTCGGTATCGTGAACTTCCGGTGATACCACAACCGCTGATTGGCCTCCAGAGGCTTCATCACGCCCGACAAAGCCGACTCGATGGGATATGGAACAAGAATTTGCCCCTGCCACGTATCCGGCTTCCGCTCCTCCGCCTTGCCGGTGATCGCATAATCCCAAAGCCCGTTGAGATTCATCCACTGCTCGCGAACCATCTGCGGCCTCGGATACTCCAGCAGCGCATTCGCCGGAGAAACCTCCTTCGCCCATTGAGTCAGCAGCGGCGCATTATCCGGAATCTTCCACTCCGCAGCCGCCGCGAATTCAGCGCCCCAGCCGAGCAATGCCATCATTGCTATCAATGACAGAACAATTGCGTTGTATTGTTTCATTTTCGTCATCGGATTTTCTTCCGCTGAAATCGCGTTATTCTTTCTTCAAGTTCGCTGAATGACTGGCCAGCCACTCTCGCCCTTTGTCTGTCAGGCGGTAGCGCTGCAGGCGGCTCATAGGTTTGTGGGGGATCGTTCGTTCGAGCCAGCCATTTTGAAGCGCTGGCGACAGATAAGCCTTGCGGAAATGCTCTCTATCATGAAAGCCAAGCCGTTGTTGGATTTCATCTCGGCTCAGGGGGATTTCGCAGATCAAAAGCACCTCCCTGACTTGCGGGGTGACTTGCGGGGTGACTTGCGGGGTGACTTGCGGGGTGACTTGCGGGGTTTCATGGGGGGTCTCATGGGGGGTCTCATGGGGAGTGACTTGCGGGGTGACTTGCGGGGTGACTTGCGGGGGCACTTGCGGGGTTAGCTCTTCCACCTTTGCGCCAATGAAGGGCTGGAATTTGACGATAATCGTCTGCGCTTCTTCTTTCCACTCCGGCGCCGGATTCTCATTCTCCTGACACCAGTCAATAATGTTGAGTGAGCCAGAGCCCCACTTTTCGATCAGTCCCGCGCGGTAAAACACGCCCGCCATGATTGGATTCCACGGGCGTGATTCATGCGGGCGACTCAAAGACTCCGGTGTAATGCCGAAATGAAAGCTCCCCGGATTTGCGGTCAAGTATCCACAAGAGATCGGCGTCATGGTAAGAATAAAATATCCTGTCCATTTAAGCCTGAACGGAACGGTCTTTTCACAGGCGGCTTGATCCTATCGGCCTGAGCCTTCGCAATGAAGCGATAATTGAATGGCGCCACCGAGATACCTGCGGTCAGATGCGCCTAACCCGAAAGGCGTAAAATAGTGCGTGTTTTTCCTTAATGAGAACGTCTGCGCCTATCGCGGTTCATCGTTATCCGGTCTTTCACGTAGCGCGGCGCGACGTTGTGCCAGCACATGCTCGCAAGCATCCACATGTCGTGAGTTGCATCGCAAAAGATGCTGGCGCGCTTTTTCAAGAAGGTAGATTCCCCCGTCTAAGTTGTCGGCAAGCCACTCCACGTTTGATGCCGTCATTTCGATGATGCCGCGCGATTCTTCGTCGAGATCAAGGACTTGGCGCGCTTCCGCCAAGAGAGACCGCGCATCTTCGATCTCAGGAGCCTTTACAGGCTGGTCCGCATTCGTGATTCTCTGCAGCAAAAGGTTTACCAACGAAGGAGCGGTCATGGCCCGCAAGCGCCCCGGCGGCGCGTTGTTCCAGATGCATCTCAAGAGAGTCTCGGATTCTGCTAATTTTCCTTCATTGCGCAAGCTTACGGCGCGATGATGATCCGCCTGTAGCGCCAAGTCTTCTTGTCCTATGGTTTGAAATATCTCGGAAGCTTTGGCATAATCATCTGTGGATTCCGCGAATTGGCAGCCTGTCTGCAATATGTTGCCGCGTGTTGCCAAAATCATTGCTTTATCAACGGGCTGAATGCCAGAGGCATCGAGGGCATCGAGCGTAACCAAGGCTTCGCGCCAATCGCCCGCGCGCTGCAACCGCTCAGCCTCCAATATCGCGGCTTGCAAGGGAGGCAATCGTTCTGGGGATGGTTCGGCAATCGGCTGATCATCGGCAAGGCGTTGGATGTCTGGCAGCATGGCCTTGAACGGCGCGGCGTTTCCGATAGACGGCAATGCTGCGAGGAAGCGCTTGGCTGCTTCTTTTGCCTCAGCAGCCTCGCCGCGTCGCCCGTGTGCCATAATCAGGGCGAGGAACGCCTTCAGCAGAGACTCCGCCGGTGTACGGCCATGGCTCAGGGTGATTACGCGCTTCGCGGCCGCAATGGCGGCTTCGTCTTGCCGGTTTTCAAATCTGAACATTGCCAATGAGGAGCCATTGAGTATCTCCCCATCGATATCACCCAGGTTGCGCCGGATGGCGATGGATCGCTCTACCAGATCAATTGCCTCCGGCCATCGTCCTCGCGAAGCGGCTGCGGTTGCGCGGTTGCTCAGGCAGCGCGATAACCCTAGCGAATTGCCCATAGCCGCGTAGCCGGCTTCGGCTGCCGCGAACAGTTCCAGCGCCTCGTCCACAAGGCCGGATTGAAGCGCGGCCAAACCCAGGTTGCCCAAGTCCTCGGGCGCCTTCATCTGCTCTCGAAGCTGGCGGAGCGACTCCGCGCTGATCTCTTTGCCCTGCGCCTCCCGTGGCAGTTGCAAAGCGACAGGCGACGAGAGAGCATCGCGCTGAATTTCGAACTGTCGTCGCGCGAACTCAATGGCGGGCCGTATCCGTGGGTCTGGCGCGCGTTCAATGATGTCTGCCGATGCGCCAAGAAGTTCGATGGCTTTGGCGACATTCCCTTTGCGGGCTTCCGCCTCTGCCAGAAACCGAATGTTGTTGGCAGCGTTGTTATAGTCGCCTCGTGTGGTGTTAATCGCGAGCGCTTCTCTGAGCAGAGTTTCGGTCCGCTCGAAATTAGCGAGACGCATCTCGACGAGCGCGAGGTTGTGCTTCAAGAAGGCAACCAATTGTTTCGAAGGCGGCGGTTGAACTGCCAGCGCTTCGGCGTAGGCTTCTTGCGCGCCGTGCATGTCGCCGAGCATCTCACGCGCGATGCCAAGGTTATTTAAAGCAGAAAGTCTATTCTCCTGCGAATGCGCTCGCTTCGCGGCAGCGAGCATGGCTTCAGCAAGGTCCGCCAGGCGCGCGAAGTTTTGCGCCTCGTATTTTAGCAAACAGAGCTTTTCAAGCAACTCGGCGAGCCAGTCGTGCCGCCCGAGCGATTCCACTGCTGCGATTTGCTCGCGAATTTTCTGTTCTGCCTCGTTTGCTCCAAAGGGCCTTACACGAATCTGTAGCGGAGCATCCAGCTTGCCTGCGACGAGATCATCCCGGAGGAGAGCCAGTATCTCTGCTTCGCGGGACGACGCGGCGATCAGAGCGTCCAGCTCGGCAACAAGTTGGGGGCGAACCGCTTTGCACGCGCCGAACAATTCAACAGCGCGCAAGATCACGTTCAAAGCGAGCGTCTCCGCACCCTCGCGCATGCATGTCTTGCGCATCCGGCGCAAGACTTCGACGCCGGCGCCATTCCGATTTCGAAATCTCGCGATGGTAGCCAAATGCATTGCAGCTTGGACACGCACGTCCAAGCTGCCCTTGAATCGAAAGTAGGGCCGTCCGGCGCGCAGGCTTTGCAGAGCGCCATCCAACTCGAACACGGAGATCAGCATCTTGGCTTCCTCCAAGGCAACGTCTGAAAGGGTTGATGGCTCTCCCGCTTCCAGTGCGAAGGACTTGGCCCGTCGAAGCTTCTCCAAGACCGCATCTGCGCTCGCTTCCGATTTGTCAGCAATTTGTGCCGCGGTCACCAAAACTCGGCAAAGAACGCGGTAGCTTTCAGGATCGCCAAGCTGTGTTTCCGCCTCCCGATTTCGACGCTGGGCCTCTTCTAACTTTCGAAGATGAAGCGCGCAGATCGAAAGGTTGTTCCATGCGCCTGCCAAGTTTTGCCGCATTTCCAGCAGGCTTTTTGCGGAAGGCTCAATGCCATGTTTCGATTGCAAGTCACGCAGCCCTTGAAAGAGCGACATCTCCCGCCATTCCCATTTCTCTGCCTCCTCGAATCGCCCTCGTGTCATCGCGTGAATTGCCAGCCATCGAAACACTGCCCCCGCAGCGATGGGAATCTCCCTGCCGCTGATTTCAGGAGACGCAGCGAGCGCCTTATGCAAAGCATCCGCAGCATTGCAGTCTCCGATCTCGTGAAGCAATCGCAAGCATAACGCGGCGGCGCCAAAGGGGCCGATGTGCGGTTCCTCATAAAAGGCTTTCACGTGCAATCGGATACGATCGTCCGCTTCGCGTTTCGCGCGATCCGCATCCGTTGCTTCTGCCGGAACGTCCAGAGACACGCCGAGCCGCACGAAAAAATCGGGCAGATCCGCCTCAATGATGGAGCCGTTCTTGCCGGCACGCCGAACCGCGTCGGCGACACGCGGTGAAACTTCAGTCCCTGGCCGCACGACCCATGTGATCCCTGGGCCATCGGAAGTGACCGCTGAAAACGCCAAGTAATCAGAGCCGAAGTTCAGATCGGCCCCGGAGAAACCGATGACGAGCATATGAAACTTCTCAAACTGCTCTGCGAGCCACGCGCGAAAGGCGATGGGCAGCCCCCGCAGCTTCTGGCTTACGGTATCGACTAAAGTTGTATGCGCGGTCACGGAACCGTGAATCTTCAGAAGCAGGCATGCGTTCCTGGAACTGCCGGCTGGCATCTCAAGGCTTGAGGCGATCACGTGCAAGCCTAGCCCTTTCTCGCGAAACGCGCGTTCGATCAAGGTATCGAAGTTAGTCGTGACGATGGCCCGCAAGCGGCCAGTCCGTGCAAGCTCAGCGATGGCACGATGATTCGCGTTCGTGCGGTTGCTCTCCAGTATCTCAAGAAGCGGGAAGTAGGAGGAGCCAGCAAAGCTCTCGACGATTTTGTGCGAGAATGTTTCTACGCTGAGCCGGCTGAGGCTCAAGCCCTGGATCGCTTTGCGTGCATCGCCTGTTATGCCGGGGAATCCATCCAACATCGCTTCTTTCGCACCCTCTAAGAGCGCTTCGTTGAACTTCCACCAACTAGGCAGGCAAGAAGGGGTCAGTACGGACGCTCCAGCACCGCAGAACACGAGAAGCCGGTCCTGGTTCAGCGCGCTGAGCAATGCCTGCGGCAGCTGATTGTTTGCCTGATGACTCACGCGTGCGTCCTCTATTTTGGCTATCTCAGTTGATTGCAGCGCTTCGCCGCACTGCTTCAAGCATTATCACGGGAATTGGAGTCTGAGCGCAAGATTGAACAGATTGCACGTTTTTGTGAAGATGATTGGCCTGTGCGGTTCATGGATTTTTTTTTTCAATTTTTCGCAGGTCTTTTCAGTCATTTAAGGTTTCAGGGATGGTTTCATGGACAGGCGATTTTTTCATGGACAGGTTGTTTTGCTCATTTTTATGAGTAAGATAACCTTTAATAATTCCCTTAATAATAATCTGGTATCTCTAGCGATTCATCTTATCTCTTTTTTTGCGCGCAGTTCACGGGTTAAACCGGCAACCCAAAGCCTTCGCGGTATTTTTTGCGGATCAGGGGGTCGGCTTCGGGGGCGTTTTTGGCTTTCATTGACTCGGCGTCCCATTCGATTTTTTTGCCGAGGCGGATGGGCAGAACGCCGATGAGGAGCGACTCGGTGAAGGGGGCGGAATACCAGAAGCCGGCTTTGGCGTCCTGGGGT
The DNA here is from genome assembly GCA_026398575.1 of Candidatus Sumerlaeota bacterium. Next base: position 2,973 of record JAPLSP010000080.1, on the reverse strand, counting down.
TTGCCGGCGATGCAGGCGTTCACCCATTCGATGCGATGGCCCAAGCTGCGCTCGATGGTTTTGGGCGGACGCTGATAGTTCTTCATCGCCGTTTCAGGAACGAGGCGCGGCGGGCTGGACCAGCCGCCACAGATCATGGCGCCTTTATCGCCGGCGAAGTATATGCCGTTGTCTTCGAGTTTGCGGTCCGACTCCGAGCCGGGAGGCAGCGCGGGTTTTTTGCCGCCGTCGTACCAGACAAGCTTGACCGGTCCGCGCTTTCCCTTCGCGGCGAAGTTCCACGTGACGATGGTCCACAAAGGGAAACTGTCGGGATTGGTCTCGGCGGTCTGCGCCTCGATGGATTCGGGCGCGCCGAGATCGAGCGCGTACCACGCGGGATCGGCGTTGTGGACCATCATGTCGCCGAGCGCGCCGCAGCCGAAATCGAACCAGCCGCGCCATTTGCGCGGCGCGTAGTCGGGGTGATAAGGGCGCTGCGCCGCGGGGCCGAGCCATAGATTCCAATCGAGCGTCGGGGGGACGGGCGGCGTATCCGAGGGGCGGCGCCTGCCCTGCGTGTCCCAGAATCTGCCGGGGCGATCCGACCAGACGTGAACCTCCTTCACCGCGCCGATTGCGCCGGCGTCAATGAACTCTTTCGTCAGGCGCAGGCCCTCGCCGCCGTGGCCGTTGTTGCCCATCTGTGTGACGACCTTCATCTCGGCGGCGACCTTGCCCATCAGCCGCGCCTCCTCGACGGTGTGCGCCAGCGGCTTCTCGCAATAGACGTGTTTGCCAAGTTTCATCGCTCGGATCGAAATCGGCGCGTGCCAATGGTCCGGCGTCGCGACCATCACGGCGTCGAGGCCCTTTTCCTTGTCGAGCAACACGCGGAAGTCCTTATAAAACGGGCGGCCTGGAAAGGCCTTCATTGCATTGGCCGCCTGCTTCTCGTCCGCGTCGCAGATCGCGGCGATGTTTACGTTAGGCATCCCGCCCAGGTCCTTCGTGACACCGGTGCCCTGGCTTCCGACGCCGATGCAGCCGATGTTGAGTTTCCCGGACGGCGCCGGTTTGCCCGGCCCACCAAGCGCATGGCGCGGTACAATCGTACACGAAAATGTAGTAGCCGCAGCCGCCGCTGATACTGCGGCCGCCGCGCTGGCTGCGATAAACTTGCGGCGGTTGATCTCTGATCTCATTGATAGGACTCCTTGATATCTTTTTCGCTGTATTCAGGCATATCATCATTTTCCATTCCTCGCATGGCGGAGGAAAGTGAAAACGCCTTCCAGCTCGCATCATCATTGTTATCTGCAGAAGCAGCGCGTCCGTGAATGAACTCCGCAAAATCCAAAACCTCGGCCTGACGATCCTGCGGCAATTGTTTTACAGTCATAAAAATTAAATCAGCCGTGCTCATGGCAATACCTCCATATCAATCATTGAGGGGATGCTAAATTCAGAGAGGCTGATGCACAATCAAAAAATCATTGAGTCGGCCAGGGAGGGTTTGATCGGGGGATTATTGTATAGAACACGGATGTCGCGGATTTCACGGATTTGCACGGATTTTTTCATCCGTGCAAATCCGTGAAATCCGCGACATCTGTGTTCTATTTATCCGCCGCCCAGATCGCCTTGATCGTTTCTTCCTGGTTGAAGCCCTCGGACGCCGCTTTGCTGGCGGTGTTGGCCCAGTACCACATTTGCTTTCCGTTGACGGGAGTGGCCAGGCAGCGGTCTCCGGGCATCTGCAAAAAGCCGTTAGGATCGTTTTCACGGACCCACTTCCAGGCATAGCGCAGCCAGTCGTTGCGATACGATTCGCTTTGATGCGCGAACCAGCCGATTTCGTCGTAGCCCCAGATCCAGCATCCAGGGATGTTCTTTCCTTCGCGGCCGCTTTTCCCGAAATTGTCCAACTCGACAATATACGGCAGGTGATCGCACGTCCAGCCGCTGGGCGTCAAGCCGCCCTTGCTGCGTCCATACAGGCTGTCGAGGAAGCCCACTTTCAGAACGCCTTGCTCGGGCTTTTCAATCACCGGCGCGATGCGAAGCGGGAAGGAATGGAAATCGAGCATGGTCTTGCCGTCATGGACGATGCCGCCGCTGGGCACGTGCGCGTCGCACAGGATCAGATGGCGGCGCGCGTATGTGGCGGCATAGCGCCGGACCCGCTCGATCATGTCGCGCCAATGCGTGTGATCCTTGTCGCGGCGGTCCATAAGCTCGACCTGCCCGAAGTGAATCGCCTCGATGCCGATATCAATATAGGAAGCGGCCACGTGATAGAACCACATCTTCGTCTCGGTGCGGCTCATGTCCGGAACGGAGGAATCCTTGCGCCAATGATCCTTGAACTTGCCGTCCGGATAGATCATGTCGTCATAACGGAAGTTGCGCTTCTCGATCGGCTGCCCGAATTCCGTCAAGACCCGCTCGGGCACGGGCAGTTCGTTCACACGGCGCGTGATGATCTCGAAGATCGCCGCCTGCAGGATGATGTCGGGATCAGCGGCGTGAATTTTCTTCGCCAGGGGTCCGCCTGTAGTTACGCGGCCAGGCAGGTCTGTCTCGGCGCCCCACATATAGACCGATCGCCCAACGAACTTGGCGCCGATGTTTTTCAGCATTCGGATGTTTTCATCCGGATCGCCTTTTCCATGGAGCCACTCGGCTTCTGTGACGGCGCGGGAAAGATAGGCTTCCAGCGTTTCGCGGGAAATTTTCCCGTCGAAATGATAGTCGCGCGCGCCGGCGTCGACGCCGATCGAGGTGGCGCCGAATCCCATCATCAACAGACAAGCCCATTTTCTCATAAGCGTTTCTCCGGTTCTTTATATCGTCGTGACTTCGTGATTATTCCCATTCCGCGATGCATATAAAACTATGTATGGTCCTGAAAAGGCCCGGAGGCGGAATCAGGGCGCATCTCGACCTGCAGCCTGGCGCCGCATGGTAGGCCGTCCCGCTCCGTCGGACGGC
>JAPLSP010000678.1 GCA_026398575.1 Candidatus Sumerlaeota bacterium | reverse complement strand
TTTCAGTTTTCAGTTTTCAGTTTCAGTTTTCAGTTTTCAGTTTCAGTTTTCAGTTTTCAGTTTCAGTTTTAAGTTTTCAGTTTCAGTTTCAGTTTTCAGTTTTCAGTTTTCAGTTTCCGGTTTTCGGTTCATAGTGCAAAGTTCGCAGTTCACAGATGACGGACAGATGAGCTTATGCTTCATGTGCTTGAAATTTTAGCCTGCTTTAGCAGGCTCTTCTTTGCACCCGCCTTTAGGCGGGGTGAAGGCGGAAGCATTTTATCACAAGCGCGCTTTAGCGCGGCTTCTCGACATGCTTTAGCGGCAAATTCCGTCGCCATATCGCTCGCTAAAGCCTTTCGAGAAGCCGCGCTAAAGCGCGCTCCCAAGGTAGGATGCCTGCTGCCCCCCCTGCTAAAGCAGGGGGCAAAGAGGAGCCGGCTAAAGCCGGCTAAAATAGGTCTGCGATTATCCAAACTGAAAGAGACGGCTAAGGCGGCAATCAATTCGCTGCATTAGCCGTTTTTATATTTGACAGCAATGGCCGGCTTTAATTTCTTGCTCTGCTATTCTCGCGCTATACAATGACGAGCAAATCGCAAATTGTTTTTTCTAGCCCTGAAGTGTGAATTATGGAAAGGATTGTGCCGATGCGCATCATATTGCTGGCGCATGGATGGGGCGGATGGCGCGTGACGCAGTGGCTGCGCGCGCGGAATGAGGATATTGCCGCGCTGATTGTCCATCCGCCGGATAATCGGAAATACTATGATGAAATCCTGGCGGCGGCGGCCATGCCGCGTGAATTGATCCGCGAAGCGCCGCAGCTGCGCGAAAAAGAAACGCTCGATTTCCTGCGCGCGCTTGAAGCCGACATCGCCATCACGGCGTTTTTCGGGTATATTCTCAAACCGGACTTCATCGCGATTCCGCCGAAAGGCTGCGTGAATATCCATCCGAGCTATCTTCCGTATAACCGCGGGTGGCATTCAAACGTGTGGCCGATTCTGGACGGTTCGCCCGCAGGCGGCGCGATCCACTATATTGACAAAGGCGTTGACACCGGCGACGTTATCGCGCGCCGAAAGGTGGATATAACGCCCATAGACAACGGATGGACCGTCCACCGCAAATGCGCACGGACGGCCATCGAGCTGTTCAAGGAAGCCTGGCCTTCGATCAAGGATGGAACCAATCCGCGCTTCCCGCAGGAGGCTTCCGAGGCTACGGCTCACAACAAGCAAGCCATGGACGCCCTCGACTGCATTGATCCGGAGCGCGAATACAAGGCGCGCGATCTCATCAATCTCCTGCGCGGGCGCACCTATCCGCCCTACACAGGCGCCAATTTCATGCACGAAGGCCGCCGCGTCAATATCCGCATTCAGACATTTTATGATGAGCAGTTGGATGAGGTTAACCGCGCAACGCCGGGCATACTGGATTGGGATGCAGACGAATAATAATGTAAAATGAAAAATGAGAAATTGAAAATGATGAGACAGGAATACGCATTAATGAATACGTCTCTCGCCATCCACGGCGGAACTCCCGTTCGCGTCAAACCATTCCCGCCTCGCCGACTCTTCGACGAAGACTCGCTGCGCGCCGTGCAGGAAGTCTTCGAGCACAGCTGGCGCTCCGGCGTGGATTTTGGCTTTCAGGGAGAATTCGAGCGCCGCTATACGCAGGCATTTTGCGATTTTCAGGGCGGAGGATATGCCGACGCCGTTTGCACGGGAACTCAAGCGGTTTATCTGGCTTTGGCCGCGCTCAAACTTTCCCCCGGCGCTGAAGTGGTCCTTTCCCCCGTCACCGATCCGGGCGCCGTCGCGCCGGGGTGTCTTCTTGGATATTCTCTCGCGATTGCCGACGCGGCGCCGCAGAGTTTCAACATGGGCGCCAAGCAGATGGAGGAAGTCTTATCGCCCGCGACCCGCGCCATTATCGTCACGCATCTGGGCGGAATCCCGGCGGATATGGCGCCCATCATGGAGATCGCGCGCGGGCGCGGCATCGCCGTCATCGAGGATTGCTCGCAGGCGCATGGAGCGCTCTATCGCGGCGCCCGTGTGGGGACGTTCGGAGACGTCGCCGCTTTCTCGACCATGTTCTCCAAGGCCCACGCCACTGGCGGGTGCGGCGGAATCGTTTATACGCATGAAGAGCGGCTCTATCGGCGTGTGCGATCGTTGGCGGACCGCGGCAAGGATTTCTTCCGCCCGGACTTCAATCCCAAGGACCCAACGCAAAATCTTTTTCCCGCGTTGAACTGCAATCTGGACGAACTGTCCTGCGCCATCGGCCTGACGACGCTGCGCCGGCTGCCAGACATCATCGAGCGCCGTTTGCGCATCATCGAACTCATCAATGCGGGACTGGCTGCCTCGCGGGTCGTTTCCCCCGCTCCTATTCCGCCCGATTGCCGCATATCGCCGTTCTTCCACACATTATGCGTGGATGAAAGCAGGATTACCTGCCGCGCCGAAGAATTCGCGCGCGCGGTTGGCGCCGAAGGGATTCCCGTCAATCCATCGTACAAGCAGGTAACCGCCGAATGGCCATGGCTGCGCCGCTATCTGAAGCGCGAAGCCCTTACCCCCAACGCCATCGCCTTCCGCAATGCGTCATTCAATCTGCTTTTCCACGAACGCTACACAGATGAAGACGCGCAGGACATCGTCACGGCGATATTGAAGGTGGAAGCGGCGATGGCCAAGGGGTGAGAGCGCTCGTCATATAGAACACGGATGCGACGGATTGGGCGGATCAGCACGGATAAAAAATCCGTCCTCATCCGCCCAATCCGTCGCATCCGTGTTCTATCGCGCGCCTCTCGCCCCTTGCGATCACAACCCCGGCGCATCGAGCGCCGTCTGCGCGCGCTTGCAGTAGGCGACGGCTTCGATTTCGATGAGCGAGTCATAGGGAAGCCGCGCCACTTCGACGCACGCGCGCGCCGGCGGGTCCACAACGAAATATTGCGCATACACATCATTCATCGCTTTGAAATCGCCGAGGTTCTTCATATAGATCGTCGTTTTGACGCAATGGCCAAGCGTGGCGCCGGCCGCTTCGAGCAGAAACTGGATATTCTTGAGGACCTGGTGCGTTTGCGCTGCAATATCCGCTCCTGCCATTTTCTTCGTTTTCATGTCTATCGGCAATTGGCCGGAAATAAAGAGGAAATTATCCACTCGAGTACCGGGGCTGTATGGACCGATTGGCGGCGGCGCCATGGGCGATGTTATTGGAAAATGATATGCCATGAGAATTCCTCCGAATAATTATATAATGCGTTCTCATCATGGCTGATTCTTGTAAGGCGAGTCAAGCCAATGTCTCCTCTCCGCCCGATGTCTCATCCTCATGCCAGGGCTCTTCTTCGCCTGATGACCTGTCCTCGCGCCATGGTTCTTCTTTGCCCGATGTCTGCTCCTCGTCCCATGCTCCCTCCTTGCCCTCGCGCCATTGTTCCCATATCCGGTAAAAACGCTCGGTGTAAAGGGCATCGAACAATTCGAGTTTGGCAGGCGCCTCATTCGCGCACAGCTCGCGCAGCCGATTGATATCAAGCTGAATATCAATCCATTCCAGATCGGAATGAAGAATTAAATTTACGATGCGATCCGAACCGCGTTTTAGCCGTTCGGCCAGTGGCAGGTTTTCTTCCTGATCGCATTCCCATGGCTCATGCATCGCAAGACGCCTGCGAGCGCCGCGAAAAATAATTATCATGCTTTCATCGCACGCTCATTTTCAGGAGGTCATACCGCGAAGGGAATGCGCCTTCAAGGGAAATAACCTTCTCATGCGCGTCTTTGCGGCCGCGCAATGCATGATATATACTCATGTGTCACGGTGAAATGCGAGCCGTCGCGCGCCCTGCGTTCGATCTCGCGCAGAAAACGCTGCTCGATAGCGGGACGCCGCGCAGGGTCCAGTGCGTCGTAAAATGCGGTGCCGGCGCCGGACTTCATCAGGTGATCGCGAATGCCCTCCGGCGTATCATAGCGGAACGCAATCGCGCCTTCCTCCAGATGTTCCGCCTCCAAGCCGGCGGCCTGAAGCAACGCGCGCGCATGGGCGGCATCGCGCGGAAAATCGAACGCGACCCGCTTGAGCAAAATGCTCGGATCATCCGCCACCAGCTCGGCGAAGATTTCCAGCGGCACGCGCGGGGAATTTTCCTTATGCACGATGAAGGCAAGCCGCCCGTCCGCCGTCAGCGCCTGGCGCGCCGCGCGGAAAAACGACTCGAGAGGAATATAGCCCAGGACCCAGCTGGAGAAAATCAAATCAAACGGCGCCGTCGCAGCCTTGCGCAGGAAATCCAGAGCATCTTCGAAAACGAGATTCAGACCAGCGCTGCCCAAGCCCGTGGCTTCCAGGCGCCGGCGAGCGAGCGACATCATGTTTTCGGAGATATCCGCCGCCGTCAACATGCCGGACTCGCTGGCCGCCGCGCGGATTCCTCGCAACAACTGCACGGTGGCGTAGCCCGTCCCGCATCCGGCCTCAAAGACGCCACCCGCGAATACGCCTCCCGCCGGACCTTGCATCAGCCGCTCCACCAAATCTTTTATGGGCGCGGCCGCCTCTTGCAGCCAATAATTATCATAGGAGTCATGAATGGCATCATAAGCGGCGCGCAGTTCAACCGCGCCGACATTATCGTTTTGCGCCCCATCCCGAATCTGAAAGAAGCGCGGGATGGGATGCTCGCGCGGCAGGCACTCGGCGCATAAAGCAGCGGACGCCCCGGCATCGAGGGGAAGGCAAACCGGCGCCTCCGGCATATTCCGCGCGATCATACGCGCGATGCACTCGCAGCGCGGACGGCGGAAATGCTCGCTCATGCAAGCGAGAATATCGGCAAGCGGTTCGCGCGCGGCATTGCCGAAAGACAGCGGAACCAGGTTGCACGGACACACTTCGCCGCTGCCGTCAATGTAGAGATGCGTCAGCCCGGCGCCGCAACCGAAAGCGTCAGCGCCTTCGAGATACAGGAAACTCGACAAGATCGGAAGCGATTCGTCCTGCGCGGCCTCGCTTTGATATTCCAAGATCAACGCGCGCTCATGTTCCGTCAGCAGCGCGTCCGTTGCGCCGCGCAGTCTGCCCGTCGCGCTCGGCTCCAGGAGATGAATTTCGAGCGCGCTGGCCTCACGCGCGAAATGCAGGAATTCGCCAAAGCGCTCGCGTTCGAGAAACGAATGCGTCGCCACGCTGATGATATAAGGATATAGCCCCGCGTCCGCCGCGGTTTCGAGCGCGGCCACTGCAGTGCGAAAAGCCCCCTCCCTGCCCCGCAAGCGGTCGTGCTCCTGGGCGTCGGTCGAATCAATGCTGATGCCGGCGCCAAAAACGCCGGCTGCTTTCAAAGCGCGGGCGCGTTCGGGCGTCAGGCCGTCGCCGGTCGTGTTGAGCGTGAGAAACACACGCTCGCTAAACGCGGCGGCGATGGATTCCAGGTCATCCCGCAGCAACGGTTCGCCGCCCGTGAGCGTAACATGCACGACGCCAAGCTCTTGGAGCTGTCTGGCGATGGAGCGCAATTCCTCCAGCGTCAGGTCTTTTTGGCTGCGTCCGGCATTGTAGCAATGCCAGCAGCGATAATGGCACCGATTGGTGACGGCCAGGGTGACCGAATACAGCCGCCGCCGTCCAGCGTCGCCCACCGCGAAAAGGTTCTCAGCCAGATTATCGAAAGCCGGGCTGGGATACGGCGGGAAGTGCGTATTGATGACCGTGCGCCCCTGAAACCGAATCGCCTTTTCATGCGCCAAATACTCGCGAAAAAACGCGGCCACCTTCGGATGCATTTTTGAAAACGGCGGCTTGCCGGCCATTTGCTGGAAGAATTCAGCGCCAATCATAAGGATCTCCTTACGTGACCGTAATTGTGAATCAGAACACTTAGCCAAAGAATCGCGATCGCTGCGCCGGCGACGTGCGCCAGGGGAACCGGGGTCATGATGCCGTTGCTTTGGACGAACAAGGTGGCGCCGGTCAGGAATTCATAAGAAACCTTGAAACAGAAACCGGCCAGCACGACGACCACGATTGACATTCGCATCCATTCGCGGCGGTGAAATTGATCTTGCGCGATCCGGATTGCGACCCAGACGAAGAGCGCCGAATCAATCCCCGATAATCCGCGATAGACCGCCATCTCCGGCGCGAGAAACCAGACCGCAGATGAGATGAACAATGCAGAGATGAGGATGAATGCGGAGATGACGAGGAATGGGATGGCGGCGGATGAGGCGGTCAGGCCCGTCGGACTTGTCGGACCGGTCGGACGCGTCGGACCGGTCGAATCAACCGCACGGCCCAGGAACCCCGTGCCACAAGCCGACAGAATAATAAAGACTGCCGTGTCCCAGAGAAGATGATCGCCGGACCAATGGGTCCAGTGACCCGTGATCAGCCGCCACCATTGTCCGTCTCCGATCGCCGCGCGGTCGAATTGCAGGCATTCATTGGCGCCGGGAATGAGATAAATCGCCAAAGCGCCCAGACCGAACAGCAGCGGCGCAAACAGCTTTGCGGCAAGTTTCATGTGGCTTATTGACTTTGCGCAGCCAATGACCGAAGGCGCCAGCCGCGAAGAATCGAGGGGCTCGGCGCCTCCCCATCCTGCCAATGATTTGAATGCGGTTATCATGGAGTATCATCCTTTTGCAGTGCGCAGCGCTATTCTGATCGAACACGGATGCGACGGATCGGGTGGACTATTGTGGATAGAACACGGATGCGACGGATCGGGCGGATTTTCACGGATTGTGACTTTGTGAAAATCCGTCACGATCCGCGACATCCGTGCTATCCGTGTTCTATAAAGGCGACATCAGTTCTGTCTCTTCCTCCGCAGATTCATCCATCCGGCCCCTCCCAGAATCAGCGCAAGCAGCGCGCTCAGCGGATCGGGCGCGCCGCCCCCGCCCCCGCCGAAACTTGGCAGATCAATATTCACTCCGCGCGATGGACGGGACGCCGGCGCAGGCGCGGGCGGATTGGGCGCCGACTGAGGCTGCGCATTCGGATTCTGCGACGATGTATTCTGCGGGTTGGGCGCCGTCGGGACTCCTTGCGGCATTGGGATATCGGACGTAATGATTTCCGGAGCATTGAGCGGATTGGCCATTGCCAGCCGCTGCCCATCCTTGGCGGCGGCGCCGACCGGTCGCGGCGCGGGGCCCAGGTTCGCCAGCGCTTTCATCCGCATCTCCTCGAATTGCTTGCGAAGCCGGTCCTGCGCCGTGCGGTCGCGCTCGACCCGCAGCGCATTGCGCCGTTCGATCTTCCAGCGGCTGTATTCCGCGTCGTTTTCGAGCACGAGAAACGACGTGTATTCCGTGACGATGGAGTATCCCTCGCCCAGGCGCACAATCTCATCAATGACCGAGTCGCGCGATCCCGTCTTGTCCGCTTCCTTCAGCAACCGCTGCGTCTTGTTCCATGCCCACATCCGCTCGATCTCCGGATTCGCCGCATCGGAAGCCGGAAATTGCAGTTCAAGGGCTTTGTTCAAGGTATTGCCGCCAATTGTTCCCTGCAGCGTCACCGTGGCCTTGCCGTCTCTCTTGTAGCGTCCATAGACGCTGACGGGCGCGCCATAGAAGAGATTGGGCATCGTCTGCGGTTCGAGATCATAAACTTCAATGCCCTCGAATTTGAGATTCAGATTGCCGGCCACGGGCCGCATGAGTTTGCGCCGCAAAGCCGCAGCCTGGCGTCCGAAGTCATCTCCCTGGGAAATAAACGCCGCCAGCCCGCCGGCGTCTTCGGCCAACTGCTGGAGGAGCGGACGGTTGACTTCGTTTCCGATGCCGATGCAGAAGATGCGCGAGTATGCTGGTTTTTTCTTCGCCATTTCCAGAAGGGCGACGCGCTCTTGCGGCTCCGACATGCCATCGCTCAGGATGACGACGATCATCTCGCGGTCTTTTTCGCCATAGCGCCAGGCGGCCTCCAGCGCGGGCTTGAGCAGAGTGCCGCCGCGCGCCTGCTGCGAGTCGAGGAACTCCAGCGCCCGCTTGCTATTGTCCTCGCTGACCGCCGCCAGCTGGCTGAAGAGCATCGCAGGCTGAATATTGAAGGTCATCACTTCGAAGCGATCTTCCTTGCCAAGCGCTTTGATGAAGGCCCCCACCGAATTGCGCGAGGTTTGCAGTTTGCCGTCGCGATCCATGCTGCCCGAGACGTCCAGGATGAAAAGATAATCTTTGCCTGCCCCGCCGCCAATGGCTTTGAGCTCTTCGCCCGCCGTCAGGGTCAGGCGGAAATAGCCGTCCTCCCTGCTCTGCTTGGAGACGATCATGTCAATGCCGGTGCGCGGACGCGAGATATTATAAGCCACCACCAGGTCGCGGCTCAGATCGCCCCCCACTGCCTCCAGACTGGCCTGATAATAATTTTCGCTGTGGGGAGCGACGGCGATCTTGGAGGAGTGGCTGGGGCTTTCCATCTTCACAATCGGAATTTCCGATTTGACATCGAGGTTGAAGGTGAACTTGCCCTTGACGCGCTGGTCAATGTTTTTGCGGGCGACCGTGGCCAGCGGATAGACGTAGGCGCCCCAATCGTGATCGAAGTCCAGTTCCTGATAAATCACAATGCGGACCTTTTGGGCGGCATTGGGACCGATGGGGAAAATGCGCATCTCGAAGGTTTTGTAGTCCGTCTGTTCGAGCAATCCCGGATCGCGTCGTTGCTGTTTGTAGGTGTTGTAGATTTCCCGCGCACGCTTTTTTTCAAGCACTTCGCCGGTCATTTCCTTGCCATTGATCCACATGCTGAAATTCGCCACCGAGGCGGCTTTGGGGACCGGGAAGGTGTAGAGCGCTTCGACCTGCCGGTTTTCGGTGTTGCGGAAAACCTGGGTGACTTCGGTGATGGCGACGCCGTTGTTGATGGTGACGCGCGCTTCATGCTCTTCGATCTCGAGAACGCCGCCGAGCCCGTTGTCCGCAATAAGGAGTCCTGCGGCGCGCGCGGACGTGGCGCTCAGGAGCAGCCATATCAGTGCGATCCCCATCAGGACCACCCAACCTGCCTTGATACCATCTCCAAGATATTGCATGGCTTCCTGCCTCCGAATGGCAAGGCGGAAGCGAATGTCAGCATGATTTCTCGTGATTCCTGCCGTGGCTGTGTGTAGCATTTTCGTATCTCCTTTTTCTTATGACCGCTCTTGAATGGTAAGTGGGCTGTGAGCGGCCATGCATTCTATGGAAGGCATATCGCAATCAACGCGCCAAATGGCCAAATAGATAAATTATTGAATTTTATATATTTACGCTGGCGTGAAAGACCTTACCAAGTCATCACAATTACATAATTTGCTGTCAACAGATACATTCGGCGCCATTCCCTCAAAGGCTTTGAAATTCCGCATAAAATCAAAATTCCCAATTCATTAACGATGAATATGGGGAGATATCCCATTATCAAAATGAACGACAACATGTTGTCGTTCGCACAAACTACGAAAAAATCTGTGTCAATCTGCCCGATCCGCCCCATCCGTGTTCTATCCCAATCTGATTTTTTGTTATAGAACACGGATTGGGCGGATCGGGCGAATCATGACGGATTTTCAGCAATAGGCACGGGCGCCATGAACAAGCCACCTAATTCTCTGGCGCCGCAATCGGACATTTTTTCTAACAGAGTTTGAAAAAATCCTAGTCATTAGCGCTTGTTAGCGTATATCAGCGATTCCCCTCATTGCGCCAAAGATGGTTTTCCTATCCATTGTTTTGTCATCCATTGTTTTGTCATCCATTTGTCATCAGTCATTTTATCCTTCACCATTTTGTCATCCCATAATTCCGCTTTCGCGAGATGTAAGGCTTGAATCAAAACCCGCGCACGCATAATGTCACCTTGCTACCGATTATGGAAAGGCAGTGGGGAATTGCTGAATAAAATAAAAAACATCGCGCTGGGCCGCTCCGAAAAGAGCGAGAATGCCGGATACCTGCTTGACCAGCTGCGCCGGCTGCAGGCGGAATTCGACAACTACCGCAAGCGCACGGAAAATGAAAAAGCCGAGGCAGGCGCCAAGGCCCAAGCCGAATTGATCGCATTGCTTCTGCCCATCCATGACGGTTTTGTGCGCGCGGAAGAGCATCTGCCCGCGCCGGACACGCTCACGCCTTACACCGACGGCCTTCGCGCGATTGGCGAGCAATTCCGCCAAATTCTCGCGCAAGCGGGACTGGAGCCAATGAACGCCTTGGGCGAGATTTTCGATCCGGAACGGCATAAAGCCGTGGGCTTGGCGCCGGCGCAGGAACCGGAAAGCGAAGGACACGTCGTGGAAGTGACGGAGGAAGGCTATCTGTTCAAAGACATGATATTGCGCCCTGCGAGCGTGATTGTCGCTGCGGCGCCGGGTCTGTCGGACGACTTGGGGCTTTGAGGCATAAACTCAGTGACATATTTGCGAATAGAAGTACTTACGGGAAGAGACATAAGGAGGCTTGTCGCATGATGGAGCGTGATTTATATAAATTGCTTGGGCTCGGCGCCACCGCCAGCGCCGAAGAGATCAAGAAGTCCTTCCGCCGCCTGGCCCGGCGCTATCATCCCGACCGCACCAAAGGCGACAAGCGCGCAGAAGAAAAATTCAAGGAAATCAGTCAGGCTTATGAAATATTGGGAGACGAGAAAAAGCGGAAGGAATACGATGCGCTTCGCCGGGGCGGTTTTGGCGGCGGACAATATTTCGGCGGTCCCTTCGGCGGCGGCGGACCTTTTCCCGGCGCCGGGGGCGCTCCCAAAAGCGGCGGTCGGGGCGGCTCATTCGAAACTTTCACAGATGGAGGCGGTTTCAGCAGCATCTTGGAATCGCTGCTGGGAGGCGGCGGATTGAAAGGGAGATTCCGAGGGGAACCCCAAGCCCCCCCCCAGCCCGCCGCCCAGGACATCACCGCCTCGCTGGACATCCCCTTTGAAATGGCCGTGCGCGGCGGCAAACAGAAAATCACCGTCCGGATGACTGAACCGGACGCGCGCGGGATTCCGCGGGAAACCACCAAGGATGTGTCGGTGAAGATTCCGCCCGGCATCGGCGACGGTCAAAAGATACGCTTGTCGGGCGCCGGCGAGGCCGGCCTCGGCAGCGGGCAGGCCGGATCATTGCTCATCACTATTCATGTTCTGCCGCATCCGATCTTCACGCGCGAAGGCCCGGATATTCATTCCAAAGTACAGATTGATCTGGCAACCTCCATGCTGGGAGGCACAGCCAGCATTCAGACGCTGGACAAAGCGGTGACGTTGAGAATTCCCCCTGGCACGCAGCCAAGCCAGACCTTCAAACTCCGCGGTCAGGGCGGCCCCACGCGAGACGGCGCGCGCGGCGACCATTACGCCACCATCGAAGTGCGCCTCCCCAAGGACTTGACCGAGCGGCAAAGAGTCTTGTTCGAGGAATTCGCGAAATCCTTAAAATAAGGAAGCCCCATGCTAACCCGATTGCGAATACGAAACTTCAAGCGATTCGAGGAAGCGGATATCGAGCTGGGGAAGACGGTTATTTTCATAGGCCCCAACAACTGCGGCAAAAGCACGGCGCTCCAAGCCTTGGCGCTCTGTGAAAAAGGCGTGCAACGCTGGAATGAAAAGCGAAAAGGCAAAGATGTTCCTGATAAGCGGCCGGGCGCTGCAATTAACCGGCGCGATTTGCTTTCGGTTCCTGTCCCTAATGCCAAGCTGCTATGGCATGACTTACATGTTCGCGATATTCAGCGGAATCAAAACGCGGATGCCAAGCCGGAGCAGAAAACAAGAAATATATGCATAGAAATAATTGTAGATGGCGTAAGCAACGACAAAGCCTGGACCTGCGGCCTCGAGTTTGATTATGCCAATGAAGAATCTTTTTACTGTCGCCCCCTTCGCATTAACCAAAAGACAAAAGCGGAAAGAATGCTGATACCTTCAGAATCCGCTTTCATTCATATTGCCTATCTTCCCCCGATGTCCGGATTGGCAGCTAAAGAGCCCAAATGGGAGCCAGGAAGCATAAATGTTTTGATAGGCGAAGGTCAAACTGCGCAAGTCTTGCGCAATCTTTGCTATCAAATATATTCGTCTGAAAATCCAGAAAACTGGAATTCGCTTACCCGCCAAATCGTAATGCTTTTTGGAATCAAGCTTCAGCCCCCGGTTTTTATCAGTGAACGCGGCGAGATCGAAATGGCTTATCAAGAGCCCAACGGAATTCTATTGGATTTGCTCTCCTCCGGCCGCGGCCTTCAACAAACGCTTCTTCTGCTCGCCCATTTATACGCCAATCCAGGCGCCATTCTTCTGTTGGATGAGCCGGATGCCCACCTTGAAATCTTGCGCCAACGGCAAATTTATTCCGTCCTGTGTGAAACTGCTGAACGGCAAGGCTCGCAAATTATCGCCGCCAGTCATTCCGAAGTGCTTCTGAATGAAGCAGCGGAACGTGACACAGTCATTGCCTTTGTCGGCAAACCGCATCGCATAGATGATCGAGGTTCTCAGGTTCTCAAGGCGCTTCGAGATATCGGCTTCGACCAATATTATCAGGCGCAGCAGACGGGATGGGCGCTTTATTTGGAGAACTCAACTGACCTGGCGATCTTGAAAACTTTCGCTAAAATACTGGACCATGAAGCGCAGGCTTTTCTGGAAAGACCCTTTGTCCATTATGTGGCCACGAACCTGCCTAAACGGGCGGAAGACCACTTCTTTGGATTGCGCGAAGCGAAACCGGATATGGTCGGGGTTGCGCTCTTTGACCGTTTGGATAAAAACCTTCAGCAGGGCATGCCGCTCCTTGAGATGATGTGGCAGCGGCGCGAAATCGAAAACTATCTTTGCACGGAAGAAACGCTTCTTGCTTACGCGCGGCATGATGTCCCCAATGACTTGTTTGGCGTTGCTGAATTGGCAAAACGCGAACAGGCAATGCGTGAGGCCATCCAGGAAATTTCCAGCGCTTTGCGAACACTAGGCAAGCCAGAGCCCTGGTCCCCGGATATCAAAGTCTCCGATGATTTCCTGGAACCGCTTTTTTCCGCATTCTTCAAGAAACTTGGACTTCCCTTGTTGCTGCGGAAATCGGAATACTATCAATTGGCGCCGCTGATGCCGAAGGACCAGATCGCAGCGGAAGTTCGGGAAAAACTCGATATGATTGTTGGCGTCGCCAAGAAAGCAAAACCAAGGATCGAGTAGAATGTCCAATGTTCAATATCCAATGTCCAATATCCAACAGCAAATACCTGGCAATTGACGATAATGACTAGGATTTTCGCAAATACCGTCTGCAAAAATATGCTGCTTCGCGGCGCAGCATCCGCGTTATCCGCGAAATCCGTGGTTAACTTTCAACCACGGATTTCGCGGATAACACGGATGGCAATGAACGACAACATGTTGTCTTTCGGCATCAGGAAATAGCATAGGCCAGGAGTGGCTTTATGAATGCTCGTTATGCTCTTCGAAGCTCGGCGATCAGTTTTGCGCTTCTTCTTGTCCTGCTTGCGGCGGCGGGGTGCTCGGTCAAGGACATGGGCGGAAAAGCGCCGGATTCTTATGTGGAGGCCCGGTTTCTGCTTCCCATCAAAGACAATCAGGGCGCGCCGTTTGAGGAATCCCGTTTCCAGTGGCTGGAACAGGATATGGCGCGCAAGTTCGGAGGCTATACGTATGAGGGCTTGTATAAAGGCGCATATTATGACGGCAAAGTAACCCAGTTTGAGACTTCGCGCCGCTACGTGATCGCCGTACGAAAGTCGCGCATGAATGAATTGAAGAATTATTTAATGAAAATAAAGAAGGAATTTGGCCAAAAATCCCTGTATCTGTCCATTTCTCAAGGCGAAGTCATGTTCCTTTAGGCAAAAAAAAGCCTTTCCCGCCTTGACCGATTGGCAGATATGGTCCTATACTTTACTCGTAACGGTTTGCACTGGGAGCGCCGACTGGGAGCGCTTACTGGGAGCGCTCACTGGGAGCGCCGGCATCCTGCCGGCGAGTTTCAGCGCCGCAAACCGCTCATGCAAAAGGATGATTGTAGAATGCAAAAGAATTGCGACACCTGCGGCAAACCCGCCACCCATAAGATCATCAAGGTCGTCAACGGCCAGATCGAAGAACATTATTTTTGCGGCGAACACGCCTCGGGCGCCCAGGGAATTTTGGCGCAGCCGCATTTGCAGGTTTCACTCGAAGAGCTGCTCAAGTCCCTGTTGAGCCAGGCCAGCGCCGCCGTCTCCTCCGCCAATGCCGAGGAAGACACCGAAAACGCCGACCTCAAATGCGCGGTGTGCGGATTGCCGTTTCCCCTCTATCGCAAGACCATGATTCTGGGATGCGACCACTGCTACGATTCGTTCCGGCCGCAGATTCTGAATGATCTGCGCAAATTCCATGGCGCCACGCGGCACGTCGGGATGCGTCCGCCTCGCTTCACCCCCGGCGCCGCGGTGCTTGAGGCGGAATCCATGGAAGCCCGCGAGCGGCAAACCCCGGATCTGGAAGCGGAAGCGGCGGCGCCTGTTCTCAAGTCCGCCAAGAAGGCGGCAGCGCCCGCGGTCCAGACTCTTGAAGCGAGAAAAAAGCGGCTGGATTCATTGCGCAAAGAAATGAGCGAGGCGGTGAAAACCGAAGATTTCGAGAAAGCCGCCCGGTTGCGCGATGCGATTCGCGAGATGGAAGAGGCGCCGAAAAAATAGCAGCCTATTGCGGCTTGGAGCATACATCTCTAAATTTATAATTCTTCACATTTTTTTATCTGAGGCGCCAAGCGCCTGATTTTTTACAACGCTGAAGACGCTCACAATCATCTATGCTGAAACGCTTCCGATTTTTCCCGCTTGGGCTTCTGTTAACGCTTTGGAATCTCGGGCTTCCTGCGCCGGCGCCCGCGCAGGTCTTTGTGGACGCGGCTGCCACCGGCACAGCCTCCGGCGCCTCGTGGGACAACGCCGCCGTCAGCATTCAGACGGGAATCCAACTGGCCTACACCTCCGGCATCGCCCAGGTATGGGTCGCAAGCGGCGTCTATCGCGAAAGCGTCGTTCTTAGAAGCGGCGTGCTGGTGTTGGGTGGGTTTGCCGGAACCGAGACCGACGTTGGCGACCGCGATTTCATCGCAAACGTCACGATCATAGACGTGACGGGATTGGCGGCGGGAACCCATCGCGCCGCGCTCATGGATTCCACAACGACTGCGGGACTGGACGGCTTCACCCTGGCGGGCGGACAGGCCCAAGGCGCCGGCGCAGACGGTTGGGGCGGCGGAGCGCTGATGATCAATGCGGGCCCGAGCAACACCATCGCCAACTGCATCTGCACAAGCAATATCGCGCTCATGGGCGGAGGGCTGTATTGCGACAACTCCTCCCCTACTCTTTATTCCTGCGCATTTACCTCCAATATCGCATTCTCTTATGGCGCGGGATTGGCGCTGACCAGCGCCAGTTTCGTGATGGAAAATTGCTCCTTCCTCAATAATGTGGCTACCAGCGGCGGCGGCGGACTTTATCTGGAGCAAAGCGATCTGGAATTCAAGGATTGTGTGATTGCGGATAACCATACCTCGGGCATGGGCGCCGGATTGACGGCTCTTAATTCCCGGCTGAATCTTCAAGACAGTCTGATTCAGAATAATGACTCAATAACGAGCGGCGGCGGATTCTATTTCAGCCAATCCAGCGCCGTCTTTCATCAGTGTGTAATCACCTCCAACTCCGCCAGCAGTCGAATAGGCGGCCAAGGCGGCGGCGGCTGGATCAATGGCGCCGCTCCGCTATTCGATGGGACGGAAATCAGCCGTAATTCGGCGTGGATGGGAGGCGGCATCTATTGCCAGTATGTAACCACGCCAGCGCTGTCGTTCAGTCAGTGCCGTTTGACCACAAACACCGCGTTCAATGACGGCGGCGCGATCTATTGCTTTGCCACAAGCGTGACGCTTTCGGACTGCGACGTGAGCGCAAACAACGCCTCAGTCGCCGGAGGCATGTTTCTGCAGAGTTCGATCGCAATCGCAACGACATGCGCGATTCACGCAAATGCCGCCGCCCGTGATGCCGGCGGCGCTTTTGTATTAGGGGGTATGGCGGAATTCAATGCGTCAACCTTCACATCGAATACAGCGCAACGCGGCGGAGCTCTAGCCGGCTTTGGCGTGGTGATTCTGGGGCGCTGTACGCTCAGCGATAACACAGCATCGAATCAAGGCGGCGCCCTGTATTCAGCGTTCTCAGCGCTGCGCATGACCGATACGACATTGAGCGAAAACCGCGCAACGAACAATGGCGGCGCCATCTACTGCAATCAATCCTTGCCGTCAATGATCCGCTGCCTGATCCAGAATAATGCAGCTTTGAGTTCGGGCGGCGCCCTGTTCGCCGTTAGCTCCGATCCTGTGCTTCAGGACTGCCAAATTCTCGATAATACCTCGGCAGATATTGGCGGCGGAATCGCCTATCTGCGCAGCAACGGCCAATTGCTCGATTGCCTCATTGAAAACAATACGGCGGGCGACGGCGGCGGCGGCCTTGCGCTGGATCACTCGGCGCCTCTGATCCGCAATACAACCGTGAGAAACAACCGCTCCGCGCTGGACGGCGGCGGCGCGTGGCTGACGGGTTCGACCCCTAATATCCAGGACAGCAGTTTCCAACTCAATACCGCGGCGCGCGACGGCGCCGGCCTGTGGGGAGCGTTTTCCGACTTCGTTTTTTCCGGCGGCGATGCGACCGGCAATGACGCCGGACGCGACGGCGGCGGCGTTTGGCTGAGCCGTTCGCGGCCCTCACTGAACAATTGCGAAATCAGCAACAACAGCGCCACGAGCGACGGCGCGGGATTGCTGTTCGACCTCTCGGCGCCGACGGTGGACTTGGCCCTGATCAACGGCAATATCGCCGGCGGATCGGGCGGCGGCGTTTTTTGCTCCAACTCGACGCCTGCATTTGTCGCGACACGTCTGACGGGAAATTACTCGTCTGGCGACGGCGGCGGCGTCGCCAGCACGATTGACAGCGATCCGCTCTTCGACCGCTGTCTGCTGGACGCCAACGAATCGAATGGCGAAGGCGGCGGCTGGTTCAGCTACGACTACAGTTTCGGAGAAGCAGTCAACAGCGTCTTTTTCGGCAACCACGCCGGACTCAACGGCGGCGCCTTATGCGCGGCCTTTAACAGCCGTGCGCTCACGGTCAACTGCGTGATCCACGCCAATACGGCCAGCGGCTGGGGCGGCGGCGTCTATTGCGCGCAAGGCGCCACTGCGATTTGCACGAACACGATCCTGAGCCGCAACGGCCAATACGCCGTTTATGAAGCCACCGCCGACGCGCGCGTGGTGGCCGGTTATAATTTGTTCTTCGGGAATCCCGACGGCGATTTCTTAAATTTCGTTTCCGGTCCGCTCAACGGCGCGGTTGCGATCAACCTGCGCGCGTCCGGCTCGCAGCGCAACGTTCAAGGCGATCCGCTCTTCGTCAATCCCGCCGCTTATGACTTCCACGTCCAGGATGGCTCGAGCGCGCTGAAGCGCGGAAGCATCGCCGATGCGCCGGCGATTGATTTCGAGGGCGATCCCCGTCCCGGCGCGGACGGCAAAGTGGACATCGGCGTGGATGAGGAAGACGCTCTGAATCCGCCGCCGGACATCGTGCCGCCCGTTTCGCGGGTCTATGGCCTGCTGCCGGTGACGACGACGTACCGGTTCAACGTTCCCTTCGAGGCCACGGACGATGAAAGCGGCGTCCAATACGTCCAGATTTTTGTCCGCAAGGACGGCGGTCCCTGGAGGCAATACGGCGCGACCTTTACCACAAGCCCGGTGGCCTTCGACGCGACGGCGACGGGCGACGGGCTGTATGAATTTTCCAGCATCGCAACCGACAACGCCGGCAACGTAGAGACCAAGACCGGCCCGGACGACCAGACCATCGTAATCACTTCTTATGTCAGCCCATCGGGCATCATTTACGTCGCGCCCAATGGACCCGGCATGGGCGCCAGCTGGACACAGGCGGTTGGCAGCATTCGGAGCGCCATTGATCTGGCGCAGCTGTCGTCTCAGCAGACCGGCATTGTGCCCGTGATATGGGTCGCCGAAGGAACCTATAACGAAAGCATAACGATGATCAGCGGGTTGCGGCTTCTGGGCGGATTCCCCTTCGGCGCAACCCGCGAGTTCCAGAGCGACGGCGCGGCCCATCCCACGATCCTGGACGCCGCCGGCGCGCCCCATGCGGTGACAATTGCCTCGGTCGCCTCGACGTGGATTGACGGCTTCACGATCACCGGCGCCGCAGCCACGGGGAGCGGCGCGGATCAAAGCGGAGCGGGAATTTATTGTTCCCGTGCGGATGAAACGAACACAGTCACCCGCTGTCTGATTACCGCCAACGCCGCCGCCGGCTTTGGCGCGGGCGTTCTCTGCGACTTGTTTTCCGCGCCCCGGTTTGAAGATTGCCGCATCGAGGGCAATTCGAGTTCGGGCGGATCGGGCGCGGGTCTGGCTTGCCGGGGATTTTCCCATCCGACGTTCCTGCGCTGTTCGCTTTCCGACAACGCCGGCTACTTCGGCGGCGCGATTTATTGCGAGTTCTCCTGGCCGCGATTTGAAAACTGCGTCATCGCGCACAACAGCGCCTGGCGCGGCGCGGCGCTCTACGGCTACTACGACAACTATCCCCCCTTCGCCTTTTGCACGATTTCCAATAACACCGCCCTCAGCCAGGGCGGCGGCTTCTTCCTGCTGGGCGGAAGCATCGCCTATGTTCAGGCCTCGGCCTTCACCTTCAACAACGGCGTGGCCATTTATGAAGCCGATTCCGACAGCGAGGCGATCACAACCCGCTGCTTGTTCTTTAGCAATCCCGACGGAGGCAATCCCGCGTATATGAACGCGCCAGCAGGCGACTACCAGCTGCGGGCCGTTTCGGCCTGCATTGACGCGATCGGCGCCGCCGATCTGGTCGGCGTCATGGATTCAGCGGAGGATTACGCCGCGCAGCCGCGTCCCGTGAATCTGAGGTTCGACGACGGCGCTTTCGAATATTCCTCCATCGTCATCACCGGCGGGCCGTTGATTTTCCCGGATACGCCCGTGGGAACCGCGTCCCCGCTTCAGACGCTCACGATCCTCAACAGCGGATTACTTTCGCAGAATGTAACGCTCAGTTTCGACGGGCCGACTTCGGGCGACTTCGGTCTGAGCGGACCGGCCTCCTTCACGCTGGCGCCCGGCGCTTCCACATCGGCGTCCATTTATTTTCTGCCAACCCGGAAAGGCAATCGCGATGCCTTTCTGGTTGCGACGTCGCCCCGAGGAGGCGCGCGCGCCGAGCTGCTGGGATACGCCATCGGGCAGATTCCCGTCATCGTTCCGACCACGTTGAACTTTGGCGATATCTATCTCCTGGACGCGCCCAGTCCGGCCATGCAGGTGGTCATTTCCAATGTGGGCTATGATGCGCTGGTGATTGACCAGTTCATTTTCCAGGGGCTGGCGGCGGTCAATTTCCATTTCGAAACATCTCCCACGCTGCCGATAGTCGTGGCGGCCGGCTCCAGCGTTTCGCTCAGCCTGGTATTCGATCCGCTCAGCGTGGGACTAAAAATCGCGACACTGAGAATCCATACCGACGACATTGACAATCCCTATCTGATCGTGACGCTGATCGGACGCGGCACGATTCAGACGCTGGTCGTCACCCCGCCCGACCGGCTTGATTTCGGCCCGGTGCCTTTCGATCTGCCGACGACGCCGGTCCAGAAAACTCTGCCGCTGGTTCTCTATAACGCCGGCAATCTGGACCTGAATTTCACCGGCGCCGGACTGACGTTGGGCGGCGCTGACGCCGCTTGGTTCCAGTTCGCCGTTTCGCCCTCGACCGCAACCGCCATCGCCCCCGGAACCTCCCGCACGGTGGATGTCACCTTCACCTCCTCCGAGCCGCTCGGGCTGAAAACCGCATGGCTCCTCATCACGGTGGACGATCCGTACCACATGGTAACCACCATCACCCTCACCGGCGAAGTCGCAATGCAGGCGATGCTCGAAAGCAGCGCCATTCGCGAGTGGATGAGATATTGAAAAGCGGAAAAGTCTGAGAAAAAATCACAATCGCAATCAGCAAGAGGAGGCGAATAATGACAGAAACAATGATTGAAGTCCATATCCCTCCTCATCTTTTGGAGCTGGGCATAAACTCGAGCGATGTACAGCATCGCACCATAGAATGGCTGGTTCTTTCTTTGTTTGTCGAGGGACGCGTTTCTTCAGGGAAAGCAGCTCGCTTTCTGAATATCCAACGAGCCGAGTTTTTGGATTTGCTGCGTTCAAGGGGTATTGCATACATTACGCCGCCAACCTTTCTCACAAGCCCTGAAAGGGCGCAAGAAAACAGCCCAGGGCAACGCCCTGGGACAAGCCGCCAACTTTTCTCTCAAGCCCTGAAAGGGCGCAAGAAACCAGCCCAGGGCAACGCCCTGGGACACGCCGCCAACCTTTCTCACAAGCCCTGAAAGGGCGCAAGAAAACAGCCCAGGGCAACGCCCTGGGACAAGCCGCCAACTTTTCTCTCAAGCCCTGAAAGGGCGAAAGAAACCAGCCCAGGGCAACGCCCTGGGACACGTCCCCCCATCATCATAAGCCCTGAAGGGGCGCAAAAAAAAAATCACCAAACCATTCTTTCGCCCTTTCAGGGCTTTATCTTCTTATAATATGCTTTTCCCAGGGCGTTGCCCTGGGCTGTTTTCTTTTGCCCTTTCAGGGCACTCATGTTTTCAGGGCTTTGCGCCCAATTTTTGGATAAGGAGGATTTGCTGTATGTCTCAATCGCTGGCTCAGCTATACACTCATCTCATCTTTTCCACCAAATGCCGCATCCCTTTAATTGACGCTTCGATATCTCCCAAATTATGGGCGTACATCGGCGGCATCTTGCGAAATCTCGACTCGCCTTCCATTGAGATCGGCGGCTTCCAGGATCATATTCATATCCTTTATTCCCAATCGAAAAATTATGCCCTTAAAACAGTACTCGAAGAGATTAAGAAATCATCCTCCAAGTGGATCAAGACACAAGGCGCTAGCTATAAGAAATTCTATTGGCAGGGCGGCTATGGGGCTTTTTCCGTCAGCCCTTCAAGGCTTGAATCCGTCAGACGCTACATTCGCAATCAGGAAGCGCATCATAAAAAAATGACTTTCCAGGATGAGTATCGCCAATTCATGAAGGAATATAATCTCGCATTCGATGAGCAATATGGATGGGACTAAGAAAACGCTCGATCAGGGAAACGTCCTGATTGCATAATCATCCGATTGGCGCGCCACGGAGAGTATCTATGCCCTACCCTGTCGAACGTCTGAGCCGCCTACGAGCTAACCGCGTGTTGCGCGAGATGTTGCGCGAGCACGCGCCCACGGGCGCCGACTTGATCTATCCCATGTTCGCCGTGCCGGGGACGGGCGTGCGACGCGAAATCCGTTCGATGCCAGGGCAATTCAACCTGTCGGTGGATGAACTGACCGAACACGCCAGGCGCGCAGCCGCCGCCGGAGTGCGCGCCGTCATTCTTTTTGGCGTCCCTGAAAAAAAAGACGGCCAGGCCAGCGGCGCTTATGCTGCCGACGGCATTTTTCAGCAGGCCGCGCGCGCGCTCAAAGCCGCCCTGCCCGATCTGCTCGTTATCGCGGACACCTGCCTTTGCGAATACACCGATCACGGCCACTGCTTCATCTTCAGCGGACAACGCCCCAACGCCGAAGCCACGCTCGCGGTTTTGGCGGGAACGGCCGTCAGCCAGGCGCAGGCCGGCGCCGACATGATCGCGCCGTCGGGCATGGTGGACGGCATGGTTCAGGCGATCCGCGCCGCGCTGGACCAAAACGGCTTCGCGCACGTCCCCATCATGTCCTATGCCGTCAAATACGCGTCGAGCTTTTATGGCCCTTTCCGCGACGCCGTCGAAAGCGCGCCGGCCTTTGGCGACCGCGCCTGGCACCAGATGGACCCGCCCAACGCGCGCGAGGCGTTGCGCGAAGCGGAACTCGACGCCGCCGAAGGCGCCGACATCCTCATGGTCAAGCCCGGGCTGCCGTATCTCGACGTTCTGGCGAAGATGCGCGAGCGGTTCGATCTTCCGCTGGCGGCGTATCAGGTCAGCGGCGAATACTCGATGATCAAAGCCGCCGCTGCGCAAGGATGGATGGATGAAAACCGCGCGATTCTGGAAACGCTGACATCCCTCAAACGTGCAGGCGCGGATCTGATCCTGACGTATTTCGCGATGGACGCGCTGGAGAAGGGGATTGTAAAATCATAATGTAAAATGAGAAATGAGAAATGTAAAACTTTAATGCGGATCAGCGAGGCGCCAGCATTTGGAGTGCGGTT
>JAPLSP010000603.1 GCA_026398575.1 Candidatus Sumerlaeota bacterium | reverse complement strand
AAAACGGATGGCAATGAGCGACAACATGTTGTCGTTCGGCGTGGGATAATGGCATAATGGCCTAGGATTTTTTCAAACTCTGTTAGAAAAAATGTCCGATTGCGGCGCCAGAGAATTAGATGGCTTGTTCATGGCGCCCGTGCCTGTTGCTGAAAATCCGTGATGATCCGCCCGATCCGCCCCATCCGTGTTCTATAGCAAAAAATCAGATTGTGATAGAACACGGATGGGGCGGATCGGGCGGATTGACACGGATTTTCAGACAGCAGGCGTGGGAGGCATAAATAAATCGGTGATGATCCGCCCGATCCGCGTCATCCGTGTTCTATCACGATGGGACTATCCACTATAGAACACGGATGGGGCGGATCGGGCGGATTGACACAGATTTTTCCGTAGTTTGCGCGAACGACAACATGTTGCTGTTAGATTTTTGATAAAAATCTAATCTCACATACGAGGCGCCCCATGAAAACTTTCACAATGAACACTGCGGCTGATTCCAGTTCATCCGAGGCGCATACCCGCCGTGCGTTTTTGCGCCGCATGGGCATCCTGGCTGGGATGGCCGGCGCCGGTTTCGCGTTGCCTGAGCGCACTGCCGCTCCCAAGGCCTCCGTGATCGAAACGAAAAGCATCAGCTATCAGCCGGAGTACTATCATGGCTGGCCGACGCTGGCGCGGCGCAAAAACGGCGACTTGCTCGTGACGTATTCCGGCGGACGCGAAGCGCATGTCTGCCCGTTTGGCCGCGTGGAAATGATGGTCTCACACGACCAGGGCGCGACGTGGGGCTGGCCGCGAGTCGTGATGGACAGCGACATTGACGACCGGGACAGCGGCGTGATGGAAACCGCGCGCGGCAGCCTCCTCGTCACCACGTTCACTTCGCTGGCATACGCGGCCAGTCTCGACAAGGCGGCGCAAAAGGAACCCGGCAGTGCTGGGGCCTGGGCGCCAGAAAAACTCAAGCGCTGGCTGGCCGCGCACGAGCGCCTCAACGCCGCCCAGCGCAAGGCGGAATTGGGACAGTGGATGATCCGCTCGACCGACGGCGGCGTGACGTGGTCGGCCAGATATCCGAGTATCGTCAACAGCCCGCATGGGCCGATCCAGCTCGCCGATGGCCGCCTGCTCTATGCCGGCAAGGAGCTTTGGACCGATGAAAAGCGGATTGGCGTTTGCGAATCCAAGGACGACGGCCAGACTTGGCAATGGCTGGCGGAAATTCCGACCCGGTCCGGCGATGATAAAAAAATATATCATGAGCTTCATGCGGTGGAAGCTTCCGGCGGCCGCTTGATCGCGCACATCCGCAATCACAATCCGACGAACGGAAACGAAATCCTGCAAACCGAATCCGCTGACGGCGGCAAAACCTGGACGGCGCCGCATCCCATCGGCGTGTGGGGCCTTCCGTCATTCCTGCTGCGATTGCGCAACGGAAAATTGCTGATGACTTATGGCTACCGCCGCGCGCCATTCGGAAATCAGGCGCGAATTAGCGAAGACGAAGGCAAGACGTGGTCGGATCCGATGACGATTTCCCGCGATGGCGCTGCGGGCGATCTCGGGTATCCTTCCACGGTGGAGCTGGACGATGGCGCGCTGTTGACGGTCTGGTATGAATTGCCCAAAGGCTCATCGCATGCCGTATTGAGGCAAGCGCAATGGAGGATCGAGAATTAGATTAGCTATTAATCCTTCCGCGCGATGCCCAAACGCTGTGCGACATCTGCTGCAGGTATTTCTTTGCCTGTTTGAGTTCTCTCGTGCAGAAAAGACATAAACTTCTCGCTATTGCCAAGCATTGCCGCTTCCTGATCGAAATCATCTGCTTCCTCTAGCACATAGTCTTTCCCCTGCTTGGAGTGGATGAGAACAGGCTCCTGGTTTGCCCAATCGAGCAACTCTGCTATGGTTCTCGTTTCTTCAGATAGGTCTATGGTTCTCATAAGAATACTCTTTCTCCGCGAATATAAAGCGTATGGTGTTCTTTACTTTCCCGCGTTCCCTTGCAACAAATCGCCGAACGCCGGCAATAGCTCATACTTCTTCCTCCAGGGTGTGTACATGAGGCCGCGCGCCTTGGGCGTCGCGCGCGCCAGGTCAAGCCAGCCTTTCACGTCATTCAGATTGTCCGCGTCGTAGTAGCACGCGGCGAGCGTACGAAAGCCAAGGTCAGCGAAGAAGCGCATATTCTTCTCGCCCGGCTTGCCTCCCCAGACGGCGATGATCAAATCCTTCGGCACATGCTCCCATGAGCCGGTGTAATCACCTTCGACCAGATAATAGTCGCCATGCGCGTTGTGGTTGGGATCAAGCATGTCGCTCCAGATATATATCTCCGCCTCGGGCAGGTAGCGGCGCAGGGCTTTCACCTGGCTCGTGATGCATTCGCCCAACAGTTCGCCCATGTTGCGCCCACGGCACGCCTGGCATGTTCCGCCCATGCGAATCTCATCCATGTTCAGTTGCACGCGGCGCGGATGCAGGCGCTCAGCCAGCAGTCTGGCTTCGTGATCGAAAATTTCATAAAGCGCCGGCTCGCCCATGCAGACGGTGACCTGGCCGTCGTGGATCGTCATGGGATGATACCAGCTGACGCGCAGCCGCTGCCCGTCGCGGATGCGGCCGCCAGAAAGGAGTTTGAGCGCCGGCGCGTCGCGATCCACCCTGCCGAAACTGAAATTGGGATCCACGAGCGGCGCATAGTCCCGGCCCTCCGTGTATGTCGTCGCGCCGTCTTCGCTGCGCACCGTAACCGGCGTGCCCGGGCGATGCAGCACATTGATCGGACCTATCTCCTCGACCGTCCAATCGTCAATCCAGAGTTTGCCGGATTTTGCGCCCCAGACTCCGGCGTAGAGGCGCACGGATTCGAATCCCATGCTGTTGAAGAGCATCGTCTCTTTGCGCCAATCGGTGGTCGAAGGCAGATTGAAACTGCGCGGCGCCAGTTCGCGCTTGCCGGCCAGAGCCATCCCTTTGAATGCGCTGGCGGGTTCGAGCGCCTCTGTCTTGACCCAGAAACTTACGCGATAGCAGCGGCGCCGCTGCACGCGGACTTCTTGCGACACGCGCCCATGGCCGTGCTGATTGGCCGTGAAATTTTCCAGCCGCAGCGACGCCTTGCCGCTGTGTTTGACCTGCGTGTCCACAAAACTGATTTCGCCCGGCTGATCGTGAAAACTGATTCCTTTGAGCTTGTTGCCCGTATATTCTTCAAAGCTGCCATTGGCAAGCCGCACAGAATCATCCGGAACAAAACGCGCCGTCTCGCCTTTGACCGCAAACGTCGCGTCTTCCACCAGCAGCCCTTCCGCCAGATTGCGGTCATGCGCCAAGCCCGCGCTGCCGTAACCCACAGAGAACACTGCCGGGATCAGCTCGACCTTGTTGCGTTCGCACGCCGCGCGCACGGCATCGAGCCGGCGGAGATACTCCGGTGTCTTCTTGCATAGCGTATCGAGTCCGAACGAGACTTCCGCCCCATTCAACCCATGCTTGGCGCCGGTCTCGATGACGCCTGTGATATCCGCGACATCGCTGTCCTTGGTTAAATTCCATCCGAAGACCCAGACGAAACGGTCCGGGAGTTGAGGAGATTGGGCGAAACTGATGCGAGGAAAGACTGCAAGGACGGCAAAGACAGCAACGACCGCAAAAGAGCGCGTAAGGCTTAAACAATCTTGGGCTAAACCCATGTATCGGCGCATGGTCATTCCTCCCTCTCTGATAAATGGCAATGCCATGAGCATAGCCATCGAATCAGATTCAGTCCATGCATTTATTATGAAACCGACACTGAGGCAAGAAGATGCCGCAACTGATAAGGAACGACGACATGTTGTCATTCGCGGCGTGATAATGGCTTCGCGCTGACGCAAAATACTCGTCAAGAGATTGGCGAGAGGGTCAAATTTACGATACAATTTTATCGGGGTTTGAGTCGCCCTGGAGATGATCAGGCTGGAGCGATGCAATTGCGGAAAGATACATCGCACTGACAAGATTTTATATATTGTTGAATATTCAGAAGATATCACACAATCTTCGAGTGAAGAATTTATCGCTGAATCATGAAACGCTTTTTGTGCTCCCCTTCGTTTTTTTTCTCACCAGTTGGCCGGAAATTTGCATAAAGAGGTGGCCGAGGGATTCTATTCGGGTATGGCCCGAGGGTTCCTGGATGAGAACCGGCGCTTTCGGTCACGCGCCGTTCCTGCTATCTCCGAGGCGTTTCATGGCTGAAGCCATCGCAGTTCCACGAACTCTTCCGGATTTCAAGTCCCTGCTCAAGGCGAACAAGGATGTCCTGCTCCCTATTGGCATGATCGGTATTCTGGTCGTAATGGTCCTGCCGATGATGCCGTTCATGATGGACTTGTTGCTGACGCTGAGCATTTCAGCCGGCTTGCTGATCCTGATGGTCGCGCTTTATACGATCAAGCCGCTGGATTTTTCCGCTTTCCCGTCCCTGCTGCTCGTGGTCACGCTGTTCCGGCTGTCGCTCAACGTCGCCTCGACGCGCCTGATCCTGCAGCATGGCCACGAAGGCCCGGCGGCCGCCGGACATGTCATTCAGGCATTTGGCTCGTTCGTCGTTGGGGGCAACTACCTCATTGGCACGATCGTCTTCACGATCCTGGTCGTTATCAATTTCGTCGTCATCACGAAAGGCGCCGGGCGCGTGGCGGAGGTTTCGGCGCGCTTCACCCTGGATGCGATGCCCGGCAAACAGATGAGCATTGACGCGGACTTGAACGCCGGTCTGATCAACGAGGACCAGGCGCGCGCGCGCCGCCGCCAGATCGAGCAGGAGGCGGATTTCTACGGCGCTATGGACGGCGCGAGCAAGTTCGTGCGCGGCGACGCCATCGCCGGCATCATCATCACCATCGTCAACATCGTCGGCGGGCTGGTGATCGGCGTCGTGCAGCACAAGATGGACATGGCTGCCGCCGCGCAAAACTACACGCTTCTGACGATCGGCGACGGCCTGGTACAGCAGATTCCGGCGCTGATCGTTTCGACGGCCGCCGGCATCATCGTCACGCGCGCCGGCTCGGATAAGACGCTGAGCGAGACGGTGCAGATGCAGATGTCATTCGAGCCGCGCGTCATGGGGGTGACGTCGGGCATCCTGATCTTCTTTGCCGTGGTTCCCGGCATGCCGATGCTGCCATTTCTGACGCTGGGCGCCGGCTTCGGCTATCTGTCGTATTTGATGAAGCGTTCGAAAGCGGCGGAGAAAGACGCCGTCGTTCGCAAAGCCCAGGCGGCCCAAGCCGCCGCGGCGCCTGCCGAACCGGAAAGGGTCGAATCGCTCCTGCCGCTCGATACGCTGGCGCTCGAGGTTGGGTATGGCTTGATCGCGTTGATTGACCCGGAACAGAAAGGCGACCTGCTTGACCGCGTCAAATCCATCCGCCGGCAGTTCGCGCTGGAGATGGGCTTCATTGTGCCGCCGTTGCACATCCGCGACAACCTCGATCTGAAGCCCGGTGGCTACGTCGTTTTGGTGCGCGGCAATCAGGTGACCGGCGGCGAACTGATGACCGGGCATCTTCTGGCAATGAGTCCGGGCGCCGAACTGCCGAAGATCGAAGGCATCCAGACGCTGGAGCCGGCCTTCAAACTGCCGGCGCTGTGGATCACGGAGCGCGAACGCGAACGCGCCCAGACGGAAGGCTGCACGGTCGTGGACCTCTCGACCGTCATCGCGACGCACCTGACGGAAATCATCCGGTCGCACGCGCATGAGCTGCTGGGGCGGCAGGAAACGCAAGCCTTGATAGACGTGATCGCAGCCAAGTCGCCCAAACTGGTCGAAGGCTTGATTCCCGACGTGCTGACGCTGGGACAGGTGCAAATGGTGCTTCAGAACCTGCTGAAAGAGCGGGTGTCCGTCCGCGACATGGGGACGATCATCGAGGTTTTGAGCAGCTATGGAACGCAGACGAAAGACCCGGATATCCTGACGGAGTTCTGCCGACAGGCGTTGTCGCGCACGATCACGCAATCGAATCTTTCCGAAGACGGGCGCTTGTATGTGATGCTGCTGGAACCGCAGATCGAAGAGATCATCACCTCCTCATTGCGGCAAACGCCGCAGGGGCAATACCTGGCGCTCGATCCCAATCGCGCCCAGATCATCATCAATCGCATTCAGCAGGCCACCGAACAATTTGCGCTTGTCAATGCGCAGCCCATCATCGTCTGCATGACCACCGTGCGCCTGGCGTTGCGGCGCCTGATAGAAAAGTTTGTGCCGGAGGTCGTCGTTCTCTCGCACAATGAAATCGCCCCCGATACGCGCATTGAGACATTGGGAATCATCAAGATGGAATAAGGCAGGGGTCAGGGGCTAGGGGTCAGGGGTCAGGGAAAAAGACTATTGCAGTGGCGCAGGTCCGTGTCAGTCCGTGAAAGTCTGTGTCAGTCCGTGTAAGTCCATGTAAATCCCCCTTGGAGCGTGACAATGCTAATCCGCACATTTAGCGGAGAGGATTTGCCAGGCGTGCTGGCAGCCGTAAAAAAAGAATTTGGCATCGGCGCTCTTATCCTGAGCCAGCGGCGCCCGGCGGAAGGCGCTTTAGCCCACCGCGGCATCGAACTGACCGCCGCCTGCCTGGAGCGGGGCGAGTCGCTCGAAACGCTCAAAGGCATGGGGATCGCGCCGCTGTATGCGCCCAAGCCGGCGGCGAAAAGCAAACTGCCCGAAACGGCAATCCCGGCGCCGGCGCGCCCCGCGATCAAGCCAGCCAAGACGCCAGTGGATTCCGAGAGCAAGAAAAAACCGGACGCGCGCCGCTTTTTATTCTGGGGCTCTTCGGCCTATCAAAAGCAACAGCAGGAAGATATGGCGCCGGCGCTCGAAGCCGCCAAGCGCGCCAGCGCCCTGGATTTTGCGGATCAAGTCGAGTTGACCTCCAAGCGCGCCTCGCTGGCAGAACGCGGCACTGATCCGGCGGCGCCGGCGGCGCCGGCGGCAGCCACGAATGCCATGCGTTCGGAACTGGCTGACTTGCGCGTGCGGATCGAGGAAATGAATCAGTCGCTGAACGATGCCCGGCCGGATGGCGTGGCGCTGTCCCTGCAAAATCCGGAGGATTCCAAAGAAACAGCAGAGACGGCGCCCCGCCGCCGCGCCTCGCGATTGCAGCGCGCCATTGAAGAGCTGGGGACGCTGGGGCTGGAGCCGGAATATGCGCGCGACGTCGCCTCCGAGTGGTTTGACATCATGGATCGCGACAAGCCGGCGCCGCGCGCGGAAGTGGAAGCGGCGATCCGCAAAGGCATTGAAAACCTGTGCGCCGCCAACGCCGACGTCTCCCCCATCCCGCATCAAGGGCCGCGCGCGCTGGCGATTGTCGGCCCGACCGGTTCGGGCAAAACCACAACGATCGCCAAAATCGCGGCTCGCCAGCTGCTGGAGTCCGGACGGCGCGTCGCCCTGCTGACCTGCGACACGTTTCGCATCGCGGCCATCGAACAGCTGCGGATGTACGCCCGGATCATCGGCGTGCCGTTTCGCGTCGTGGAGAAACCCGAAGACCTGCGCGTCGCGCTCTCGGCCTATCGCGATTATGACCTGATCCTCATGGACACGCCCGGCTTGTCGCCGCGGCTGCAGGAACAGTTTGATAAATTGCATGCGATTCTTGCTTCTCACAAGGGAATAGAAAAACTTCTGGTTTTGAGCGCCGCGACCAAAACCGAAGAGATTCTGGAAGCATGGAGGTCATTTTCCGCGCTGGGGATCCATCGCCTGATCATCAGCAAAAGCGATGAAGCCATTCGCTTTGGGTGCTTGCTTCCGGCGATGAAAGCGGCAAAAATTCCAGTGGCGTTCGTAACGAACGGGCAGCGGGTTCCCGAGGATCTGATCCCGGCGACTCCCGCAGCCGTTTGTCAATTGTTTGATGATTTGTGGGGTGGCAAAGTAAAAGGCAGCGGAAATGTGACACAAAACCTAGCGCTTCAATAGGGATGGACTTGCCGTGCCGATTGGGTTATTGGATAACCCTTTGCATTTGAAGGAGCCTTTGACGTGAAAGCGCGATTTCTCAAAATTGATTTGCAGGGATTTAAATCTATCCGGCGCCTGCCCGATTTCCCGCTGAGGAATTTGAATGTTCTCATTGGCGCAAATGGTTCGGGAAAATCAAATCTGATTTCTTTTCTTCAGATGCTCAATTGCATGGCCATGCCCCCAGGCCAACTGCAATATTTTATCAGGGAAAGCGGAGACGCCAGCGCGCTGCTGCATGATGGACCCGATATTACCTCTCAGATTGCGACCCGATTCGAACTCGAGACAGCCGACGGCGCTTATCATTATTCGATCGCACTCGCTTACGCTCGCACAGATACGCTCTTACCGGTTGAGGAGGCATTGGAGTTTGTTCCCTCCGATCCAAAACAACCGCCTCAATCTCATCATGCGGTAAAAAGCGGCGCCAAGGAATCCCTTTTGGCTCTGGCTGATGTGTTGGAAAACAATCGCATAGCCCAACTATATCAAGCGCTTGGCAATGTTCTAAAACAACAACATATTTTTCAGTTTCATAATACATCCGAAACATCCCGAATCCGTCAGCGATGGGATGTGAATGATAATCAGCAGCTAAAGAAGGATGGCGGCAATCTAGCGCCCATTCTATATCGGCTTCGTGATTCCCAACCGCGCCATTATCAGCGAATTGTGGAAATCATCCGGCATGTCGCACCTTTTTTTGCGGATTTCGAGCTAAAGCCCAAAGATAATTCGATTCTTCTGCAGTGGAGAGAAAAAGGATCGGACCTGATCTTCAGCCCGCATCAAGCTTCTGACGGGACCCTGCGCTTTATGGCCTTGATTACGCTATTGCTGCAGCCCAAAGAAGACATGCCCAGCTTGATCATCCTCGACGAACCAGAGTTGGGACTGCATCCTTCCGCTATTAGCCTGATCGCTGGATTCATCAAGAGCGCTTCACTGGAAACCCAGATCATTCTCGCCACTCAATCCGCCAGCCTTGTGGATTGCTTCGATCCCGAAGACATCGTCGTTGTTGAAAGAATGGAACGGGAATCAACGTTCCGGCGGCTGGAGGCAGATCAGCTAAGCGCCTGGATGGAAGATTATTCCTTAAGCGAGCTGTGGGAGAAAAACGTCTTCGGAGGCAAGCCCATCGGATGAGTCGCCTGCATATTATCGTTGAAGGACAGACGGAGGAGGCTTTCGCCAATCGGACGCTGAAGAATCATCTCGCGACGTTGGGCGTATATGCGGACGCGCATTGCGTAACGACAAGCCGAAAGCATCGCAAAGCGCATCGCGGGGGACTCATTAAATTCGCGCATCTGGAAAATGACATCACGCGATGGATACGGCAAGATAGCGGCGCTGATTCCTATTTCACAACGATGCTGGATCTTTACGACTTGCCGAATGACTTTCCAGAATACGATGACGCGCGCGCATGCGCAACTCCCTGGGATCGCGTCATGGTTTTGGAAGCGGCGCTTGCGAAGCAGGTTAATTATCATCGCTTTATCCCCTACATCCAATTGCACGAATTCGAAGCGCTTCTTTTTGCCGATCCGCGTAAAATCGAGTGTGTGTATTGGGACTATGCAGAGGCAATAAACGAAATCATAAAAATAGGCGCACATTTTAGCTCTCCAGAGGCAATTGACGATGGCGACCAAACGGCGCCATCCAAAAGGATCATTCGCCACATCCCAAGATACGCGTATGAAAAAGCCGAAGCGGGACCACGTATCGCCCATGAAATCGGCCTGGATACGTTACGGGGAAAATGCCGCCATTTTAATGAATGGCTTCTGAAGTTGGAGGGGCTGGCAAAGAAAAACTAAACATTACTATTAAAGCAAATTAATCATCGGAAAAAGAATATGTCATTATCATCTGCAAGCTTAAGCAATGCAGAATCGCCCGCCGATCAGGCTGAGACCTTGAGAAAAATGGCGCGCGAGCGCCAAATTGCCGCCGCGCAATCCGCGCAGACGGGCCGTCAGGCCAGGCGCACGCGCATCTTTACATTCACCAGCGGCAAAGGCGGCGTCGGCAAGACGCTAGTCGCCGCCAATGTCGCCATCTGCCTGAGTCGCATGGGAAAAAGCGTGCTCGTGCTGGACGCGGACCTGGGACTGGCCAACATTGACGTGGTGCTGGGACTGGATAGCGACTACGACTTGTCGCATGTGATCCATGGCGAAAAAACTCTGAAGGACGTGATCATCGAAGGCCCGGAAGGCATCCGCGTCATCCCCGCCGCGTCGGGCGACGAGAGTCTGGCGGACTTGGATGAAAACGGAAGGATGAGTCTGCTGGCGCAGTTCGAGGCGCTGGAGGCGGATTTCGATTACCTCTTGATTGACTCCTCGGCGGGCATTTCGAGCAATGTGATCTTCTTCAATCTGGCCGCACAATCCTCCATCATCGTGGCCACGCCCGAGCCCACGTCCATCACCGACGCCTATGCCGTGATCAAAGTGTTGTCGCAAGAGCACAACGTTTCGCATTTCTATCTGGCCGTCAACCGCGCCAAGAATCCAACGGAAGGCCGCGAGGTTCATGAAACGCTGACGCGCGTGGCCGACCGCTTTCTCAAATCCGTCACGATCGAATGCCTGGGCATTTTGCCGGACGATCCGCGCATCAATCGCGCGATCCGATCGCGCGAGCCGGTCGTGACCGCTTATCGAACCGCCTCCATCACGGTTGCGCTTGAAAAGCTGACGCAGGCGATCGCCCGAATTCCCTTTGAGGACCGCAATGCCGGCTATCCGGGCATTCTGCGCAACCGCTCGCTATAGCTCGCTATCGTTTATAGTTTATGCCATTGACTCGTATCGCGCGCGTTTCATAAACTGGAGGGGCGATTCGCACAGAATAAATATCAGCAGAATGGATCTGTCAGCGCCAAGCAGAGCGGATACTTTCAGTAGCGAAGGCATTCATCAGTCTCATGCCAACCTCGGCCGCATCGCGCATCCCTGTCGCCTATACGCGCAAGGCAGGACGCCGGCGAACAACCCAAGAGCGCAACGAGATGATTCTCGAGCATCTGCCCTTGGTCAAATTCGTCGCCAACCGTCTTGCCAGCCGCCTGCCTTCGCACGTGGAACTGGACGATCTGATCAATGCCGGCGTTCTGGGATTGATTGACGCCATTGATAAATTCGATGAAACGCGCAAGATCAAGTTCAAAACCTACGCCGAGTTTCGCGTCAAAGGCGCGATCCTGGATGAACTGCGCGCGTTGGATTGGGTCCCTCGCTCCACGCGGCAAAAAGCGCACAAACTCGAACGCGCATACGCCCACTTGGAGGGAGGGATGGGACGGCCGGCCACGGATGACGAGGTGATGGAGTATTTGGGCATCTCTCACCGCGAGTTCCAGGACCTGCTCATGGAATCCGCGAATATCTCGCTGATCTCCCTCGATGAATTGCGAAGCGAAGGCGATGAGAACAGTGAGCGGAATCTCCTCGATTTTCTGGCCAATCCCGAGGAACTGGACCCGGCGGAATTGCTGAATCTGGATCAGATCTATCACAT
>JAPLSP010000754.1 GCA_026398575.1 Candidatus Sumerlaeota bacterium | reverse complement strand
GGGGGCGGTGGGAGGCGCGGCGGGAGCTTGAGCGGAAAGCAAGGCCGCCAGAAAAACAGCAAAAGCGGCCATGCGCCCAAGGGACCCAAGGGACAGAAGGGACCGCAGGGACAACAGGGACGGCAACGACGCAGGCGGGCTAGCAACGCTTAGCGCGCGCGCCATCAAGGATGCGGCTGGCGTTGTTATCTCTCTCGCGAATACAGGCTTCATAGAAACCTCCTCTTCGCCAGAGCTAATACACTTCATCATGTGTGCCAATATCTATGAATATAACCCTACCTTCGCCTATGAACTCGAATATAACACGGCAATTGTATTCCACTGTAAACGCCCATAATCCCTCAAGCTTGCCTGACAACTTGTGAGATTTCAATCGCGGGTCAAAAGGGTCCTCGACGAAGATTGCCATTTTTTGTTTAAATTCAGACTCATAAGGCTTGCCCAAGATACGCCTTTTGAAAGCGCGTTTGAAAGACGAAGACCATACGATATTATTCATCTTCGCCATACAAATCCTTCATCATATCATCAAGATTCCCGCTTTTTGCCCGGCCTTGTTCGTACTCTTCCTTTGAATGCTGGGCATTCAGCCGAATCTCTTCGCGCCGTTCGTCCACAAGCCAGGCGTGAAGCATATCCAAGAGCTCATGCTTGGAATCCTGATCCAACTCATGAACCTCTTCCACGATCTCTGCAAATGTCGCAGCCATGATTTGATCACCTCATTCCAACTCTTTCACCATTTTTATTTGGCGAAAAATCGAATCGTCCCCGCTCAAATCGTCCACGGCTCGCGGCGGGCGCGGTCGAGGAAGCGGTTGGCTTGTTCGTCTCCGGGGAATTCCTCCTTGACCGGATCCCACTTGAGCGGGCGGTTGAGCTGGTAGCAGATGTTTCCGAGATGGCACATCGAAGCGGTACGGTGCGCGCGTTCGATGTCGCGGAACGGTTTCTCGCGTGTGCGAATGCTTTCGATGAAATCGCCGTAGATGCCGCCGGAGCCCTTGTATTTCGGGATCACACGCGGGGCGACCGGCTTGTTGTCGCCGACTACGTCCATGTTGCCCTTGCCTTGGGAGTGATACATCAGCAGGCCGTCGGCAAACTTGAAGGTCAGATACTTGATGTCCTTGCCGTCGGCCGGGATCACCTCGACGGGGCCTTCTTCCATCTTGTTGGTGGCGAACATCGCGCCACCGAACTTGTGCGCGCCCCAATCGGTCATGCCGCCGCCGGAATAGTCACGAAACGAACGCCAGCACGTGCCGTTGATGTTGAAGGATCCGCTGACGCGATACGGATGATAAGGCGCAAAAGGCGCAGGCCCCAGCCACATGTCCCAATCCAGGCCTTCCGGGACGGGCTCGCCGCCCAGATAGCACGGCTTCGGTGGGCCGCCGCAGTTGACAAAGACTTCTTTGGGCGTGCCGAGCTGTCCGCTCCAGCATTTGATGACGGTGTCCATGTAGTCGGCCATGACGCGCTGGCTGCCGCCCGAAACGATGCGTCCCAACTTGCGCGCCGCCTCTACCATCGCGCGGCCTTCGCGAATCGTCAGGGATTCCGGCTTCTGGCAATAGACGTCTTTGCCCGCGCGGCAAGCGGCGATGACGATGACGGCATGCCAATGATCCGGCGTGGCGACGTGAATGGCGTCAATATCCGGACGCGCTATCATCTCGCGGAAGTCGGTGTATATCTTGCATCCGGTATCGCCGTACTTCTGGTCAATCTTCTGTTTGCATCTTTCGCGAACTTCCTTCTTCACGTCAGTAACGGCGACGTACTGGACGTCGCTGCGGCCCAGGAACGCTCCCTGGTCGCCGCCGCCCTG
>JAPLSP010000518.1 GCA_026398575.1 Candidatus Sumerlaeota bacterium | reverse complement strand
AACCGCACTCCAAATGCTGGCGCTGTTCCCAACCGAATTCCGCTCCATACTCACGGTGAGAACAGCCTATTGCGAAGGAGGATCATTGTGCAAGCCGGACTTTTGCAAATTCGATCATTATCCTCAAAATATTGCTTTTCTTCAGCGGGGCGGTTGGCGATAATCACAATACCAACGCGATGGAGGATTCTGCCATGAACCGCATTTTCGTTTTTTCGATGTTTTTGCTTTCTCTCGAAATCGCCGGCTATGCGTCGTCCAATACGCTCCCGCTGCTGCCGGCGGTCGCCCGATTCATCGAGCAATACCCGGACGCGGGAACGGCGCTGGATTGCCAGCCGGCCACGGAGAGCCTCTTCGGCGTCAAGCAGCACGTGATTCTGACGACCGGCTAGTATGATTTCTATCTATCCGGCGATCGCGTCGCGACGATCTTCCGAAACACGAATGGCATCCCCGAACTGACCTATAAAAACCCGGACATCAAAGAAGGCAATTCCGTTCATGAAGCGAGAAATATCCCGGCCTCATCGGTTTATCCGACGATCTCCCAACCCTCGAGCCGACCCGCCAACGATAATTATCCCATGCGGAGCGCGCCCGGCAGATCCGGAATTCCAAACAGCAGAGATGTGCGGGATTCAAGCGTGAATACTTACCCATTCGGGTCAAACAATAATCCTAACTATAATTCATATAATCCTTACTATAATTCATACAATAATTATTCACCGTACTATGGTTCGTCTCCCTATTATTATCCTCAGCAATATTACTATCCGCCCGCGTATTATAACCAGCCCTATTATCAATTGCCCGCCAGAACTCCAACGCCGAAGCCGCCCACTCCCAAGATGAATTAATTTTTTAATAGAATCATAAGATATTCAGATAAAAACAGGAGTGATTTCGATGCGCTATCGGGTAACTATCGAGCAAGACGAAGATGGCGTATTTGTCGCTGAGTGCCCAACGTTGCCGGGTTGCGTCAGCCAAGGCAAGACACGCAATGAGGCGCTTGCGAATATCAAAGACGCCATCAATGGATATTTGGAAAGCCTTCGCCTGCATAATGAGCCGGTTCCTCCCTCAATCGCTGAGGAATTTCAGGCGATGATGCATTAAATAAAATTTGTACCTTAGGTGCCGTTTTTCCGCAATCGTTATATCATAGCTATTTAAGGCATATTGGGTCATAGCGCGCTTATGCCGTGCTGGTGAAGGGAGTCAGGTATTTTTCGAGAAGGAGGCTCGTCCGCTCATGCCGCAATATGACTATCTCGCGCTTGACCGCGGAGGCAAGCAGGTCAAGGGGACCGTGGACCACCCGAACGAAGACACCGTTGTCGAAAAACTGCGAAGCATGGGATTTTATCCCGTTGAAGTGGCGCCCAAGGCGAGGAAAGCGGGCCAGATGGATTTGCTGGCCTTGCCTGGATTGCGGAATATTTTCGGACGCATCAAGCGCAGACACCTGACCACTTTCACGCGCCAGCTGTCCACGCTGCTGGACGCGGGACTTCCCATCCTGCGTTCGCTGCGCATCCTCGAAGAACAGAATGAATCGCCCGTCTTCAAGGTGAAAATCCGCCAGATCGCCGAAGACATCGAAGGCGGCGCAAGCCTGGCCGAAGCATTCGAACGCCATCCGAAAGTGTTCAATGATCTCTTTGTCAGCATGACGCGCGCGGGTGAGATGGGCGGCGTGCTCGAGACAGTTCTCAACAAACTGGCTGACTTTCTCGAAAAGCGCGCGGCGCTGATCTCCAAAGTGCGGTCGGCCTTGATGTATCCCATGACGGTGATGGTCACCGCCACCTGCATCGTTTCCTTCATCGTCATTTATATTTTGCCGAAATTCGAGGATATGTTCGCGCAATTGGGCGCCCCAAGTCTGCCCGCCCCTACGGAATTCCTTCTCAAAATCTCGTATCTGATGACGCATCAGATTCATCTGGCGATTCTGGCGGCGCTGGCCATCGGCGCGATCTACACGCGCATGAACAAAACGCGCGACGGCAAGTACATCATAGACCGCATGAAACTGAAGCTGCCGGTATTCGGCGAATTGCTTCGCAAAGTGGCGATCGTGCGTTTCTCCGAAACCCTTTCCACCTTGATCCGCGCCGGCGTCCCCATTCTGCATTCGCTCGATATCGTGCGCGATACGTCCGGCAACGAAGTCGTGGCGCGCGCGATGGACGGCGTTTATGAAAGCGTCCGGGACGGCGAGACGATCCACAAGCCTCTGGAGGACGCCAAGGTTTTTCCGGCGCTGGTCGTGCACATGGTGGCCGTCGGCGAAGAAACCGGCGCGATTGACCAAATGCTCAGCAAAGTGGCCGAAGCCTATACGCGCGAAGTGGATGATGCCGTGGATGGGCTGACCTCGGTCCTCGAACCCATGATGATCGTCGGACTGGGCATCATGGTTGGCGCCGTTGTCATCTGCCTTTATCTGCCGATATTTGACATGATAAACTGGATTCACTAGCCCTGTCTCGCATGCGCCGATCTCCGCAATGCAAATCTTCGCTCTAAACTTCGTTCCGGGCGCCGGTACGATACGCTTGACTGTTCATGCTTCCCAAGCCGGGTTTCACCTTGTCCTTCCCTCTACACTGCAAGCCGCTTGCATTGCCTGCGCCCCGGTCATGGCTTCATCAGGAGTTAAGTCAATTTGTGACTTTCGCTTGAAAAACACACGCCCACCAGTCCACTATCCTCAAATTCAGAGAGCAACCACATGGCAGGCGAGGATAGATGAACAATGTGCTTCGCGTGATTACGATGGCGCTATTGTCTGCGCTTAGCGCCGCGCTCAGCGCCCAGCCCGCCGATCAACAGATCACTGTTCAAGTGGGCGTACAGACGCGAACCTGCGTGGTACACCTGCCGCGCGCGTACGATGGAAAGCGGCCACTACCGCTGTTGATCGGGCTCCATGGCTCCGGCGGCACGGGTAAGAACATGGTCGGCTGGTTCAAGTCCCTGGCAGACCAGCGCGGCTTCATCGTCGCTTGCCCGGATGGCATCATCGGCAAACAGCATACATGGAATTCCCTCTTCGGCCGCGTTCCGGGCGGCGAGGGCATAGCAGCCGACAATGTGGACGACATTGCGTTCCTCCGCGCACTAATCGTTTCGCTGCACAGCTCCTTTCACACGGATTCCAGCCGGGTGTTCATCTGCGGCCACTCATCGGGCGCGTTCATGGCGTACCGCGCGGCCGTGGAATTGGCCGACCCGATCGCCGCAGCCGCCATCGTCAACGGCTTGCTGGGCATCAAACTGCTGGATGGAAAGCCTTCCGTGCCGGACATCCCCAAGCCCGTCGCGCCGATTTCCCTGATTCACATCTGCGGGAAGAAAGACGGCCTTGTGAAGTTCGACGGCGCCCTCACATCCAGGACGCTCACCAAGTCCGTGCCCGATTGCCTGCAGGTCTTCGTGAAGTCCAACGCATGCGCCACTCCGGGGAAGGAAACCCGGGACGCGGAGCACACGGTGACGCGCACACTTTATTCCGGAGGCGCGGCGGGCACGGAGGTCGAATTGGTGATCGCCGAGAACTGCAATCACAACTGGCCCAACCTGAAGGAGCACGGGCTTTCTGCCACCGATGAGATGTGGGACTTTTTCTTCAAGCATCCCAAGGCGCCGCAGC
This sequence comes from Candidatus Sumerlaeota bacterium, assembly GCA_026398575.1. The sequence goes on along the minus strand of JAPLSP010000518.1, from coordinate 1,570 downwards.
AAGTCAAGGATCAACCAAAGGAGCATCAAAAATGAGAATACCGAGAGAGATGGGCAGGATGAGAGGTCTGGCAGAAATGAGAAAAAACATCGCCATGAAAGGCAAGTTTTGCCTGAGCGCGATGACGTTCATGGCAGCGGTCTGCGCCACGACAAGCGCCTTGGCCGCCGCGACGACAACGACAGCGCCGCGCAGACTGGCGCCCGGCACAGCGATCACGATTGCGTTTCCTGAAATGCCCCCCACCTTCTGCGCCGTGTCCCAGAAGAAGGACGTGAAAGCGCAAATGACCATTTATCTGCCGCGCGACTACAACCCGGCAAGAAAACACCCGCTCCTTGTTTTCCTGAACGGCGGTGACGGCGGCGCCGGCGGGAACCCCGGCGTGGCCCGCGGGCTTTCCAAAGAGCAGGAATTCATCTGCGTGAACGTCCCGCTCTTCAAGGCGCCCGACCTCAAAGCATCAAATGCCAATGCCGCCGGCGCCGGATTCATCATGGTCGGCCCGGACGGCAAGTATATGTGGCCTTTCTTCAAGACTATGCTGGAGAAGATGGACGAGACAGTGCCCAATATAGATCCCGCCCATCGCATCCTGGGCGGCTTCTCCAATGGCGCCCATGCCACGGCAGCTCTCATAGACGAGTCTGACGGCGAAGTGATCCGGCGATTCTCCGCCTTTCTTTTCGTCGAGGGCGGCGGCAAACTGCGGCAGTATGACCTGCTCAAAGGCAAACCATTTCTCATGGTTTCCAGCAACTCGAAGTCGCGCCCGCGCGCGCAAGAAATCTGCGACACGGCGAAGGCCGCCGGCGCCAAGACCACTTTCATCTGCGAAGATGTCGGGAAGCATGATTTCCCAGCATCCGCATACCCGGCCGTGCGCAAATGGATGCTCGGCCCGGCGATGGAATAACCTTTCGCCTATCGCTTGGCGGCTATGGCTATAGCCCAAGAGAAGCAACGACAAGCCGAATCAAAACGGATTGAAGATTCGGATTGAAGATTCCGATTGTAGCCTTTGCGCGGCGCAATGCCAATGCCGGTAATTTATTGCTCGGCGCATGTGGCGCATATTTTATCAAGCAGGGGGATTCACGGTATGATGAGAAATTGGGCGGTCTTGGGAGGCTTGGCGGCAGTGTTGACGCTGGGGGCGATGGCCGCCGACAAGGCGGTGGACAAGGAAAAGGCGATCACTCCCGACGCGAAGATCGAATTGTTCAACGGCAAGGAAATGAACAAGGCCACCGCGTGCGCGCCCTCCTCGGGCTTTATCGGCATTCAATGTGAAGGCGCGGATATCGAAGTCCGCAAGGTAACGCTCGAACCAGTGCGCAAGTAAGCGGCATAGCCCCCTGCTTATTATGTATTACTGCTCGCTGAATGTCCGCTGCTGCATGTCGTGTCTTCCTTCCTATATCAAAACTTTCGTATGCCTTTAGCCGCGCAAAATGGGCACATAAAATTCTGTTCGGCACAGGCAGCGAAGGCAAGGCGAAAACATCCTGCGGCGCGTGGATGACGCGGTAATGAACGAACAGGGATGACTCGATGGTAGTCTGGCAAG
>JAPLSP010000716.1 GCA_026398575.1 Candidatus Sumerlaeota bacterium | reverse complement strand
AATCGCCAAATCGAAAGCGCCGGCTGCCAATCCGCAATCCGCAACCGCCAATCCGCAATCCGCAATCCGCAATCCGCAATCCCCCATCGCCAATCCCACCGATGTCCATTGGCGATATATCTTCTTTCCGTTCTATTATCACTCGAATAATGCCTATCACACAGAGACCCGCTATTTCTGGCCATTCATCAATATCACGCGCGAAGGCGAGCGGGAATATTCCTGGTCGTTCCTGCCCCGAAGCGTCCTGCCCCTGATTTCGTGGCGTTGGCGCACGGGCGTCGTCGCTTCTCAAAACGAGTATGCGCGCAGGGAAATCAGCGATCTTCTGATCCTGCCCCTGTTGATCAAAGTACATATTGATAAAGGGCGCATCGGGCGCCTGGACGCGGCCAACGGCATGTCGGTGGAGACGCCGGGAGAATTGCGGCGAATCGAACGGCAATTCTTTTTCTTCACCAGCGCCGAGGCCTATGCGCGGGACAGCTCGGGAAACATCCGTCAGGATTTAACCCAAAATGCGCTTTTCCCGCTCTATGCCACCGCTTCGGACAATAAAAATCAAGAAAGCTATTTCAGCCTGCTCTATCGTTTTTATTACTCCGAACACAAACCCGAGGAGCGCCATTGGGACGTCTTATGGTATCTCATGCGCGGCGAATCCACGCCCAAGTCGAGCCGGTTCGGAATCCTCTGGCGGCTCTATGAATCTTCCCAAGACGAACAAGGCGTGAAGCGGGTGCGTCTCCTCTTTTCGCCCGCCTTCCGCATCGCTGGCCCAAAACCGCCGCCTGACAAGCGCTGATGACTGTTTGGACTTCCGTTCGGAGTTCCGTTCGGAGTTCCATCTTTAGATGGTGTTTGGAGTTCAATCTTTAGATTGCGACAGCCTCTCAATCAGCTCCGCAATCCTCTCTCTCCACTGCTCATAAACCGCCGCCGCCTGCGACGGAATTCTCCCGCCGCTAATCGCATCATAATCCAGATGCCGCAGTTCGATCTGCGACTCAATCTTCTTCAAATATTCCCGCGCCTCTGCAACCACGGCCGCCTTCGCAGCACTCTGGTCATTCATCCCCGCCATCCGCTCCTCCAGCGTCGCAATATATCGCCGGTCCTTCACCCCTTCGCGCATGGCCTCCCAGCGCAGAGTCGGGACATTGCCTTGCGCCGCGCCTCCCAGCGCATCTTCCGCAGGCCATGTATAGTTATGCTCGGGCGTTCCATTATGATAATAAACCCACTGCGCCACGCCATGCGCTTTGGCCTTCCAGTTGAAGAAGCCGTACAGGTTCCTCACCGACTGCAACCCGCCCGCTTGCGAGCCGGCGCCGCCCATGTTATAGAGCTGGAACTTCGCCTCCGGATCGTTCGCCCGCACGAGCGCGAATTGCTCGGGAAGCCACCGGTTGGTCGTCCAGATATTGATCAGGCCTTTCCATAATTCGTGCTCCGGCCGCTTCATCGCCCAGCCGCCTCCGACCGTCAGTTCGCGGATGACATCGGGGACTTGCTCTTTGATCAACCGGTTATAGTGCTGCGTCGCCTCGGTTGTCCAGGGGTGGCTGCCCGCTTCATCGGCCACCGCGAGCACGAGCTTCAGATTCCGCTTCTGCGCCTCGTCGCGGATCATCTTCACCGTCGCGACGTAACGGTCGTCAAGGCGCTGGGAGAAGGGATAATATCGGAACCAGGCGGCGTACATCTGGATCGAGCGGTCGGGCGTATTCAGCCATTCGCAGGTGATGCGGTTCCAGAGACCGACGTGGATATAGGGCTTCGCGAAGCGCGCGTTCGCGTATGCGTCAAGCCACGGCGTCAGCGCCTCACGCGTCAAATCGCCCGCCCGCGTGACCGGCGGCTCCAGCATTCCCACATTCATCCCATGGCAGCGCTGGTCGGCGAGATATTTACCATAAAGCTCCGGCGTTTGCGGCGCCTGCGCATAGATATAAAGACAAGTCTCCGGCTCGACGAGTTTGAAGGGATAGACGCGCAGTTCGAGCGGGATCGAAGCGCGCACTTCTCCATTCACCAGAATCGAAACCTGTCCCTTATATGTTCCCGGCTGCGTACCCTCAGGAATATAATAAGTGATCCAAAATTGCTGAAGCCGCCCCGCCTGAATCGCAATCTTCTGAAACGCCTCAATCAGCAGGGGAAACACCTGATTCTTAGCTTTAATGAACCGTACCACCCGAACATCAAAATTTTCAGCGCCAATATTTTTTGCAGAAGAAGCCGAAGCAGTGGCAGTGGCGGTTGCTGAGAAGGACCTGTCCGACGCGTCCGACCGGTCCGACGCGTCCGACCGCCCCGAGCCCTCTGACAAATCGCTCACCTTAACCGAAAATTCCCCACCCTTGATCGCAATCACCGCAAACGAAACCGCCCCATATTGCCCCGCGCAATCCTTCGCGCTGAGCGCCGAAACGCGATCTGCCTTGGATGGAATAAAGTCCGGCGCGATGAACTCCGAAACAGGCCTGCCAAAGACAACAAACCCCCGCGCATTTTCCTCCGGTGAAGCTTCGATCTGCTTTGCAGCGCTATTTCCAGGCTTCGCGCCCGCCGCCGCCAGCCCCGCATCCGCCAAATAAGGATGCGCCTTCGCCCGGGCGCCCCATATCTTGAATTGCTCGGGAGATTCCCCGGCATCCATCGGCGCGCTCATCATCAGAGCCAAAAGCATCACCGCGCTTGCCCCAAAAACATCTGCTTTTTTGTGTGTCATCGTCGCTCTCCCGGCGGTTTTCCCATAGCAGAAAGCCATAATCATTGAGAAACCCTCGTAAGAGAAATGAAGCAAAGCGAAGCGGAGCGAATGGACATTCAAGACTACAGCGCCAGTTTGCGATACTTCGACCTTCTATTGGCGAAGGCTTTGTCGCCGAGTGCGGCGCGGCGGCGGTCTTCGTAGTCTTTGAAGTTGCCTTCGAACCACTGGACTTTGCCGTCGCCCTCGAAGACCAGGAGGTTCGTGCAGACGCGATCCAAAAAGAAGCGGTCGTGGCTGATGACCATGGCGCAGCCGGTGTAGGCGTTCAGGGCGTCTTCGAGCATGCGCAGGGCGTTGACGTCGAGGTCGTTGGTCGGCTCGTCGAGCAGCAGGACGTTGCCGCCGCGGCGGATGAGTTTGGCGAGGTGGACGCGGTTGCGCTCGCCGCCGGAGAGATCGCCGACCATCTTCTGCTGGTCCGAGCCTTTGAAGTTGAAGCGCGAGACATAGTTGCGCGAGGGGACTTTTTTATCGCCGAGCATGATGTCATCCTGGCCGTCGCTGATTTCCTGCCAGACGGTATTGGCGCCGTTGAGGTCGTCGCGATGCTGATCCACGTAAGCCAGTTGCGCGGTTTCGCCGAGCGACACTTCGCCCGCATCGGGCTTTTCCTCGCCGACGATCATGCGGAAGAGTGTGGTCTTGCCCGCGCCGTTCGGGCCGACGACGCCGACAACGGCGCCGCGCGGCAGATTGAAGGTCAAATCCTTGATGAGCGTATTGCCGCCGTAGCCTTTCGTCACGTTGTTGAATGTGAGGACGTGATCGCCAAGTCGCTGTCCCGCCGGGATTTCGATGACGGTGGCGTTTTCATTGATGGCGCGCTCGCGCGCGACCAGTTGCTCGTATTCCTTGACGCGCGCGTGGGTCATCTCGTGCCGGTCGCGCGACGACATCTTGATCCACTTGTATTCGCGTTCGAGCGACTGCCGGCGTTCGGATTCCTTCTTCTCCTGCTGCGCCATCGCGGCGATCTTTTGTTCGAGCCACGAGGTGTAGTTGCCCTCGAACGGGATGCCGCGTCCGCCTTCCAGTTCCAGAATCCACTTGGTGATGTTGTCGAGGAAATAGCGGTCGTGCGTGACGATGAGCACGGCGCCGGGGTATTCGCGCAACTGCTCTTCGAGCCATTGGACTGTTTCGGCGTCGAGGTGGTTCGTCGGCTCGTCGAGGAGGAGGATGTCGGGCTTTTCGAGCAGCGCGCGGCACAGCGCCACCCGCCGCCGTTCCCCACCGGAAAGCGTCGGCGCCTTCTGATCGTCGGGCGGCAAGACGAGCGCGTCGGCGGCAGCGTCCACGGCGCGGTCGAGTTCCCATCCGTTGGCGGCTTCGATGGCGTCCTGCAACTTGCTCATGCGATCCATCGCCTTCTCCATCTCGTCCTCGCTGAGGTCGCCCGCCATCTTCTCGGTCACCTCGTCGTATTCCTTCAGCAGCGCCTTGATCTCCTGGAACGCCCCTTCGACGATTTCGCGGACGGTCAGTTCGGGATCGAGATGTGGCTCCTGCGGCACCATGCCGACGCGCACGCCTTTTTCGGGGAACGCTTCGCCCTCGAATTCATTATCCGTCCCTGCCATGATGCGCAGGAGGGTGGATTTGCCCGAGCCGTTATCGCCGACCACGCCGATCTTGGCGCCGGGGAAAAAACACAGGTTGATGTTCTTGAGCACTTGCTTCGCGCCATAGCTCTTGTTCAGGCGCAGCATCGTAAACACAAACTGACGAGCCATAAGGCGATACTCCAAGAGGAAATGAGGAAAATTTGATTTAATGTAAAATGTAAAATGAGAAATGAGAAATTGAAAATGAAACACGCGCCGCGGCGGATAGATTTTCATCCCTAATAAATGGCAAATCGAATCCCGAACGCGCTCTCATAATAAAGGCGCTATTATTTTTGCTCGGCGCATTTTCTTTTTACATTTCTCATTTTACATTTCTCTTTTTACATTAAGTTTTTTCATGCTGCTGCCACATTCTAATGCCGTAACGCTAAAGCCAGCCGTCGCCGCGCCACTCCGATCCAGGAATGCGTCTGCCGCTGTTCGGCGTCCAGGGGGATCGCGCCTTCGGCGATCTTGCGCTGAATGCTGAGGAGGTTGCCCATGACGCTGCTGACCATTTTCGGGTCCAGGATGCGCGCGCGCGGCCCGGGCTCGGCCGGCAGGACCTTGAGCAGGTCGCCGAAGAAATCCGCGATATCCGGCCGCCCGCTCAGCAATCGCTTGCATTCGCCCAGCGCCCAGCGCGCGCCCAGGTAAGGCTTTTCCTCCGCCGGGCGCGCCGGCCGGCGGAACAGTTTCGAGAGCGTCTCCCAGTCCTTCGGCTCCAGTTGCCGGAAGGAATGAAAGATGACGCCGTCCAGCGACGATTCCCGGCAAATTTCGACGCGCTCGCCGCCGTCGCGCAAATCCTCGGCCTCGAGCAGGGGGTAGAGCGCGCGATCGTCGGGCATCCACATCATGTCGGCGCTGAGGGCGGCGCGGAAGTCCGCCGGCGAGGCGCTGCGATAGGCCGGCGCGGCGCCGTCCACGTACTGCTGCGATACCCACGTCTCCCAATCTCCCTGGAAGCGCTGATAAATATCATTTGGGTTAAAAGGCCCGACGGCTTGCGTGACGATCCAGATGCGCGCGTTGGCCCGTTCCAGCCGGCAGTGCAGGTAGCGAAGGAAATCGCTCAGGCGCTCGGCCCGCCAGGTGAGCAGTTCCTGGAACAGTTCGCTCGGCGGGGCGTCGCCGGCAGGTTGGATCAGCGCGTCGCGCTTCTCCTTGGTTTTGCTCTGCTGAAGAAAGGCGTCCAGATCGCGGGCGTACTTGTTGTTCTCTGGCCTGGCCAGGCTGCGCGGATAGCGCAGGTCGTTGAGATAAATCCCGGACACCGGATATTTTTCCACCAACTCATAGAGCACGTCGCCAATCAGGCGGCGCGCCTTTTCATTGCCCGGATCCAGGAACAGGCGGTGTTCGTCCAGACCTTCGCCGCGCAGGGCGCGCCGAAGAATCATCCATTCGGGCTTGCGCCGCACAATGTGGCCGCCGCTTTTGTCCGTGTCCGATCCGACGTTCAGAAGCTCGGCGTGTCCCAGCACATTCAACCCCAGCCGGTCGGCGACGCGGAAGATGACCGACAGCGGATCGCGTTTGCGAAAGGCCGGATGAATCGGCGCGAATCCCCACTTTTTCAGGGATTCGGACGGAAAAAACGCATGGCCATGGCGGAAGGCGCTGACAATGACGGTGTTGAAGCCGCATTGCGCGATCTTCGTCAGGTCTTCCTCCAATACGGCAGCTGTAGCGTCGCGCGCAATCTCATACCGCACCGCCCGCGTCTCCGACACCGGCGGCAAATCGCGCAAGTCTTCCGGCTCCAAAGCATGTTCCGCTTTGCCCATGCCTTCCCCCCAGCAATCAGCTGATTCTCAAATCATGTATTGCGGACGGGCTCCGGCGCCAGCGTTTTTATGCTTTGCCTATGGAAGGAACGAAAAATACCTAATTCCGATATTTGTCCTCAAGGCGTCTGCTTGGCCAGAATCTCTGAAAATAATGCTTGAGCGACGCCATTTGGCATAATAAGATATCCTCGTCCTGCAAATGCGTGTTTTTCCTGGAAAGCGTTCGACGAAGGAGATCCCAAAGAAGATCGTTTGCGCAAATTCATGCTCCATTGCTGTCTGTAGCCTTGCATTGTTTCCCTCAATCCATGAAAGGAGCAATAATCATGAATGCGAAGACGCGAGTCTTGAGCAGGCAAATAGCGGTAAAAGTATGGGAAGGTGAGGGAAGAGGCAGGGGGATTCGATTAATTATAGCTGCATTGATCGGCGTGGCAGCGCTTTTCATGAGCGTCGAAACAGCTCAAGCGCAGGAAATGATTCAAATTGTTTCCGTTCTTCAAACACCTGACAAGAAAGTCGAGATTATCTATACGCTGACGCCTGCCGATCCGGCGCCGTCGAATGGATATGATCTCACCGTATTGGCGATGGAAACATCGCAGGACTGCGCGGCCACTTCCACGACTCCCGATTCAGCTTTAGATGATATCACGTCCTATATCACCGGAAGCCTAAATGTCACAAGCGGCTCGGGGTTGCTGACGTGGGATGTTCGAAACATGCCCGCAGGCGCCCTGAAGACAAAGTATTGGAAAGCCAATGTCAACGTTCTATTCCGTTTGAAAGCCACTCCCAATAATCCCGCGATCTCTATTGAAATGGTCTCGGTTCCAGCGGGTTCGTTCATAATGGGCAACAGCCAAAGAGGCGATGACGCCACTTATGGCGCGTCAGACGAATCGCCTACCCATACGGTCACACTTTCTGCATATCAGATAGGCAAATATCATGTGACGAACGGACAGTATTGCGCTGTGATGAACTGGGCGCTTGGGAAAGGCTATGTAAAAGGCGATGCGAGCGGCGCTCCCTATAGCAGCGGCGACGCTTATGCGGCAGGACAAAAGATGATTGCCATTACTGACAGCAACTGCCCGGTTCAATATCTGGGAGCGTCTAGTGGCGGCTTTTCCTGGAAGTCGCAGATTGGCGCCGGCGGCGTGACCTACTCTCTAGAGTCACATCCTGTAACGGATGTAACGTGGTATGGCGCCGTGGTTTTCTGCAATTGGCTGAGTGAGAAGGATGGTTTCACAGCCTGCTATGATCTGACAAGTTGGACCCTTATCCAGGGGAACAACGGCTATCGCCTTCCCACCGAAGCCGAATGGGAGCGCGCCGCCGCATGGGATGGAAGCAAGCATTGGATTTACAGCTTCATGAGCGATACTCTGACGGGGAAGAATCGCTGCAATTATTACGACTATAATCCCAGTTGCGTGAATCCGCTGGGGCTTCAGAGCTTTCCAAACACCTCTCCCGTTGGCTGGTTCAATGGAGTGAATATCAGCCCAAACGGGAATATTCAGACGGTGAATAGCCCAAGCCCGGTGGGCTGCTATGACATGAGCGGAAATATATGGCAATGGTGCTACGATCTCTATGGCGCTTATTCCTCCGGCGCGCAGACTGATCCCTTGGGCGCCACGAGCGGCACAAATCGTGTCGAATGCGGTGGCTATTGGTATAATCCCAACTATCATTGCCGCTCTGCAGCCCGGAGCCATCCAGATCCCGACTATTCCAATCGCGGAATTGGATTCCGAATTGCCTGCGGAACATTCGCCTTCTGATCTGCGCCCGCTTTGCCTCGGCGGCCTTGATGCCTATATGTCTCTGTTGCGGGAATAAAAGCTTTTTGCAGCCAGAGCGGCAACGCGAACTCTCAAGAATCCAATTTGCGCTTTGTCAGTGCAGCCTGTCTTTTCAGATGGACCGCCCGTGCGGTTCTGGATAAATTGCCACCCATGGATCACATGCCCATGGAAGAGACAGGTCAGGCCGAACCGGCAGAATCATCCGAATCCACCGTCCGTGATGCGCCGCAGGCGCCGTCTCCCACTACGAACTCAGGCGACCGCATTAGTGACAGCGGCATCCCCGGCTCATCCTGGCTCGACGAAGCGCGGCGATTGATCGTTCCGCTGCTCGTTATCCTCCTGGTGGCGGTGACGGCGCGGCTCGGATATATCGGCGCACGACCGGAAACCATTCAAGGCGGCTGGGGCTCTTTCAGCGACAGCTGGAACGCCTATTTTCCGCTGGGGATGAATCTGCGCAATCATGGCGTTTACAGCATGAACAGCGCGCCGCCTTACGTGCCCTGTTTCGTCGTGGCGCCGGGCTACCCCTTCTTCCTATGGCTGCTTTTCACTTTCCACATCGAAGAGATGAATCTCGTTCGCGTTGTGCAGGGGTGTGTGGACGCGTTTTCGGCGGTGTTTGTTTTTCTCGGGGCATGGTTTCTGTTCCGCCGCCGCTCCGGAGCGTTTCTGGCCGGACTGATGATCGCGCTTTCACCCTATAACATCCATTATGCGCGCGCCCTGTTGACCGACTGGCAGGCTTCGTTTTTGATGAGCGTGGCCTTGTGCTTTTATCTCGCGGGATGCGCCAGGGGACGTTTCCGATGGCTGGCGCTGTCGGGCGCGACAGCGGCGCTGGCGATTTTAACGCGTCCGGTGTTCATGCTCTATCCCTTTGTGATGGCTGCTTTGCTGATGTTCGCTCTTGAAGGGCCGTGGCGCGGGCGGCTCGTGAGGGCGGCGGGATTTCTAGTGATGATCGGCTGCGTGATTGTCCCGTGGACGTTCCGCAACTATCTCGTGACCGGCGGCCTTGTTCCCGTTAGCACGGGGAGCTTCCAGCGCACGCTGATGATCGGCACCTATCTGACGCCGCAGAACTGGCCTGCCAAAGTCCTTCCGCAGGAATTTTTCAACAGCCCGGATGAAATGAAGAAAGTGCAGGAACTCTTCGACAAGCAGATATTTCATTTTCGCGCGAACCACTATAAGGAATTGCAGGCGGCCAACAGTGAACTGAAGGCGCTGATCCTTGAGCGCATCCGGCGCCATCCCTGGCGATATGTGCAGATTTGCATCGAGCGCGTGCCGATGCTTTGGTGGAACCACAGCAAGCAGATGTGGGCCGATCCGGACCCGAAGGGGCGTTGGGTTTTTCCATATCTGATCGGATGGCTGCTTGCTTTGCCGCTATTGACGCGACGGCGACTGGCTGCCTTTATGAGCGTCTGGCTTTTTCCGCTTTACATCACCGCTTTTCATTCGATCAACCATGTCGAATCGCGGTATTCGCTGGCCGGATTTCCGGCGTTGAGCCTTTTCGCGGGACCGGCCTTCGCGGGAGCAGGCGCGTTGGCCTGGGATAAACTCCGCCCTTATTGGCAGATTTGCGCGCGCTGGCTCTTGCGTCCGGAAAACCGGCGCATGATGGTCTTGGCGCCAGCAACGGCGGTGGTATTGATCGCAATCCTCTGGGTATCTTGCGGAATATATGAACGGCGCCAGGAGGCTTCCGGATTGCTTCTGCCCAAGCGCGCCGATGAGATGCTGCACATCCGGATGCGCGCGCCCATTACCAAAGGCGTCACCAAAAGCCCGCTCACGCTGCCCGGCGCATTTGCCGTGGAAGCGCTGCTGAAGCCCGCCGATCAACAGCGGACCTACAGCGATATTCTTGGCAATCATCCGGGGTTGAACAGCGAATGCCAGGGCTTTGTCATCCAGCAGGACGGCGGCAAGACCAATCAGTATAAATTTATGTATGGTGATGGAAAAGGCTGGGCGCCGGGTGTTGTCTTCCGGTTGCCGGAGGAACAATGGAGCTATCTGGCGGTGACGGTTCGGGATAAGACGATTCGAGTCTATATTAATGGCGTACAAGCGGCGGAACGAATCGAAACGTTGGGCATGGAAAACAGCCGGCGGCCGCTGTGGATTGGAGATTGGTATCAAGGCGGCCGGATGTATAATGGATGGATTCGTGAAGTCAGGATTTCATCGGTGTGCCCGGCGCCGGATGAAATCGCTAAGAATTGGCTGGCGGTGAAGGATTTATTGAAAGACGACGAAGAGTAGATTCATGCGGATAGGAGCGGCGCCGCTTCCGACTGCATTGCATTCATCCCCAGTGAAAAATATGTCACTGAATTTATGACTCAGAGAACTTAGCATGGAGGTTGAACGACGGGCTCAAACAAAAACTTGAATTGCCCGCTCAAGGACGAAGCCTGCCGCGCATTTGATTCCAAGTGGCGGCGATTTGGGTGTCGCTCAGCGCGCTTGTCATGACGCGTGCCTCCGCAATATCCCCCATAAACACACGCCCGCCGCCCTGCCATTCGCCGATAAAAAGCGGCGTCGAACTGGGCGCTATCCGGGTTGGCATAGCGCCGGATTGAACGAGCGCGCCATTGATGTATGCTTTGGCCGTGGCGCCGTCCATGACGACGGCTAGATAGTTCCATTCCTTCGCCGCCAGCTTGAATGCCAGTGGCCGCAGCCAGCGCGTCGTTCCATCGCCATAGAATAAGACATAGCTATTTGTGCTGGCGCCATCCTGCTGGATCGCAAATCCTTCGCATCTGCTGGATATATGCGTGCCGATGATATGGCTGTACGGCGGCTGGCGGGCGGCCGGTCTTACGACGACCTCGACGGTCAGAGCCGGACCGGGCAAAACAGGCCGCATCGTATCGGGGAGCAGATTGATAAAAGCGCCATTCAGATCGCAGATGGCGAAGCCATTGGAAACAAGAAAATGGGCGAACACCGAAGCCGTCTTGGGCGGAATCAGCGGCGTGGCCGGCGCGGAACGGGTTGAGGCCGCGTCGCGCGGCTGCAGAATAAAAAGATCGCCGTCCGAGCTCTTTTCAATAGTATCATATTTTTCCGCAAGTGTCCGATATATCTGCTGGCTGTATTGAGGCGCCTCGATGAGAGAAGTCTTGTCCAGAAAGACGCGATACTTGTGATTCTCGTGGAGGAACTGCATCAACGTTTCAAAGTCTTTTTTCAGGATCAATTCCGATACGCTGGGAATTTTGACCGGCGAAGCCATGCGTCCCGCCAGATGATATACCGAGGACATTTTCGATAGAACCAGCGCTTCCTCCCCGGGGATCGCATGCTTGCGGACAAACTCCATATCGCGGGTGACCGAAGTCGGCGGCTTCTTGCTCAATGCCTGGCGCCGGCTTTGAAGAATCGCGTTGACGCGCGCGCTATTGAACGCAAGCGTGCTGGCGGCGGAAGACAGAAGATAAAGGAAGACCAGCGACAGGACGGCGATATGCGGCGCGATCCAGCGCGCCTGCCAATAGCGCAACAGGCGGTCCGCAAAGAGAATCACCAGCAGCGGCGCCGGATACCAGCTGCAAGCCAGCAAGTTTTCATGACTGCGGCCTTGATAATAGCTGAAAACTCCTGCGCCCAGGATGGAGATGAAAAAGACCAATTCCGCCGAGGGGGAGGGGATTCGCTGAACCAGCCGCACGGCGGCAAACAACAGGCCGAGCAGATAAATCAACGCCACGATCATCCACGGATGAACCAGCGGCATGGGCAGCATATAGAAGCCGGACCGATAAAAAATCATCTGGTAGGAGGCAAAAGCCTTCAAGTCAGGCGCGGCGCCATAGCGGACGAGAAAATAAAGATGGAGCGCAATTAGAGCGCACAGATGCGCGCCAATCCAGACCGCCAAATGCCGCAGGCAGGACCTGAACCATTGCGGGCGCGGCGTGAGAATTTCATGATAAAGCAAAAGCAGCAACCAGGCCACCGAGACAATAAGTCCGGTATCCAGATTCCAATACGGCGCCAGCGCGCTTGCCGCAAAACCGAGCGCATAATAGCGCCGGGACCGAGTCTTGATCCACATCCACGCGAGCCAGGTCATCGCCATGGGGAACAAAAAGCGGATCGGGAAAACCTGAAAGTATGATTCCGGCGCGAGGAAGCGGATGCGCGCGAGAAAGAAGCCGATATAGATGAATGCGACAAACGCAATGAGTTCGAGGCTTTTGTTTCGGATGTTGTCGCGCAAGACAAGCAGGACGCATAGAAACGACAGCGCCAGAAGCAGCCCCATCGTAACCGTGAAGCTGTAAACAGAAAGCCCGATGATCCTGAAAAGCGGCTCGAGGAAATGCGGATAAAGGCCATATTGCGATGGGAGGTTCACCAGGACGGCTTTGCCAAGACACACCTGAACCACAGAATGAAAAACGGGATTGAAGTGCGCCCCAAAAGCCCCGGTTCCTACAAAGATATAATATTCATTGAACACGCAAGTTTTGATGATGATGACAAGCAGATAAACATATGCAAGCCAGACCAGCCAGCCGGCAATCCGGTTTGCCGACCGATTGCGCGAGATAAGGATCAGCTGAATGACGCCCAAAAAGAATAGCAGGGAATAAAATGGATGAAGCCACGGAAGGCTGTCGTTGATATAGTATGGAACCGTTTTGAGGACAAAATAAAGGAACCAGGATGCCGCGATCAAAAGCAACACAAGCAAAGCGCCATAGATGGAGTGACGAACGAAAGAGATTTCCAAAGGCTTGCGCAAGAACCGGCGAAATATCGCGAAGAACATCCACAAAAAGAGAGGCGACAAGATCAATGCCGAGAGGTAGCGCAGCCTCTCTAGCGGCTCCGACTTAAAATGCCAGTAATTCCAGATAAACATGCGCGCAATCTCTTGCGGGTCTGCCGGAGTGTCTTTGACCCACCAGTGCAATGCATAAAGCACAGCAAACAGCAGGCAGATCGTGGCCATCAAGCCAAGCCCGGCGGCGACGAATTCCGACTGTTGTTCCTTGAGAGATTGCGCTTCTTCCGGTGTCATGATGCTTTCCGTTTGGAGTTTCGTTTGGAGTTTCGTTTGGAGTTCAAACTTTAGTTTGTGTCTGGAGTTCAAACTTCAGTTTGTGTTTGAGTTCAAACTTTAGTTTGAAATCAGAGCGTCTTCCCAGGGCTGTTTTCGCTCTCGCTTTCCGAGAATACCGGAAAACGCCTCCATCCGTGAAAGGATAAAATCGCGCCGGCCAGGAGACTGGTCAGCAAAAACAATGCAAAATAGAGCAGCGCCAGCATCAATGCCTGTTCGCGCGGGGCGTAGGGCTTCAGGAAAAGAATGAACAGCACTTCGCGCACGCCCAGTCCGCCCACTGACGGCAGCAGCATGGCGATGAAGACCGCGTTAACGAGCGCGATCCAAACCAGCGGGGGCGCCTGCATCGCCGCGCCTCGCCCCAGGCACCAGGCGCCCAGCGAAAAAAAGAAACAGACAACCACCGACAGGATCGCCGTCGCGATGAGCATCCGCGGCGAACGCAACAGAATTTGCGCCGCCTCCGCTGTGCGATGGAGGCGGAACCGCTCGAACAAGCGGATCGTCTTTGTGCGCCATGGACTGCCGGAGGGCAATAGCGACTCGATCGCGCCGATCAGGATTGCCGCCGCGACTATCGCCAGCGCCGCATTCGTGGCGATCCGCGTATAGTTGGAATCGGGAAGTGTCAGACGCATCGTCAGCGCGGCCAGCAACAGCATGATCACCATGCCGATCGCCCGGTCGGCGAAACTCGCCACGACGCATATCTGGCGCGAAGCCTTGCGGTCATAAGCGATATAGAACGCCTTGACCAGATCGGCGCCGCCCGTCGAAGGGACGAAGTTGCTGGCGAACAAGCCCGCCAGCGTGTAAAGCGTATATCGCCACAGTCCGCCGCCAATACCCACCGCCGCAAAAACCAATTGCAGCCTCCACGACACGACCGCCAGCCCCGCCCAGATGCTGAGCAACCCAAGGACGCTCCATCCCAAATGCGTGGCGCGCAAGGCCTGCGGCATCTGTCCCAGCGAATCGCGGCACAGATAAACCGCCCACGCCACCAGCGCCAGCGATATCGCGAAAGGCGCCGCTCGAAGCGCAAAAGCTGCCGGACGGGAATGAAACATGGATGATCAATGCCGACAAAATTCCGCTGCTTTCGACTTTCGGCGGAGAATCTTAATGGCCCTTTAGCTCTGGCTTGACGGACATCCCATCCCCGAAGGGGATGACTGGTGTTTGGCCTTTTGACTAGATTTCCCTCTCCCTCTTTTTTCTAAAACTTTCTTCATTTTTATGCGTTTTCCCCTTGACCGCAACCCCGAAATTTGCTATCTAGTTATTTGACTAGATCTAAAAGGAGGAGCGCTCATGGGGTATCCAACCAAAGTCCAACTCATCAAACGCAAGGCCAGCGAGCAGTGGTACGTCAATTTCCCATCCGCCATCGCGCACGCCATGGAATTCGAACGAGGGGAAACCGTCGAATGGACCATCGAGGACAAATCCCAGCTACTCTTGCGCCGTCAGAACACGCCTCCCAGCGCACGAAAAAAAAACTTCCGGCGGCTTGATCGCCCAGTTCAACGCGTTGTGGGCGCCCATGCGTTCGGCTTTTGCGCAGCAGCGTTCCCACCGTCGCGCCCATGGGATGGCGGTTGCAGCGATGATGGATGACACGCTGCTGCGCAAAGCGGGCAGGAAGGTGCATGGCGCAGGCTGGCGGCGCGATCCGCTGGGGCCGAAATTCCAGACCAATCTCGCTTGGAGTCAGCGGCATCTGCAAATCTCCGCCGCGCTCCCGTCGGCGGCCGCCGGTCCGTGTTCGGCGCGCGCTATTCCCATTGATTGGCGGCATTGCCCCACGCCCCCGAAGCCGCGCAAGAACGCGGCGGCCGAGATATGGAAAGCCTATGCCGAAAAACGCAAGCAAGAATGTCTATCCGTGCGCGCCGCCGCCGCCGTGCAGGACCTGCGCCAAGGGCTTGATGAGGATGACGATGGCCGGGGACGCGAGTTGATCCTCTCGGGCGACGGCGGCTATACGAATTCCACCGTCCTGAAAGGCCTGCCGCCCCGCACGGTCTTCGTGGGCCGCATCCGCAAAGACGCCAAACTTTTCGCGCTGCCCGACGCGCAGGCCGGGCGGGGACGCACACGCTGCTATGGGACGCGGCTGGCCACCCCCGAACAGATGCGCCGCGACGAGGCCGTGCCGTGGCGGGAGGTCGAGGTGTGGGCGGCCGGGCAAATCCGTTCCATGAAGATCAAGGTGGTCGCGCCGGTGCGCTGGAATACCGCCGGCGGCAAACGGAACTTATGCCTGGTCATCATCAAACCTGTCGGCTACCGACTGAGAAAAAAATCGCCGGTTCTGTACCGCGATGCGGCGTATGTGATCTGCACCAAACCGGACCTCGATCCTCAATGGATCGTGCAATACTTTTTATGGCGATGGGAAATCGAAATGAACTTTCGCGATGAGAAAACTCTGATCGGCGCCGGCCAAGCGCAAGTCCGGACGCCAAAGGCCGTCGAAACGGTCCCCGCGTTCCTGGCGGCGGCCTACGCCACCTTGCTGCTGGCCGCGCATCGCAGCATGAAAGCCGGCGCGTTGGGTCGGGAACGGCTTCCGGCGCCCAAGTGGCGAAAGCTAGCGCCGGACCAGCGCCTGACCACGGCGCAAGCGATCAACCTGCTACGGGCCGATGTCTGGGGCGATGCGCTGGGCGTGGAGAATTTAAGTGGCTTCGCCTCACCGGCGGAAGGCAAGATGAAGCCGCAAAAATTAAAATATCCCATAAATTCCGCTGTGTACTACGCGCAAGGATAGCCAAACACCAGTCATCCCCTCCGGGGATGGGGCGCCCGTCAAATCAAAATTGAAAGGCCAGTAGCCCAAAGGAGTAATGCCATGAACAAAACTTTCTCGCTTTCCCGCCGCAGTTTTCTCGAAGTCACGGGCGCGGCTGCCGTTGGCGCCGCCGTCGCGGGCGCCACATCGGAACTCAGCCTTCCGGCAGCCGGCGCCGATACCCCCAAGTGGCCGGTTACCTGTCGCGATCAGCATCTGAAAGCGACCGGGCAGACGGACTGCTGGGCGGCCATGAAATTCCTGGAGGTGGACGGCGCCGAGGTTCAGGTCAACGAAGAACTGGCCTGCTACAGTCTCTATCATCCTGAGGAAAAATACACGCTCGCAACCGACGCGGGCATCCAGCAGGTCAAGGAATCATTTCACGAACACGGCAAAGTGATTTCCTCCTTCTGCATGCACAACAAACTCGACCAGCGTCTCGATCAGGAAGTGGAATGGACGCGCAAGCTGGTCAAGGCCGCGCAGGCGCTGAAGGTGGACGTCATCCGGATTGACGTCGTCCCCGGCAAAACTCCCGCCGACCAGTTCCTGCCTTTCGCCATCGAGGCGTGCAAGAAACTCTGCCAGACCGCCGAAGGCGGCGCGGTGCGTTTTGGCGTCGAGAACCACAGCAAGATCACCAACGATCCGGATTTCCTGGACAAGCTATTCGCGGGCGTGGGCTCTCCCAAACTCGGGCTGACCATGGACTGCATGAATTTCTATTGGTGGGGCCATCCGCTGGACAAACTCTACGGCATCATCGAGCGCGTGGCGCCCCGTGCGTTCCATACCCACTGCAAGAACCTGAAATATCCCGATGACAAAAAGAACGCGCAGCGTCCGATGGGATGGGAATACAGCCAATACTCCGCCGCGCTTTACGATGGGGACATTGATTATAAAAAAGTAGCCGCCATCCTGCGCAAGGCCGGCTATCAAGGCGATCTTTGTCTTGAGAACGAGTGCCTCCATCATTTCCCCCAGGAGCAACATCCCGAAGTCCTCAAGAAAGAAGTACAGTGGCTGCGCGCGATAGCATGAGTTGAAAGGCGCCAGCTTTTGGAGTAAGGCTGCTTGCTGCCTTCTTTTTAGCGCCAAGGCCATTGAATCGCCAAGAAGAAGGCAGCAAGCAGCCTTACTCCAAAAGCTGGCGCCGCTTCCGATCGCATTACTTTCATCTTTGGCAAAAACTCGGCGCCGTATTTACGACTCAGAGCACTAAGAATAAGGCCATGGATTTTGCACGAGAGAGGTGAGACCATGAGCAACGAAAACCAGTTTCTTCTCTACACCGCGCCCGACGGCGCCGTAAAGGTCGAGGTTTTCTTGAAAGACGAGACGGTCTGGCTGACGCAGAAGGCGCTGGCTGAGTTGTTTGGCGTTCAGCGCCCGGCTGTCACGAAGCATTTGCAGAATATTTTCTCATCGGGGGAGCTGGCCGAGGATTCAGTGTGTTCCATTTTGGAACATACTGCCGAAGACGGGAAGACGTACTCAACAAATTATTACAATCTTGATGCCATCATCGCCGTGGGTTATCGGGTGAATAGCTATCAGGCCACGCAGTTCCGCATCTGGGCGACGAAGACGCTGCGGGAGTTTATCATCAAGGGATTCGTGCTGGATGACGAACGGCTGAAGCAGGGCAAGCAGGTCTTCGGCAAGGATTACTTCGACGAACTGCTGGAACGCATCCGGGAAATCCGGGCCAGCGAGCGGCGCTTTTACCAGAAGATCACAGACATCTACGCGCTATCGGTGGATTACAGCGCGGAGGCGCCGTTGACGAAGGAGTTCTTTGCCACCGTGCAGAACAAACTGCACTGGGCAATCACGGGACAGACGGCGGCGGAACTGATTGATTCCTCCGCCGATGCGACCAAGCTTTACATGGGCCTGACGACGTGGAAGCGCGCGCCGCATGGCAAAATTCTGAAGTCTGATGTCACGGTAGCGAAGAACTACCTGAGCGAGGCGCACGTGAAGGAGTTGAACCGAATTGTCTCAGCCTACCTCGATCTGGCGGAGAACCGGGCCGAGCGCGGCATCCTGATGAAGATGTCAGATTGGGTCGGTTTTCTGAATGGCTTCCTGGAACTGTCGAACTATCCGATTCTCCAAGACAAGGGCAAGGTCAGCGCGCTGGAAGCGAGGCTTAAGGCCGAGGGTGAATACGAAGCTTACCGCCAACGTCAGGATGCAGAATACATCTCGGACTTCGACCGGGAGATCAAACGCCTTGAGGGCAAGAAAAATGCGGAAGGCGAGACTTCTAGGCTAAATCCCGACCTTCCGATCTCGAAGGAATAAAGCAACCTGTCCCGGAAATTACCGGAAATTATGTCCCGGAAATTACAAGCTCCCTCCATATAGACAGGAAAATTAGACAGGAAAATTATGATTTGACAACAGGGGCCTTTTTGCAATGATAATTATCCGCGCGTTAGCTTCCTCCATAGCCTCGAAAATAGATTGCATCAAGTTGTGTCTCGTGATAAAAAACGGAAGTGTTTTTTCGATGCAAATCGGCTGCCAAGGGGAGGCGAGGCAAAGAACGAGCTAGATAGGACTTTTCTGCGAATTTAGGTTTCCAAGAATGATCACACGTGGGGATTGGCGACCTGCCTTTAGGATCTATCCAAGGTCATTACGAAAGGTGAACTAAGATGAAAAACTTCAGATTTACTGGACTCATGCTGCTTTTTCTCTCGCTCATGGGATTGACCTCTTCATGTCAGAAGGAAAAAATCGAAAGTAAGAAGCAATTAATAAAGTTGACTTTTCGATTGGATTGGGCCGTCGGGGCAGAGCATTCCTATATCTACCTCGCTCAAAAAAAGGGCTATTTCAAGCAAGAGGGACTCGATGTCGAAATTCAGCCTGGCGATGGATCAATTACCTCCGCCAAGCTCGTTGGCAACGGAACTATTGACTATGCTCTATGCAGTGGCGATACGGCCCTTATCGCTGCTTCAGCGGGAGCGCCCGTTCAGGTTATTGCTGTGCTCTATTCTCGAACACCGACGGTGGTTTATTCTCGCAAGGACCGAAACATCACCAAACCTAAAGATCTCGAAGGACGAAAATACGGCGCGTATATGAAAAGTACAACCTATAATCAATTTTTGGCTTTCTGCTCGCTCGCTGGCATTGATAAAGGCAAAGTCCAGGTGGTGGCCACCGCTGGAAAAGCTGATGACATCCTGACCGATTCCGTAGATGCTTCTGGAGGATATACCTATATTCAACCAGTCCAATGCGAACTTGCTGGCACTCCTGTAAATGAAATATTTGTCGCTGATTATGGAGTGAACTGTTACAGCATGGCCGTTATTGGAAATAAGAACACCATGAAATCAGACATAGCGCAGCGTTTTCTGAAGGCGGCCATCAAAGCGTTTGCGGAAATGCTGTCTGACAAATCGGAATCGCTGAATGCGTTTTTTGAAGCAGTGCCAACGGCGAACAAAGATTTTGAGCGTCTTAAATTGAAAAGACTGTCTGAGTTTCTTAGAAAGAACCTTGAAACCCAAGGCCATATCGGCGCCCAGTCTCTTGATGGGTGGCAGAAAACGCAGGAGTTTCTGATCTCACAGCAACTCATCTCAGCCAAAGTCAATCTTTCTGAGTTTTTCACAGACAAGTTCCTGCCCAAACAGGGAATGAACTGAATCATGAAGCTATATCTGCTCAAGGCGATATTTCCATTCCTTTTAGGGGCGATCTTGATTTATGCATTTTGGTTCCTCGCTGTTATTCTCATTCATCCCGCTCCTTACATCCTGCCTCACCCGCTTAGTGTCCTTGAGAAACTGCTATCGATGCCGGGTCAATTCCTATACCACACATGGATCACGACGCTGGCATTTGGAAGCGGATTATTGATCGGGCTGGTTCTTGCCTTCATCTTTTCTGTTCTCTCAATCCGATCAGAAAAACTTGCAGCGCTGATTTCTCCCTTGATGGTCATTATGCAATCGGTTCCAAAGATCGCGCTCGCACCGCTTTTCGTGATCTGGTTTGGCTACGGCCTCGGGCCAAAGGTTGTGATTGCTGCCCTGATATCGTTCTTTCCTATATATATTAACCTGGTGGGGGGAATGAGAGCTGTGGACAATGAATTCCTTGATTACGCCGCCACGCTGCGCATGTCTCCATGGTCCACAATCTTCAAGATTCGGTTGCCATTCGCCCTGCCGTATTTTTTTGCCGCTCTTAAGATGGCCGCGATCTATAGTGTCGTGGGAGCAATCGTCGGCGAATTTGTTGGCTCAGACAAAGGCCTTGGATACCTGATCATTCAAGGGGATCTTTCTTTTGATTCGGCGCTTCTCTTCGCGGCTATCCATGTACTTGTGGCTATTGGTGTGATTCTCTATTTGGGTGTTAGTCTGCTCGAAATTTGGGCATTACGTTGGAAGGTCGGAGATTCAGAAAATGTTGGATTCATGGTGACGGCATGATGAAAAGCCATCAGAATTATCCTTTCTTTTTTTCGCAATACCATGATTTTCTTGTTAAGGCGAAAGGAATTGCGGTAGCTCTAACCAAAGTTGCTAATTTACAAAAGCATCGTGACCAGCGACTTTATGAACAAGGGGTCGTTTATATCCATCGCATCTTACTTGCACAATTGTTGAATAATGGAGAGAAATATGGTTTACAGAGCAGTGAAAAATCAGAACAAACAAAGATACAAATTGCGGCAATGGTCACCCAATTTAAGGAAGAAATGGTGAAATATACGAAGGATGGCTGGGAAATAGCTTCAGCAATAGGATTTTTCAATAATTGTATTTATGCCAATAACCTGCCTGTTAACGCCGATGCTCCATGCGTAGCAGTAGGAGTGAACTTTCGCGATTCACGTGTTGCAAACGCTAGGGTATCATCTTATGGGATGGATACTAAACTCGCGTTTAGAATTCTAAATGATGAGAATAAAGATGCTATTACGGAAACAGTGTTTGAGGAACATGCAGGCAGATTTTTTACAGAAAGCATTGATCTCTATTTCTCAATATTTGGGCGCGGCAATACACTTAATGAGCGGTTACTTGATTCCGCTAAGAAATGGCGAAAAGCTGATACTATTAGTTTGGCTTTTTTGCCAAAGGACCATAAAAATGATATTAAGAAAAGGACTCCTGCTCTATCCATATCCGAATACAAAATTAGAGACAAAATAGAATCAGTTACAATAGATGTCTCCGAGAAAGTATGGTACTCACTTATTCATGACAAGGACGGGAACCTCGCAATTGATTATTTCAATCAAGCATGGAACAGTTATGCATCTCTAGCTTTTCCAGTTGAGCGTCAAGGTGGCAATGGCATTCATAAGGACTGGATACCTGAGGCCACTAACCAGATAACGCGTGATTTAGCCCGAAGATTATGGTCCGCTCGCAGCTGCGCTGAATCCGAAGTGCTAGCAAGTCCGGGAGATCTATCACACAACATTATGACGCTTTATCCTGAAGAAGATTTATCAACAGCACAGAAATTATCGAAGTTTTTGGCATTAATTCAAGGCAGCATTTGCTTGGTCCCTTGGGCGACTGTAAATGAAATACCCTTACCTGTCATTACAATTCCGGCTATTGACGTATCGGGAAGTTTTAAATCTGGTTGGACCATAATTCCTTCAGAGATTGGTTTTAATCCTCAACTTCTTTATGGAATTAGGCCAATTGTTTTGGGGCTATTTGCTGCAACAGCAAATGATGACACCCATATAGAAAATCAAGGAACATCTAAAAAAAGCCAGCGAGAAGCGCTCAAAATAGCCCAGCGGGAGTTGTTCGGAAAAGAGCTGCGAGATGCGTTGGAAGACCTCCATAAAGAGATTTCTACAGATCAGGAATCGGAACTAATTAGTACGCTACAACCATTTCAAAGGCAATTCTTGCCTTTAGTAAATGCATGTAAGATTCTCACTGGAGACAAGCATGAGGGGCGCGACACATCGTTTCGATTTATTTATGGTTCGCCTGAAGTATTAAAGCATATTGAGCGTGTTGTCTCGAATGAATCGGTAGGTACATCAAGAATCAGTTCCAATGAGCCTGATAAAATCGCGAAAGCGTTTAGCCTTACCTGCAGAGGACATTACTCGGTTTTCCAGCAAGATGAATTCTGTGCATATGTTGATCAATTCTATGGCAAGCTTGCTGTCAACAAGATAGTAATTGTCAAAGTTCCACCTGAGGAAGACTTAGCTGAGATGAGAGACAAAGGCAAGATCGTAGTTGACGACAGATTTAGAAATCTTAGATGGTTAACTTGGAAACTTGACAAACTGAAGACAGGCAACGCAGCTGCTTTAATTGCGGGAGGCGACGGTATCCTCCGTATATTTGTGAATGGAAAGCTACTGCTGACATGGACAAAATATCCATCTCCCGATCAAAAGACTCGCTGGAAGCTCGGCCTTGAATTTGGAACTGAAGAATCATCCTCTCTCGGAAAACTAACTGCGGAGATAGGGAAGGCAATGAGTTTTCAAGATGGATCAGGAGCTCCTGCTAGCGTTCGTGATCTTGTATCTACAATATGTACAATTTCCGAAACCTCCGGCGAAGGCGCATTATTCATTATTGGAGGGGAGCCATGGAAGGATATATCTTTATGCGACATGGTTCCAGATGATTTTAAGATGGAGTGGGCTCAAGATAGACGATTAAGTGGATTAGAACAACGCGTATTAAGAAGTTTGGCAGTGATGGATGGCGCGATTCATATAGCCTCGAATCCAAAATCCAAGACGCACTGGGTATGCGCAAGGCGATACGTTGCCGCAGCGCCTTTAAGTTTAGGCGAATCTGACGTTATACTAACGGCAACAAGATTGCAGAAAGATTATTTAGAGCAATGGATAAAAAACCTTAGCGCGGCGGAGAAAACTTACGGAACGCATCATGCAAAGGCTCTTGAGAACCTGGAGGGGTGGAAGAACAAGATGGGCGCAAAGGGCGCGAAGCATCGTTCCGTATTTCAACTTTGTTGTTTATGGGATTGCGATTTGGAGAGCAAAAAAAATATAGGCGATAGTAGTCCACTTATCTGTAGCATCTCTGCAGACGGACCTGTCAATCTCTATCAAATTCGAATATGCCCAAAATGCAGGCAACGGTTCCTATGGACAGACGAAGTGATTTCATGAAAAAAGATCCCCTTGCTCCTGATGAGCTTTTCCTAGGTGACTGCCTCCAGCTGTTCTATGCATTTACGGAGCCCTTAATCGCAAGTCAACTTCGTACAGGGGGGAGAGTGCTAGATGTCGGCTGCGGTGATGGGAAACTTGTTTTGAAAATGCTCAAAGTAGTGCCACTCGGATCTGTAGTTGGGATTGATATCCGAGAAAAGGCGGTTGAAATAGCTGGTTCCATATCCAATAGCGGGAATACTCAGTTTCTAGAGGGGGATGCTCAGGATATGAATTGGGTACAGCATCTAGGCATTTTTGATGCTATTTTGGCCCGAACCTCCTTACACCATTTTCGAGACCCCATAGATTCTCTGCTTCAATATAAATCGTTGTTGCCGTCAGGTGGAAAACTCATACTCATAGACATTGACCGTGAGTCGGCATGCTTTAGCCTGTTTGGTTTTCCTCTCACTCTGCTAATTACATGGGTTGCTGTTTTGAAGACTCTGGGCTGGCGAAGAGGCTGGAAAGCAATTCTGGGTATGAAGTATCCGAGCAAGGAATGGCGACAACACAGAGCCGTTGATGTCGCTCACCGCAAGAAGATTGGATGGTATCGTTTTAGCGATATTCAGCCCAAGCTTCAGTTGGCGTTTCCTACGGCAAGAATTGGCAGATTGGCATCTTGTTGCGGATTCGGCGGCGTTCATTACATGGTTTACACAAAGGAATCTCCGTGACCGAAAAGAAACCATTATTGCAGGCGATCGCCATAACAAAGACCTTCCGTGCAAGTGCCGGAGGGTTGCATGTTCTCGAACCTATCACACTTGATGTAGCACACGGGGAATTTGTGGGGATTGTCGGTCCTTCTGGCTGTGGGAAAACGACGTTTTTGAGAATTCTAGCGGGCATAGAAACTCCAGATAATGGAACCGTTTCATGGGATGTAAAAGAGTCCGATGATCCAATTCCCATTTCGTTTGCATTTCAGCATTTAGCATTATTCCCATGGCGAACCGTAGAAGGAAACGTGCGTTTTCCCTTAGGTGGTAACCGAGCGGCGCCCGATATTTGTAGTAGTGTTGCTGAACTGATCAACGCCTTTGGGCTGCAAGGTTTCGAGAAGTTTTACCCAGCTCAACTGTCAGGCGGAATGCGCCAAAGAGTTGCACTTGCCCGCGCGCTCATTACTCAGCCGAAGCTGTTGATTCTCGATGAGCCATTTGGCGCGCTAGATGTTTATGCCCGCATGAAGCTGCAGGATTTGATCCTGGAGAATTGTGGATCGAATGGGATCAGTCTGCTTATGGTTACTCACGATCTTCATGAAGCCGTCCGTCTTTGTGAACGAGTTATCGTGCTCTCAGAGCGCCCTGCACACGTCATCGGTGTGATCGAAACAAGCCATTGGTCAAAGACTGACAGGCAAAAAATCACGCCAGTCGAGACAGCTCCTTTCGTAGAGAAGCTGCATCAACTACTTAGGGCAAATTCGCTGTAAGTAAGAATTCTGGAAATCTTTCACTCCGAGAGGCTTAAAGGAGGCGGGGCTGTTCAAATGCCAGGGCAAGGGCTGCTTTACCTGTTTATGGTTTGGCGGCGCCTTCTAATTTTCAAAGGCAGGCGCCAAATTTCCCGGTCCAATTCAGAATGGCAGCAGCGATTGGCTGACTCGGCTCTTGGTTTGGCGGTGGTCGGGCTGCTAAACTGATGCGGACGAATGGGAGCGGGCGCAGTCACTTTTTATTCCATGGGACTTGGCTTCCTTATTTCCGTCCCTCTAGCATCCGGCGTGTTTTGGCGATTTAGTCGGCGATGGATTTTTCAGACGGCGTCTGAAAAATCCCAGACGTTGTCTGGGAAATGCTCGACACTGTCGAGCAAATTTCAGTTATCGCCGACCGGATGGCATCAGATTTCGTCAACGATGTTGTCGAGATTGATTTCAAGTGATTTAATGCAACTTATCTCCGATTCTGGCTCATGGTTTGGCTGATTCGGAAACCGGCTCGGCGGCGGCGGCCTGCATGGCGGCTATCTCGGCGGCGGCCAGGTCGGCGGCGGAGGGGTCGTCGCGGACGGCGCCGTCGTCGCGGATGTCCACTTTTTCATCGCGCAGGCGCTTGAAGAAGACGCGCATGTCGTGCCAGCAGCCGATGGTGAACCAGATGGTTGTAGCGGCGCCGATGAGCAGGGGGAGATAGATTCCGGCGATCAGGGAATAGTAGGCCCAATAGATGTTGTAGTCTTTGTCGTGGCCGCTTTGGCGGAGCAACAGGTAGCCGACGCTGCCGATGGTAAATACGGCGAACAGCAACATGGACCACCAGAAAATTCCCAGGGTCGTCCAGCGGTCCATGCGGCTGAATTGATCGTTGATGCCGACGAGGCGATGAAGCCAGGGGGCGCGCTTGACTGTGGCGGATGGGGTATTAGCGGAGGTTGTGGCGGTGGCAAACGTTAGGGCGGCGGCAGGCGTTTCTTGTCCAGTGGCGGCGAGCGATGCGGTATCAGCGGGCGCGGCGCTAGGGGCCCCATAGCCTTCAACGGCGTATTGGCCGCGATGGAGCAGACGGTCCATGTTGTGCGGATGTTTGCACGTCAGCCAGGACACGACGCCGTAGGCGAGGCACGCGACCATTCCCGAAAAGAAGCTTACCTGCACGCCGTTCAAGATGAATCCATTCTTCTCGCTCAACTTCATGCCCCACATTATCCATTCCTGTCCTTCCTCCAGACCGCACCGGCAGTACAGGTCGGCCAGGATTCCCGTAACCGCCAGAGTGGAACCTGTGAACAGGCCGGTCCAAGCGCCGGCTACGGCGCCGCGGCTCCAATACAGGCCGCCGACTACGGCGACGCCGGCCCCGCCGATGAAGATGGCTTCCGTGACGGCCCACCAGAATTGCACGTATTTGGTTTGGGGAAAGAGCGCGCCAAAGACGAAGGCCCACAGCGCGACGCCGACGATGGAGAGGCGCAGCAAGAGCAGATGCTGGCGCGGGGTGAGCGGCTTGCGGCGGAAGGGCATGATGACGTCCTGAATCAGGATGCTGCCCCAGGAATGCAGGTGGATGCCGTCGCCGGAGATGATGCCCATGAGGCAGACGGCCAGCAACATGCCGTTGATGCCCATCGGCAGCAGCTGCGAAATGGCGGTCGGCATTCGCATCTGGTCCTGGGTCGCGGTGTCCTTGATGCCGTCGAGGACGGTTTGCACGGCGGCGTGGCCCTGGGGATTGTGCAGGTAAGTCATGGCGCAAACCGCGAGGAGCGTGACCATGGTTGTGACGGCGAAGGCGCGCCACAGGCCGAGGACGTTGCCCATACGCGATTCATGCGGCGAGGCGCCCGAGGAGTTGAAGGCATGGGAGTTTTGCCAGGCGATCGTGCGATAGAAGTTTCCGCTGATGGTGGCCATAATCACAAACCAGATGTTGAAATCCGCGATCCCGAAGGCGTCGAATGGATTCACCAGCGATTTGCCGGGCGCGGTATCCAGGAGCATCGCCTGGGTGGCGCCCCAATCGAAGCACCGGATCAGCGCCACCAGGCCGATCAAGGTGTAGAAGAGTTGCGAGAACATGCCCTCGGCGCAGTCGGTCAGCAGGACGCTGATTTGCCCGCCGGTGGTGGTGGTCAGGACGCACAGGCTGAGGAATATGGCCATCAGCACCAGATGGGTTGGGACGGTGAGGGAAAAAACTTGAAACTCCGCGGGAAGCTGCAGCAGATAGACCATGCACTTGGCGCCGACGACGGGAATGATGCCGAAGTTGACAATGCCGGCGAAAAATCCGAGAATGCCGGTAACGAGGCGGAACCGGCGGCTGTAGCGCATCTCAAAGAACTGGCCGAGCGTCATGGCGCGCGTTTCGCGGTAGCGATAGATGACATAGCCGGTAGTCATGACGAGCAGGGCGACCGGAACGGAAATATTCCACCACCAATTCATGCAAAAGCCGGAAGCATAGAACGCCTGAAAAATGGCGACGAAGACCACGGCGCCCCCGTTTTGCTCGCTACGGGCGGCGCTGATGAGGAAGCGTCCGGCGTTGCGTCCGCCGGCCATGAAGTCCGCCACGCTTTTGACGAATTTGCGCGAGTAAATCGCGATGTAGCCACAGATGATCAGCGGCACGATCATGATCAGCCAGTCAACAATATGCACGACGTCTCCCGTCTTTAGTGCCTTGGCTTCCATGATGCTACTTACCATAGCCATTTTAATCTGATGCGCATCGAGCGCTCAAGAGAAAATGCCGGCACAAAGGAGACGAAGAGACGAAGAGACGACGGGAGGAAGAGACGAAGAGACGACGGGAGGAAGAGACGAAGAGACGAAGAGACGACGGGAGGAAGAGGGCGTATCCCAAGCCAGCGGCTGGATGCTGCTGTTCATGCACTGACAAATGCATGAGCAGTATCTTCCGGCTTCAGCTTTGGAATACACATGGCGGTTAGTCCTTTTTCCGCTACACCCACGGTCGCGTTGCCCTGCATTATGCCGAACAGAATCCCCTACGGCGCCGCTTCTCCGCTCAGGCGGCGCAGAGCGGCTTTTCGGCGATCGCGCATCTCGCGAATCGTGCGCGAGGCAGGTTCGTCTGAAGCAGGATTATTGGGATTACCCGCAAACGTATCCGTCGTGCGGGGCACAGGCGCCGCCGTCGGCGACGCCGGCAATTCCAGCCGCTGCAACTCCGCATATTCCATACCCAAACGCGACGCCACCCAGAACACATGCCGCGGCTTAAGATCCTCGTCTTCATCCACAATCCGCTCGATGCTCTTTTCCAGCAGGGGCTTATGACGCAGTAGGATCAGCGCTCCGGCGGCGGCAAGACGCAGCGGCTTTTCCGGAGCATCCAGAGCCTGCGCCAGCGCCGGGATGGATTCCGCATCGCCCCACTGTCCCAGGCAACGCATCGCCCGGGCGCGCCCTCCAACGTCCGGATGCGTTTGCATCTGCCGGCGGACAAAAGGAGTCAGTTGGGCGATCTGTTCTTTCGTCAGAGCGAAGCCGGGCATCTGGTTGTAGCTGGACAGGTAATACAAAGCCGCCAGATGCTTGGCCGGCGAATCGCTCTCCACCGCGATCTCCATGGCGTCCCAGAAACGGCAGGCGGCAAAATGAAAATTCAGCAAGTAGGAAAACAAACAGCGCTCGGGACAAGCCTCGGCAGCCTTTTCGGTTCTTCCTCCCTTTTCCTGCCTGAATCCGTCAATCAAGGCATCCCCATACTCTGAGGCGTGTTCGATTGACATATACTGCGCAATGTCCCGCGGAGGGGCGCCATAGGCTTGGAGCATAATCAGATACTTAAACGCATGCTCCCGGGCCTCGCGGCTGGTTCCGGCATTGTCCGAGCGCAACGCCGCCGGCAGGCGCTCCAACGCCTTGCCGCTTCCCATCGAAAGCGCGGTCCAAAAAGCCAGATCGGCGACATACGCGTTGGGGTGATCGAACGACCGCTCAATGATAGGCACGCTTTCCGGTGTAATCGCGCATTGATAAATATAGCCCAGAGGCTCATGGATGGGATGATGGTTAAAATAATCATTGTCATGATTCGCGCTCGGCTTTGGCCAGCGCGCAACGACCTGCTTTTCGAACGCACGATAAACAGCCGATTTGTCTGGCATCAAAACAAGCGCCTTCATGGCCTCGACATGTGCATTCCGCTCGGCAAGCGAAGGCGGAATCTTCCCGGAGGGCGGCGCGAATTGCTCTATCATCTCGATCAATTGCGGGATGCGCCCTGTGCTATTTTGCAGGCCGTAGAGAATGCAGGGATGAATTTCGTCGAGCTTGTGCTTGGCAAACAAGGCGAGCCCTTGCCTCTCGCTCATGCTGCTTGACCAGTTGCGCACCCGGAAGCGGACCGGCTTCCACGCGAGCCCTTCCTGAGGATTCCCCACGGGATTATCCGTGGTTTGGTAATCGCCCGCCACGGTGTAACGGCCCGAAGCGCGCGCAGTCGCATACAGGTTCAACAGCGTGCTCACGGTATAGGTTTCGCCAGGCGCCAGATTGTCCCAACCGCCCAACCCGCCGCTCATATTTGAAGAAACAAATATCAGGAGCGGGTCCGGAACACTCTTTCCAGTTTCGTCCGTCACGCTAAATCCCCACCGTTCCCGCCGTCCTGCGCGGTAGTCTCCACCCTTGCTTAATTTAATAGCATGGGAGGTGATATTCTGGATGGTCAGTGTGGCAATGATCGGCTCGCCGATATTGTAGGTGGATTTATTAAGCTCGAATGTGGCGCTCAAGCCAAGGGTCTCAGACGTTGTATGGCTTGTTCTATCTCCCGGGCTCTTCTCATTAATCATGACAGCAGTCAGGATGCACCCGATCAGAGACACAAGCAGGACTATCCCCAGCAGCAATATGAGTCTGAGTCGGACGCTTCCGGCGCCTTTAAGCCCTTCGATCAGGTTCATGGTCAGGGGTCCTTTCTTTTCCCTCGTAACCCTTTAGCGATGCGCAGTTCAGCTACCTCGCCCTTTTTAAGGTCAGACGAATCCAACAAGTAGAAGTATCATCCCAACCGTCGGTCTCCGCCAAGCCAGATTTTCGTAAGCCTTTCGCGATGCGCAGTAGGCCGCTCGATCCGA
>JAPLSP010000573.1 GCA_026398575.1 Candidatus Sumerlaeota bacterium | reverse complement strand
CACGCGCAGCCAATGGCAAAGGTTGAAGGTGACGCCAACGTTTTTGCGCTCGGCTTTCTTGGCGACGCGGACGGCGTCCTCGACGCGCTCGATCCAATCTCCCGCGTGCGGATAGAGAGCCACGCGCAGTCCCGATGGGGCGACCAGGTCCGCGATCTCCTGTATGATCTTGACCGCCCGCTCATCGCCTTCGGGATCGGAGGGCTTCCAGTGCTTGCTCGAAACATGCACCCAGATGACCGCGCTCTGCCCTTTGAGCGCGGGAAGGGCGTCCTTCAGCGCGGGATCGTAGGGCGGCTTGTCCGGATCAATGTTGGCGCCGGTATAGATGGCGAAGAGTTTGAGGTGGCGGGCGTCGAGTTCTTTCAATTTTTCAGGTATGGCGCGCAATCCCATGTGATCCATGCCCGCATATCCCAGGTCGGCGATCATTTGCGTTTGGGAGGCGAAGGTCGTGTGCGTCGTATCGCGCACGCCGGTGTCCATGGCGAAGAAGGGATTGAGCAATGATTTGGCGGCTTGTGTTGCGCTTGCGGCGCTTGCTGCGCTCGCTGGAGCGTCAGTGGCGAAACAGCATTGATCATGCGGATTCGTGGCAAAGGCGGCGACGAAAATTGGCAGAAGCAACAAAATGGGCTGTTTTTTCGCTAATGTGTTTTTCATGATGGTCGCTCCGGAAATTAATGACAGGATAGATTTAGTGACAGGATGGATTAGGGACAGGATGGATTAGGGACAGGATGGATTAGGGACAGGATGGATTAGGGACGGAATAAATTGCTGCGGTAGTTTGTTATGAATTTATCCTGACCATAATTTATCCTGTCTATAGAATTTATCCTGTCAATGAATTCATCCTGACCATAATTTATCCTATCTATGATTCATGCTGAATCAATGCAATTTCTGAGAATTTATTCTTTGCTGGCTGGGGGGAAGAGGAGCGGGAGAGGGAACAGGGAGAACAAGGGAAACAACCAGCCCAACTAAAGTTGGAACTACAAACTGTTGGAACTACAAACACCATGGCTCGCGGAAGGCGCGGGATAACTGGGCGGCGGCTTCCGTGTCGCCGATGATTTCCTCCTTGTCGGGATTCCAGCGGATATCGCGCCCGACGCGCATTGCGATGTTGCCCAGGTGCGCGATCGAGATCGAACGATGCGCGACCTCGACCGGCGCCACCGGCTCGCGGCGCGAAATCACGCAATCAATGAAATTCCGGAAATGGTTGCTGCTCTCGTACAGGTGAATCTCCTCCGGGGCGATCACTTCCTTGAGCAGCGACTTCGGCTCGGCGCTGTGCGTGCCGCGATTGGCCCATACCTTGCCGTCGGTTCCTTCAAACGTCACGCCGCCGCGCTCTTTGTTCGAGACGATCAGCTTGACGCCGCTCTTATAAATACATTCGAAGTAATACTCGGTCGCGGTGTTCCAGATGGGATGCGTGGCGTATTGAGCGCGCGCGTTGACGATCCGCTCCGGACCGCTGAGTTCCGTGCCCATCCCCCATTGCGCGATATCGGGATGATGTCCGCCCCAATCGGTCAACTGCCCGCCTGAATAATCGAAGACCCAGCGGAAGTTGACGAAGCAGCGCGCCGGGCAATAGGGCGCATAAGGCGCCGGCCCCAGCCATAGGTCATAATTGAAGCCGTTGGGGACCGGGGTGATTTCGGTCTTGACGCTTTTGCCGGCGCTATAGTCGGGCGTTCCGCCGGGCAGGCCGCAGCGCACCGTTTGCAATTTTCCGATCCGTCCGTTGCGCACGAGTTCGCACGCGCGGCGGAAATTCCAATCCGAGCGCTGCTGGCTGCCCGCCTGAAAAA
Source organism: Candidatus Sumerlaeota bacterium (assembly GCA_026398575.1). Next base: position 611 of record JAPLSP010000573.1, on the reverse strand, counting down.
CGCGCCCATAGCGCTTGACGGCGTCGCACATCGCGCGGCCCTCGGCGATGGTCAACGATAGCGGCTTCTGGCCATAAATATCTTTGAGCGCTTTGGCCGCCGCGATGGCAATGATCGCGTGCCAATGATCGGGCGTGGCAATATATACGGCGTCAATATCCGGCCGCGCGAGCAGTTCGCGGAAGTCCTCATAGGCTTCGCAGCCCTTGTATTTCCCGGAGCGCCTGGCCTCGGCGTATTTATCCTCGACGCGTTTGCGCGCCACTTCGCGCCCGCCGGCGACGCCGCCCCAATAGCCCGGGCTTTCGCGGTTGACGTCACAGACCGCCAGAACCTGAACGCGCTCATCGCCCAGCCAATTACCCAGCTCTCCCAATCCCTGGTTGCCCGTTCCGATGATCCCCATGCCGATGCGGTTCGAAGGCGCCACGGCCTTATCGGCGCCCAGCGCCGAGGCGGGAATAATCGCCGGCGCCGCCAGAATCGCCGCTCCGGCGCCCGCTGCCTTCGCGGCTTCTTTCAAAAAAACCCGCCGGTTGATGGAATGCATCACGCGCATGAATTTTGCTTTCTCAAAAATTGCCCGTCGGACTGGTCAGACGCGTCGGACG
>JAPLSP010000103.1 GCA_026398575.1 Candidatus Sumerlaeota bacterium | reverse complement strand
TTTTTTCCCCGAAGGGGAACTACAATCATAGCCGTGGGTGAAGCGAAGCGAACCCACGGCAGAGGCAAATGAATCATCGGTCCCCGAAGGGGGCCAACGCCGTCGCAAGAGCAATCCTTTACTTAGCCGATTCGAAACGCGTAGATGAAATGTAGCAAGCCGTTCGGTCCGTGTTGGCCCCCTTCGGGGACCTGCTTTCGCACTCATCGTTTCCGTGGGTTCGCTTCGCTTCACCCACGGCTATGATAGTTTACCCCCTTCGGGGGATTCACACGTCCAAACTCCAGGGCGCCGCGAATCGGCACGTCGGATGGTCACTTACTTATCTTTATCTTTGGCCTTTTCTTCCTTGCCCTTCTCGTCCTTGCCCTTGTCGTCTTTGACCTTGTCTTCCTTGTTCTTGGCTTTCTCTTTCGGGTCGTAGGGCGCGGGGGCCAGGTAGCGGTAGGCGCGGTTGGGGTTGCTCTTATCGAAGGCGTAGGCTTTTTCGTTGTTCAGGAAGATGGAGATATAATTATCCGGCAGAGCGAAGGCGATATTTTCCTGGAAAATCGCCTTAAGCGTCACGAGGCCGATCACTTCGCCCGCGGCGTTCAGGAGCGGGCCGCCGCTGTTGCCCGGGTTCACGGGCGCGTCGGTCTGCATATAGAGCACGTCGTTGAAGTTGCGGCTGGTCGAGGAGATGATGCCGTTGGTCACCGATACATCGAGCATCTGCCGTCCCATGCCCGGATTGCCGATGGCAAAAACCGGATCGCCGACTTTGATGTCGTCGGGCGAGCCGAAGGTCAACGGTTCAATTTTCAGGTCCTTGATCTTGTCCAGCGGCAGTTGCAGCAACGCGATGTCCAGCAGGCGGCTGAAGGCGACCAGTTCCACGTTTTCGATCTTCGTGCGCCGCAGGACGCCGTCCTCGCCTTTCAGGAAAAAAGAAACGGAATGATACTGCTGATTGCGGACGACGTGATGATTCGTCATCACGTGTCCCTGCTGGTCAATCACGAATCCAGTGCCCCAGCCGCCCGGATTCGAGACGGCCACGACGCTGCGCTTGACGGTGTCAATCATCTGCGCATGGGACGAAAAGACGCGGCGCTCGACGCCAGGCTGGCCGCGCCTGGCCATGGCGATGGAGGCCGCCGAGACCGAGGCGGATGTGATGTACACCGTCGAGGTGGATTGCGCGGTGACGGCGGTGTTGATGGCCTTGCGCGGTATTGTCAGCGCCTCGTAGCCAAGGTCCAGAAACAGCGCGTCCGGCGTGTCTTTGAGCACGTCGCCCTCGATACGCGCGCCGTTGCGCAGCAGGATGTCTTGCCGGTTGGAAGGAGCGCTCCACGCCGGGGCGCTCAGCAAACAAATCATGCACGGCAATAGGAGGCCGGTCGCGCGGCAAATACGTTTCATTGTTTATCCCGCCCTCTTTAAGGTTTTGGCATTGTTATCAATGTAGAATGTAAAATGAGAAATGAGAAATTGAAAATGAAACCGTGCGCGGCAGGCATAGGATGCAGGGCTGCGTAATTCTGGCGCCGGGATAGGTTGTCATTTTACATTACTCATTTCTCACTTTTCATTACGAATACCCTTCGCCTCGCCGCTGTTTTTTGCGGGCTTGACTTATCGGGCAAACGCAATTGACAATCCTGTTTTTGTTCCAAGCGTCTGAACCCATTCGACAAGGAGTGACCGGGCATTGCAAGCTAAAAAGGCCAATTCAGCAGCGCGCGAACGCATGGGGACGCAGGAGCGTCGCGCGCCTTCTTGCCCAGCCGCCTTCCGGGCGGCGCAGGCAATCATCCTCGTCCTGATTGGAATCAACGCCGTCGCATGGTCTGGAGCAGCGGCGCGCGCGGCGCAGATGGACCTGGACCGGTTCGCCTTGCCGGCGCCTCTTATCCTTGACGCGGAGGAGGACGCGCGTTTTCTCGTCATCGGAGACTTTGACGGCGACGGGCGCAAGGACTGCGCCGTCTTCGACTCCAAGAAAAATCTGCTGCGTCTCTTTTACGCGCGCGACCTCGCCTCCGACAAGCCGTTCGAAAAAGAGGAAATGGTGGTCGAGCAGGTGGTCAACGGGATGTCGGCGGCGGACCTGAACGGCGACGGCAAGGACGATTTGCTGTTGAGCTGCGATCCGCCCGCCGCGATGTATCAGAAGAAACAGGGCAAGCTGGCGCCGGCCGAGAAGCTGGACATCGAAGGCGCCATTGCCAAGGCCGTTGACATCAACGGCGACGGGCGCGCCGACATCATCACCTTCAAGGACCAGATGCTGCGCGTGGGGATGCAAAAAAAAGACGGCTCGTTCGAAAAGCCGCGCGAATACCGCGGCGTTCATCGCATCGCCGGCGACTTCGAGGTCAAGGACATGAACGGCGACGGGCTGCCGGATATCATGAGCCTGAATCCCGAAAGCCGCGACAGCCTCATTGTGCGATTCCAGGACAAGCAGGGCGGCTTCGGCCAAGAACGCGTCATGAAGACCGGCGCCTTCGACTCCGCGCAAATTTCGTCGCGCCTGGGCAACGGCAAACCGGGCGTCGTCATGGCCGAACAAAAGACGGGCGTCGTCAAAGTGGCGCAGATGAAACCCGAAACCAATCCCACGAAGCCGGTCTTTTCCAAACCGCGCCTGTGCGCTTTCGACATCGAATCGCCCAGCGGGCGGGAGATCATCCTCACGGGCGACATGGACGGCTCGGGGGTTCCCGAGATCGCGCTGGTCTCGTCGCAGAAGGCTGAAGTCTCCATTTACGGCGCGAGCGAAGACGGAGCGCTGTCGCGCCGCGCCGCGCCGTCGTTGCAGGGCGTGACGCAGGCGGCGATGGTGAAAGAAAAAAACAAACGCGACGAACTCTGGCTGCTCAGCCCCGTGGAGGAATCGCTCGGCATTCTGAGCGCCGAAGGCAAAGGCGTCAGCGCGCATTTTGCCTTCCCGAAGATGCTGGGCGCCGGCGTCAAACCCATGGCCTTTGCGGTCGGGCGCCTGGCCCCGAAATCCAAAGGCCCGGATTTGGTCGTCGGATACCGGCCCAAAAGCGAGGGTGGCAAGGAAGGCGGCAAGGAAGGCGGCAAAGACGCAGGCAAGTCGGACCTGCATCTGGCATTTTATCCGGATATGGGCGTCAGCGCCGCGCGCCTGACCAATCCCACGACGATGACGCTGCCCAAGACCGAAGGCATGGAGTTGACGGCGATCAAGGCGGCGGACCTGGATAACGACGAACGCGATGACCTGATGTGCTTCTTCGATTATCAGCAGCCGCGCATCCTGATCCAGCAAAAGGACGGCAGCTTCAAGGCATTGCAGGTCGAAGAGGCCGCCGGCGCGGGGATGTTCAACCAGTTGACGCCGGCGCGCGTGAAGGTGGCCGACGTGACGGGCGGCGGCAAGAATGAAATCCTGATCGCGCGCTCGTCGTTTGCGCGGGCGCTCTCCATCGGCAAAGACGGCGCGATTTCGGTGATGGACCAGTTCAACGGCAAAAACGCCAAGAGCGAGATCGCCGCGGCCGTAGTCGCGAACCTGGACGGCGGCAAGCGGCCGCAGATCGTCCTGCTCGACACGGGCAACAATTGCCTGACGATTTATGCGCGCGACGCGCAAGGCGCCTACGCGCTGGCCAAGAACGAAACCCTCGACGGCATCATCGCGCGCGATCTCATTGCCTGCGATCTGAACAAGGACGGCAAAGACGATTTGATCCTCGTCGGCAATGACCGCTACGGCATTATCTACGGGGGCGTCGAAGACCAGATCTACCGGCTCGTTCAGTCGTATATCACCGACATTGACGAAGGCGCTTACTCGAACGTGGAAGTGGGCGACTTCTCCGGCGGCGGCAAGAACGAAATCCTGGCGCTCGAGGCGACCGAACACGTTTTGGAATTTCTGCAAATGAAGGAAAATGACACGCTCGAACGGTTCTACCGTTTCAAAGTTTTCGAGGGGGTCGAGCGCTCGGCGTCGCGGCGCGGTGATATGATGATGGGGGGAGGAGAGCCGCGCGAACTGATCGTCAAGGACTTCAACGGCGACGGCCGCCCCGACCTGCTGGCGCTGTGCCACCGGGAGGTGTTGATTTACCTGTCGAAAGAAGCGGAGAAAAAAGAAGCGGAGAAAAGAAAATGACAAAATAGCATTGAGCCCCATGAGGCGCATGGCTATTACTCGTTTGTTAGGGAGTGTTTTTATCAGCAGCTTCATTTATTTGGATGATTCCAATTTGTGGATTGAAGGCAAGAAAGTCAGCGCCGTAAGCAAAGGCATGGCGTTGGATATTTGGGAAGCGACTGAAACCAGAACATTTGACAATTCCTTCCGCCCAGACTTTGGAAGAATTCTCCAAATAGCCAATAATGAGCCAATAAAGACAGCAAAGTTCTACGGGTCTCGCCCGCCCGATGCAGACTCTGTCTGGAAGGCGGCGGAACGTGCTGGGTTCAAGCTGACCATTTTGGAGCGCAATGCGAGAAACAAGGGAAAGGGCGTTGATGCGTCAATGATTGTGGATATTGTCCGCGATCTTTATACGGAAGCGCAGCGCGGCGATATCTTTATTCTTATTGCGGGGGACGCGGATTATATTCCAGCCATTGAAGCCATACATAATCAGGACTATGAAGCGCATGTGCTTTTCTGGGATCATGCAGCTGCGGAGCTAAAGAAAGCCGCTGACCGCTTCCAGTCGCTGAATACATTTCTGGATACAATCCGCTATTAATCAATGGCCCTCATTCATTGCGATTTCTTTTCCGAATCGCTCCAGCTTTGCATGACGATGTCCGTGATCCTGCCGCAGCGGCTTGGCGGCGATGGAAAAAATCCCAAGGGCGCAGGCGCGCGCGACAAGTTCCCCACGCTCTATCTGTTGCACGGGCTTTCGGACGATCATTCGATCTGGCTGCGGCGCACTTCGATCGAACGCTATGTCGCGCCGTTGAATCTGGCGGTCGTGATGCCGGCCGCGCATCGCAGTTTCTACGCCGACATGGCGCGCGGCGGGCAGTACTGGAAATATATCAGCGAGGAAGTTCCGCGCGTGGCCCGCGAATTCTTTCCGCTTTCAAGCGCGCGCCGCGACAACTTCACCGCCGGGCTTTCGATGGGCGGATACGGCGCCTTCAAACTGGCGCTCAACTGCCCCGAAAAATTCTGCGCCGCCGCCAGCTTGTCGGGCGCGCTGTGGCTTGATTACAAAGGGCGCGTCAAAGAGCGCAATCCTGAACAGCGCGCAGAAAGGAAAAACGTTTTGGGCGATCCGCGACACTGGAAGGGAAGCCCGGACGATCTGATCCACGCCGCGCGGCGCCTCATCCGCCTGCGCAAACCCCGCCCCCGCCTTTATCAATGCTGCGGCACGGAAGACTTCCTCTACGATACGAATCAGGATTTTCGCCGCTTCCTCGAGCCGCTCGGCTTCGATTACACCTACGAAGAAGAACCCGGCGCGCACGAGTGGGCCTATTGGGACATGAAAATCCAACGTGTCCTTGAGTGGCTGCCGATTAGAAAATCATAACAACGGCGTAAAGTTCACCACAGAGGCACAGAGACACAGAGAAAACCCAAAAGATTTTTCTCTGTGTCTCTGTGTCTCTGTGTCTCTGTGGTGAATTAAAAATAATCTTAAAGGAGATTGATTATGATTCATCCAAGTGCGGAAGATGTAAAGGATCCACTGTCCCAGAAAGTCATCGGTTGCGCGATTCAGGTTCATCGTGAATTGGGGCCGGGGTTGTTGGAGTCCGCTTATGAGGAATGCCTGTGTTATGAGTTGAAGCTTGCGGGGTTGTCCTTTGAAAGGCAAGTTCCATTGCCAGTCATTTATAAGGAAGTAAAGATGGATTGCGGCTACCGGTTGGATGTAGTAGTGGACAAGAAGCTGATACTTGAGCTGAAAACCGTTGAAAATCTCCTGCCAATTCACGAGGCGCAATTATTAACTTATTTGAAGCTGAGCGGAATCCGGTTTGGTTTGTTGATGAACTTCAATACAGCGATCCTAAAAGAAGGGATCAAAAGAAAAGTATGGGGATAGGAATTGCGATATAAGAAGATTTCAGAGTTCACCACAGAGGCACAGAGGCACAGAGAAAACAAAATTGTTTTTCTCTGTGCCTCTGTGGTGAATTTAATGAAAAACAATGCTGGAAGTGACGGAGAATGATTGGGTATTATTTTTCTTTCGTTCTTACTCGCCAGCAAGATGCTGGCGCTCCCAGTGGCGCTCCCAGTGGCGCTCCCAGTGGCGGTCCCAGTGAAGGAATTCCCTTTCATGTCCAAATATCCGAAGTTGCGGCAGCCGTTTGTCAATCCTTCGCTTCTGTCGGCGGACTTTGCCAACCTCGCAAAGGAAATGCGCAAATGCGAGCGCGCGGGATGCAAGTGGATTCATCTCGACATCATGGACGGCCACTTTGTCCCTAACCTCACGATCGGGCCGGTCGTCGTCAAATGGCTGCGCGCCGCCAATCCGCGCCTGTTTTTCGACACGCACCTGATGCTCGACGATCCGCTGAAATACGCGCCAGATTTCATCAAGGCCGGCTCAAACCTGATCACGATCCATCAAGAGCCGGTCAAGGACCTGGAGGCGGCGGTGCGCGAGTTGCAGCGGCTGAAGACGCAGGTGGGCGTCAGCGTCAAGCCGAAGACGCCGATTGATGTGCTGCATCCCGTGCTTTCGAAGGTGGACCTGGTGTTGATCATGTCGGTCGAGCCGGGTTTCGGCGGGCAGGAGATGATCCCGCACACGCTGAACAAGGTGCGGGAGCTGGCGCTGCTGCGCGAAAAGAAACGCTATCGCTACAAGATCGAGATTGACGGCGGCATCAACACCGAAACCATCGGCCTGGCGATGGCGGCAGGAACCGAAGTGATCGTGGCGGGCGCGGCAGTCTTCAAGGACGGCAAAGTGAGCGAGAACCTGCGCGATCTGAGAAAGGCAATGGGGAGTTGAATGTAAAATGCAAAATAAGAAATGAAGAAATGAGAAATGAGGCAGTCATGAAATAGGTTTCACCCAAAACGAGTGGATATCTCGCGCAGAGACATAAAGGCGCAGGGGATAAAACCTCTGCGCCTTTGTTTTTTTCGCGAAGGAAAATTTCCTCTCGAATGCAAAAATTCCCATTGACAGGCGCCTGGCTGCTGTTATATATGTTCTATAACAGTTGTTCATGAAGGGCGCGCGCAAATGCTGCTTTCAATTGACGAACGCGATCCACGGGCGGCGTATCTGCAAATCGCCTCGGCCATCAAGGAACAGGTGCGCACGGGCGTCCTGACTCCGGGCGACGAACTGCCGTCGGTCCGCGAACTGGCGCGCGACCTTGGACTCAACCTGCACACTGCGCGCCACGCCTACCAGATTCTTAGCCAGCAAAAAATCATACACCTGCGCCTGGGCCGCCGCGCCAAGATTGCGCCGCTGCGCGACAAGCCAGCGGCGCGCGAAGAAATCGAATCGCGCCTTGCGGGGCGCATTGACGAGCTGATCACGGACGCATTCCACCTGGGACTGTCCGCGGATCAGCTCCGAACAATGGTGGAGAAAGCGATCCGGTCTAAGAAATAGGGCGCTCATAGCCGTTTGAGATAAAGGGAGAAACATGATGCGGATAGGGGCGGCGCCAGCTTTTGGAGTAAGACGGCTTGCCGCCTTCTTTTTGGCGTTTCAACAGCCCTGGCATAAATATTAGGCGGCAAGCCGTCTTACTCCAAATGCTGGCGCTGCACCTTAGCTCATCAACTTCTTCTTCGTTGCACAAAAGCATTTGAAGAAAATTATATGAGGAGGACCCACAACCATGTTTGAGAAGTTACGGCATCCTTTGTGGACTCATGCGCCAGCGCTCTGTGGCCTTCTTGCCAGCGCGACCTTGCTCTATCTGGCTCACGCGCCCGAACGGGTTCCCGTGCACTTCGGGTGGAGCGGCCAGCCGGACCGTTGGGGCTCGCGGTTTGAGATGTGGTTGGCCTTGGTTGGCATCCCGCTGCTGATGGTGATCGGGTCGGCGGTTCTGGATGAAATGAACGCGCGTTTCGAGGAGCGCAAATGCTTCAACTGGCTGGCGCTTTGCGACGAAGCGCTGGCCGGGTTTTTCCTGGGTCTCACCATCCGTCTGGCGCCGCAGCTCTCTTCTCCCCAGCCGGTTTTGGAAAATGCTCTTGGCATTTCTCTTGCATTCGCCGGCGCGATGGCCGCCGTGGCGGCGGCGATCGAGTTCCTGCGTCCTCACCATCCGCTGGAAAGAACGGCGCCGGAAAGCGATCATCCGTCCGCGTCGCCATCCGCGTTGCCGTCCGCTTTTCTGAAGACCATCGGAAGCGATCAGCGCTGGTTTTATTGGGAAACGCAGAATCCCTTGTATCTGCGCATCGGAATTCCTCTGGCGGCGCTCGGGATTCTGGCGGGAGCGATCGGCGCAGTTCCCTCGCAGCCCTGGATGCTGCTGGTCTTTTTGCTGTTGCTGATTCTTGTTGTGGCAATGCACGGCGGATTGCAGGTTATGATCAATCGCGAGCGGCTCACGGTGCGGTTGGGGGGGTTCGGATTGAGGCTGCTCAAGATGCCGCTCGAAAACATTGCGTCGGTTCAGGCGGAGTCGTTCAATCCCATCGGGGATTTCGGGGGATGGGGCATTCGCTATTCCCTGCGCAAGAAGATGTGGGGATTTTATCTCTATGGCGCGCATGGCGTGAAGGTGGAGCTGAAAAACGGGAAGCGTTATCTTCTCGGCTCGGATAATCCAGACCGCCTGGCGGCGGTGTGCGAGGCGGCAAGGTCAAAGCTGCGTTAGCCGTCTTGCAGCGATAGGAAACCACAAATGAACACCAATGAACACTAACAAATATCATTGACTAGGTTTCTATGCGATTCAATAAGGCAATGGAATTTTTAGAGCCAATATGTCCGCGACGCAATCCGGCGCTGGCCGCCGAACTGAAAACCGCATGGCGGCGGGCGGCGCGCTCGTGGTGGGGATTTTTCATCGCATTGTTCATTTTCCTTCACGCCGGCTATGGACTGTGGGGGTGGAGCTGGGGTCCGAATCTGGATAAGTGGCTCGTCGAAACGGGGCGCTATACACCCTATGATTTCCAGTTCGTCCTTTTCCATTTCACCTTGTATCTCGCGCCGCTGCTGTTGGTACTGGCGGATTGGAAGCGGCGAACCCAGGAAGGGCGCTTCGAGGAGTTGCTGCTGACCGGACTCAATCGCGCCGACGTGCTCTGGTCCTTCATCGCGCCATGGTTCTTCCTGATTTTCCTGCCGATCTACGCTCTGTATCTGACCATGCTGCCTTGGTCGGATTGGTGGCTGGTCAAGTTCGGCGCCGAACTTTGGGGGGACGCCAAAGACGAAGAAGGCCCATTCGGGCAGGATTCCTGGACGCGCTGGCATTGCCTGATCACGCTGCTTTACTTTGTCACGACGCTGCTCTTCAATCTTCTAGCCGCGGTTTATTTTTCGCTGCGCGTTCGGGCGGGATGGCGCCGCGTGATGTATTTTTTGCTGGCGACCGCCGGCGCGGACTATCTGGCCTGCACTATCTGCGCTACGATCTATAAGCCCCAGCAGCATCTCCTGGAAGGCGTCGGCGACTGGCTTGCCGGTTGGGGGCCTGAATTCCCGATGTTCAACGCGCACCTATTGATTTTCCACGCTTGGCCGTGGTTCGCCGCGGTCTTCTATCCGCTGAAATGGGGGCTGATGGGCTGGATGATTTGCGCCATTACGCGCCGCATCCCGTGCGAACGCTGGGGGCGAAGATAATCATGTCGTATAAACGAAGCGCTCAAGAACCAACAAGCATTGCAGCCTGGCGATGGCTCACGCCTTATTAGCGCGAGGTGGCCTGCCAACGGAGGATATCGCCATTCGAGATAGTTCCGTTCGTGGGGTCGTAGTTCCAGGCTACGAATTTGCCAATAGGATCAGTCGCAGGATTGGCATAGCTGCCCAGACCCCAACCCGTCCCGCCGCGCGCATCAGGTCCTTTGACGCCGTCCGGTCCCAGTGACAGCAATACCCACTGCGACCAATGCTCTGGATTGGGTATCGTATTGTAATCCTGGTGGAAATTGTCACCGCCGCTCCTGCGTTGACATAAATAGATATTGCAGTACTCGATGCCCGCCGAATACTGCGTCGGTTCCGTTTCCATATTTATATCGTACTTCTTGCTGACAAACGGATCCTTAAACATGACCGTAGTAATATACGCTATGGGTGTGGTCAAGTTCGAGCACAAAGGAATGCCGCCGCGATCCCACTGATTCCAGTAATTGACGTAACCTGCGATGTGCGGATACGTGTTATTATCAACATAGTAAGATTCGAGAGCCGTAGCGATCGTGCGCATATCCGCCATCACTCGCGCTACTTTCGACCGCGTTTGCGCCTCGAGGAAGTTGGGGATGGCGATCAAGGCCAGGATCGCGATGATCGCGATGACGATCAGCAGTTCGATGAGCGTGAATGCTTTAGTCTTTCTTGTGAATGTCTTCATCAGAGCTCGCCTCTCAGCAAAAAAGTATGATTTTCATCTTATGCGAGGGAGATTATATACAATCACGCCCCCGCTTTCAAGACTTTTTTTCCTATAAGCTCGTAACAACTTCGGATTTTTCAAACGATTTGTGAAATTATACCGATTTGCGATACTGCAACACGCATAATCAATGCAATCAGTGGCTAAAACTCAATCTATGATTGCAGATTATTCGAATGACAAGGAGCGACAGCATGTTGTCGTTCGCTATGAGATGATGGCTTAAATAGGCTAGGCAAGCTTTTAAAAGGCTTTTCCCACTTCTCTTTTGCGCGAATCCATTGCAGACATGTGATTCCGGGCGCTTCTCTTCGCGCAACGTATGCGGGAGCGAATCGCCTTGCCCGGCTGCGGGCGCGCGCGCTATATATGCCGTGCATTCAGCATGGAAACATGCGCTAAAAGCGAGGAGTGATATCGCCATGAAAATCCGCTGCAGAATCGTCGCCTGCTGCGCCGCCACGTTATGGATCTGCCTGGCCGGCGCAAATACCACCCGCGCTGCGGGCGAACTTAAAGAGCGGCTCGAAGTTCAGAGACTGGACAACGGCCTGACCGTGTATTTCGTGCGGCGGGCCAATGCGCCCTGCTTCGCCGCCGTGACCGAGGTCAACGTCGGCTCTTCGGACGAAGGGCCGGGCTATACGGGGCTGGCCCACTTGTTCGAGCACATGGCCTTTAAAGGCACGCGCTCGATCGGCACGCGCGAGTACGCCAGGGAAGAGCCGCTGATCCAAGCCATCGAGGCGGCCGGCGAAGCGCTGAACGCGGAAAAAAACAAGCGCCAACCGGATGAAGCCAAGATGAAGGCGCTGCGCGAGAAGATGAAGGAGTTACAGGAGGCCGAGGCGCCCTTCATCGTCAAGGACGAATTCGACTCCATCTATAAGCGCTTCGGCGGCGAAGACCTGAACGCGACGACGGGCAACGACTACACCACGTACTTCATCCAACTTCCCAACAATGCCTTCGAGCTCTGGGCGTGCCTGGAGTCGCAGCGGCTGCTGGCGCCCGTGCTGCGCGAGTTTTACCTCGAACGCGACGTTGTGGCCGAAGAGCGGCGCATGCGCGTGGACAACGATCCGATGGGCTCGCTCTATGAGCAGTTCCTCGCGCTCGGCTTCATCGCGCATACCTATCACACGCCCGTCATCGGATGGGAGTCGGACATCCATAACCTGACGATGAGGCGGGCCGAGTCATTTTATCGGGCGCACTACACCGCCTCGAACATGGCGATCGCGATCGTGGGCGACTTGGATACGGCGCAAGCGAAAAAAACCATCGAGCGTTATTTCGGCCGCTTCCCCAAGGCGCCGCAATCCGAACGCGTCGCCACGCGCGAACCCGAGCCGCTTGGGCCGCGCCGCTCCGTTGTGCGCTTCGACGCCAACCCGCAGATGGGAATGGGATGGTTCAAGCCGGCTGCGCCGCACAAGGATGACGTGACGCTCGAGGTCCTGGCGCGCATTCTGGATGGCGGGCGCGCCTCGCGGCTGCAAAAAATCCTGGTGCAGGAAAAGCAGATCGCCGCCGGGCTCTCGGTCTGGTCCGCCGGGCCGGGCGAAAAATATGACAACCTGTTTATCATCTTCGCCTCGCCGCGCAACCCGCACACCAACGCCGAGCTCGAAGCGGCCATCGCCGAGCAGATCGCCCGCGCGCGCGAGGAATTGGTTTCCACCCGCGAACTGCAGCGCGTGCGCAATCAGATCAACGCCGAAGCCATCCGCAAACTGGCCTCGAATTTGGGACTGGCGCGCGAACTGGCCTACTACGCCTGCCTGACGGACGACCCGCTCTATCTGGATCGCCGCCTGGAGGAGCTCATGGCCGTCACGCCCGAAGAGATTCAGCGCGTCGCCAAAAAATACCTGGCGCCCGAGCGGCTGGTCACTGTGGCGTTGGAGAAGGCGGAAAAGAAGGCGGAACAGGCGCCCAAGGAATAAGCAAAGATAATGCTTTTATTAATAGGAGTAATGCCATGGCGCTTCCCATGCTTAAGGAGAAACAAGGCTTCACATACGGCGACTACCTGACCTGGCCGGATGAAGAGCGCTGGGAAATCATCGAAGGCGTGCCTTATGACATGTCGCCCGCGCCCGCGCCGAGGCATCAGGATATAGCCTTGCGTCTGGGGGCTCAGTTTCTCCATGCGCTCAAAGGCAAACCGTGCAAGGTTTACATCGCGCCAATTGACGTGTTCTTTCCGCTTCCCGGCCAGAGCGATGAGGAATCGGAGAATGTCGTGCAACCGGATTTGATCGTAGTGTGCGACCGCAAAAAAATTACCGAGCGCGGCTGCAAGGGCGCGCCGGATTTCGTGATCGAAGTGTTGTCGCCTTCGACGTCGGTCAAGGACCAAATCGAAAAAGTCGCGCTCTATGAAGCGCACGGCGTCAAGGAATACTGGGTCATCCATCCGCTGGAAAAACTGTTGACGATCCGGTTGCTTGGCCGCGGCAAGCGCTATGGCGCCGCGCGCATCCTGAAAGGCGAAGGCCGCGTAAGCCTGACGGCGCTGCCGGGCGTGGAAATTGATCTCGACATGGTGTTCGCCGAAACCTGACGCTCTGGAAATACCTCATGTAACGTTTGATTAATACAAGTCCGCTGGGATCATTTTCATGGTGGACCGGACAGAAACCGCCCCTCGCGGCACGGCCAATACGCGAACTCGCGTGTTGGCAGCGGGGACGATAGTCATCGCGTTGATTGCCGCCATCTTGATCGGATATGGTTGGTTGAAGAATCGGGCTTCGGATGGCGCGCGCTCGGCCTCCTCTCAAAAAAATCAAACGCAGGGCAATTCTTCCATCGCGGATATGACGTCCACCAGCGCCACAGAGCGTCTGGCGGCGGATGCGCGGATCAAGGATTTCCGCAAATCTTTCGCGCCGGGTGATGATGAAGCCGCAAACGCCGCCGCCGTCCGGGCCGGGTTCCGAAAACAACTGAAAGTGCGCGTCGTTTGGCGCGACACCGGCGAAGGCGTGCCCGGAACCACTGTTACCGTCGTGGAAGGCCATCGGGAAGCGGGGCGCGTCGGCGGCGCGGCGCGGACGGACGCAAAAGGACTGGCTGTAGTCACATTTCCTGCGTCGTGGTATGAGATGATATTTATCAAGGCAGCCGGCCCTGGCATCGCCGCCGATTCTCAGGAAATGCTTCATTTGCCCGCAAGCGAGACGCTCCTACGCGTCTGGCGCGCCGGTTCGATTTATGGCCACGTCCTGCGGGAGGACAAGCAGCCGGCCACCGGAGCAGCTGTCCGCATCGTCAGTCCGCAGTTGGAACCGGGAGAAGAATCTTATCCCCAAAACAAAGTCAAAGACGCTCCTCCCGGCGCCACAGCGGGCGAAGACGGCGCATACGAGATCACGGGATTGAGGCCGGGACAATATCCGGTGGCCGCCTACCTCGGCGCGCTCATCTCTGACCACGACGGCGGCCGCCCGATCATGATTGAAGTGAAAGAAGGCCAGCGCGGCGGGCCTCTGGATATCGTGCTCTATCCCGGATTGGCCCTGAACGGCGTGGTTCGCGACCAGGCGACGGGCAAGCCCATCTCCGGCGCCGAGATCGCGCGATGCCTGGATTGGAATTCCGAACGGAAAAGCGATAACGCCGTCCGCAGCGGCGAAGACGGCGCGTGGCAGCTTGAAGGTTTGCCCAGAGGGCGCGCCATGATCCACGCCGCCGCCAAAGGATACGTCGCGCGCAAGGCCGCCATCGCGATGACAGCGGGAGCGAAGAATACTTGCGACATTGCGCTCATGCCGGGCGCCAGCGTCTCTGTACAGGTTCGCGACGAAACCAGCGCGCCAGTCGCGGGCGCCAGTGTGATCCTCTATACCGGCGATTTCTATTTCCCAAAAATTTCCAAGGAGATGAAATCGGATGAGAACGGACGCGCCTTCGCCGAAGGGCTGAGCGCCTGGAGCGCGATCAAGGCGCGCGCCGAAAAAAACGGATACGAAATGCCGCCCGGGGAAATCACAGCGATCTTCCCTCCTGGCTCGCGCGCCGCTGAACTCACGATCACGCTTCGCCCGATGGCGCCGCGCAAGGTGGCGGACACGGTCACCACCCGCGCGCAGGAAACAATCGTCTTCGAGGGATGCGTCACGGATGCGGCGGGCGCGCCCATCGCCGGCGCCGAGATTTATTACGGTGAGCAGTACACACTCAGCGACGGCAAGCCGGCCATCTCCGGCACGGACGGCATGTATCGCTTTGAGCAGCCAAAAGAAAAGCCCCAATACGCCAGCGCGCAATATGTGCTGGCCGCGTTCGCCAAGACGTATGCCACCGCGGTTGAGGCGCGATCCCAACCCGGTTCGCCCGGCAGTCCCGCAAGGGTGAATTTCAAAATGGAGAAGGGGCATTGGGCCAGCGCCATCGTCGTCAATGGCAAAGGCGAACCGATCGAGGGACTAAAGATAAGGATGGAAACCATTGGCGAGCTATCCGTCAATACCCTTGCCTTTGTCCGCGCGGACGAACGCGAAAAACGCACGGACGCGGAAGGCAAAGTCCGATTTGAGGATTTGCCGAACCGCGCTATTCATATTAGCATCCTGGGCGCGGGATGGGCTCAGACCCAATATAAGGAGCTGCCGCCCGATCGCGAGACGAAGTTAGTCATCGCGACGGGCGGTGTGATCAAGGGGCGTGTGATTGACGCCGAAACGCAGGCGCCGCTGACATCGTTCAATGTCAAATGCCGGTTCAATACCTTCTCCCGCGACGAGGGTAAGGAGGACACGCAGTTCGGCGGCGCATCCGGCGAATTCGCGATCCATGATCTGCTGAAGGATCAGAAATATTCCATCCTCGTAACGGCGCCCGAATACGGGATACAGAAGATGGATGATCTGCAACCGGCAGACGAGAGCGAATCGAAGCCGATAGAGATAAAAATGTCCAAGCGCGTCGCGATCAAGGGCATGGTCTTCGACGCCGCCGATCAAAAGCCCATCGCCGGTGCGCTGGTGATGCTATATGCGGACGAACTCATCGCCTGGGGCGCGCCTTTGGATGGCATGCGCGCGCTTACCGCTGCCGACGGAAGTTTTGAAATCAGCGACGGAGGCAAGCCCGGAAGTCTCCACGTCCACTTCACAGGATATGTTGATTTTCAGATCGCGATGTCAGAACGTAAGTCCTATGAGAGCGGCGGCTTGCTGCGCATCGGCCTGAAGCGCGGCGGCGGCATTAGCGGTACGGTTTCGTTCAAGGGAGTGGCGCCCGACAGCGGGCGAGTCAGCGGCAGTTGGAATGTCCCTGAGGGGGCCACACAGTATTCGAGTGATCTCGTTCCGCTGGATAGCATGGGATGTTTCCGATTCAGTGGGATGCGCGCAGGTTCTTACACAATCAGGGCGGAAGGCCGCTATGCGACCACGCAATTTAATAAGACCGTGAAATGCGTGCTTGGAGATAATGAAGAAAAAACCGTGGACATCAGCGCCGGCGAGGGCTCGGCTGTTTTGTACGGGCATGTATTGAAGGGGCATGCGCCGCAATATGGCGCCCGGATTTGGATCACCAAAAAGTCCGGCAGGGGAAACGGGAATTTTCACACGGAAACCAATGAGCAGGGCGAATACCGGATCGAAGGATTGAGCGAAGCCAAGCATTCCGTCACGGTCACTCTTGCCAGGGACTATAGCGGCAAGTCTAACATATCTGAGACAGTGGACGTGCGAGGCGAAACGGCTCGCGATTTTATGATTCCGGGAAATCATCTGGTCACGGTCAAGATCGTCTTCGACGGAGCGGAGGGCGCGAGCCGCCTTCCTATTCTCACCGGCGGCTGCCTTATAAGAATATCACATGCCGGGCCGGACAGCACGGAACAAGACGGCCTCAAGCTCGATTCAAATAGTGGCAGCTATGATGTAAAAGAAAATCAGATGTTCTTTGAGGGACGGTTCCAAGGCGACTACTTGCTGCTGATTTGCGGCAACAGCGCGCAGGGACGCAGTTTTCAGTTCTACTATCCCGAGTCCCTGAATCTTGACAACCTGACAGATGATCAGGATTTGGGGGAGATTCTTGTCGCGCTGGGCTCCTCGCTCAAAGGCTTGGTCCTTGATGCCGCCGGCAAACCGATTCCATATGCCCGCATTTCGCTCCGAAGGGATAATAGCAGTCCAGATTATCAACGCATTCCCGCCGGCGATAGCAATGACGAAGGGCGCTATGAGGTGATTGGCCTGAGCGATGGATCCTACATCGCTTCGATACAGGCGACGACAGGAGAAAACTCGCGGTCAAAATTGATTTCGGAGCCGGTGGAGATCAAAGGCGAGACGACCCGCGATTTCATCATTGAAAAGAGTTTCCGCGTAACGGCGCGCCTGGCGCTGCCGGAAAAAGAAACGCGCTTCCGCCTCTCGGACATCACCCGCGCCATTCTTTATAAAAAAGACGCGGCGGAGAATGGGGATGAAACCGCCGGCGATCCGCTTCAGATACAATCATTCGCATACACAGACGATATCCGCGATGGCAAGGTCGCATTCACCGGGCGCCTGATGGGCAAATACACGCTCTCAGTGTCCATGGGAAGAAACGATGAAAGAT
The DNA here is from genome assembly GCA_026398575.1 of Candidatus Sumerlaeota bacterium. Next base: position 11,248 of record JAPLSP010000103.1, on the reverse strand, counting down.
CGCTCGCGTTGCCCAACGCCATCTCGCTCGACAACCTGGATCACGACCAGGATTTGGGCGTGCTCGTTCTTCCAACGATGGGCTCGCTCCAGGTGAAGATCACGAAAACCGGGGATGCCTCCCAGCTCGGCGGCAGGATTCGCGTCTTCATGCTCAAAGGCCTGGAGCCTCCGGCGCAAGACCTTATCAGCCGCATGGCGTTCACGAATTTGATTTCGCTGGACGCGCCCGAGCAAACCCTTTCCTCCGTTCCAGAGGGAGATTTTTTGGTCGGGGTGACCGGCGCGGATGAACGCGCTTTGAAGGCCGAACCGGTGTTAATACCGGTGACGGTGAAGGCGGGCGAACCATGCGCGGTCTCATTCACGATTCAACCTCAAACGGCTTTGCAGGGAACCATCGTACTCCCCCAGGATTCTCCCCGCGGCGCTTTGGCGCGTTCGATCACGCTCGCAGGTCCGGACGGCGTTCGCACGCTGACGCCAAAGAAAGCGCGGAGCATGATGTATGCGGAATCGCTTCTCGGGCGCGATGCGGCGGCGGGCGGCGAATTTATTTTTCAGAATCTGACGGCCGGAACCTGGCGGCTGACCGTCGAGGCTGACGGCTGCGAGCCTTTCACGAAAGACATCGAGATCAAGCCTGAAAATTCCGGCGATACCATCCGCGCCCAAGCCCTTCTGAAGCGGCGGAAAAACTGATAGCCGCTGGATGGCCGCGAGTTTCGCGTTGCCAAGACGGCGTCCCTGCGATGAAAATCCGGCATGTTACGTGCCTATGGCGCGTGCGGCTTTTGTCTTTTGAGAAGTTTCATGATTTGAAGCGATGAGATATTGATCATAAAACGGTGGCATATCAGCGAAACATAGTGGTAGCGGTTTCTAGTACTGAAAGGAGATCAGCGATGAATGTGATTGTTCAAGAAAGAGGACAGGCGGTCATTCCTGCACGCCTGTTAGAGCGCGTAGGAATCGCGGCAGGCGACAGCCTAAATGTAACCATTGACCCCGAAGAAAAAACGCTCCGTCTGGCCAAGGTCGGCGCATCGAAAGCAGAACAATTGGCAGGTTCACTCTCGAAATATGCGAAAAAAAAGAAGTTCCCCACAAAGAAGCAAATGGAAAAAATCATGGGGGAGGCGTTTGTCCATGAAAGCCATTATCATTGACGCTAATGTGTTGATCAGATATCTTGTTGAAGACCCTCAGGTCGTCGCTCCGGAATTCAAAGGCGTCTTTGACTTTTTCCCCAAAGTCGAGAGAGGCGAAATTGCCATTCATCTGCCTGAACTCGTCGTATTTGAAGCGCATCATGTTCTTAGAAGCTTTTACAAGGTTCCATCCACGGAATCCGCAAAGAAATTGGCGGAGATTGTGGGATTTGACGGTGTACAGATGAATGACAAACAGATGATGCTGGATTGTCTGAGAATATTGCAGTCAGAGAACATCGGCTTAGTGGACGCCTATATTTTGGCATACTGCCATGCGAAAAATGAAAAGGATGCCTATTCCTTTGACAAAGACCTTTCCAAACGTGGTCTCAATCTACTGGAAGTTGATTAGGAATCACTCATGAAATGGAACCTCTTTGACTTTGAGCGCGAGGGCTACTACGGGCCTTATGGCGGCGCGTTTGTGCCGGAGATTTTGCGGGCGACGCTGGATGATCTGATCGCGGAGTTTTATGCGGCGCGCAAGGACCCGAAGTTTTGGGAGGAATACGAGCGCTTCATGCAAACGTATTCCTGCCGCCCGACGCCGGTCACCTTTCTGGAAAATCTCAGCCGCGTGCTCGGCGGCGCGCGCATCTACGTCAAGCGCGAAGACCTGAACCATACCGGCGCGCACAAGGCCAACAACGTCATGGGGCAGGGCTTGCTGATGCGGCGCATGAAGAAGACGCGCGTGATCGCCGAGACGGGCGCCGGGCAGCACGGCGTGGCCACGGCGACGATGGCCGCGCGCTTCGGCTATGAATGCGTTATCTACATGGGCGCCGAGGACGTCGCTCGGCAGCGGCCCAATGTTTTCTGGATGGAACAACTCGGCGCCAAGGTCGTTCCCGTCACGGACGGCGCGCAGACGCTCAAGGACGCGATCAATGAGTGTATGCGCGACTGGGTGGCGACGATGGATACGACGCACTATTGCCTCGGCACGACGTGCGGGCCGCATCCCTTCCCGATGATCGTCGCATATTTCCAATCCATCATCGGCAAGGAGGCGCGCCGGCAGATGCTCGAGCAAACCGGTTCGCTGCCCGCGCGCGTCTATGCCTGCGTCGGCGGCGGCTCGAACGCAATGGGCGTTTTTCAGGGATTCCTCGATGACGATGGCGTCGAGCTTATTGGCGTCGAGGCGGGCGGCAAAGGCCTCTCCACCGGCCAACATGCCACGCGGCTCGCGAGCGAGGCAGTTCCGAGTTCCGGGTTCCGAGACCCCAGTTCCGAGTTCCGGGTTCCGAGTTCCGAGTCGCAAATCCCAAACCCCGAGTCACGAGTCACGAGTCACGAAGCCCGAATCCCGAAGCCCGAAGCCCGAATCCCGAATCCCGAACCCCGAACCCCGGCGGCGGGGCCGTTGCCGGCGAGCGTTGGGATTGCGCAAGGATATAAGACTTTCTTTCTGCAGGATGAGGAAGGGCAAATGCGCGACACGTTCTCCGTGTCGGCGGGGCTGGACTACGTGGGCGTCAGTCCGATCCTCTGCTATCTCAAAGACCGGGGGCGCGTGCGATTTGAATCGGCCACCGACGCCGAGGTCATCGCGGTGATGCGGCGGGTGATGCGCGCCGAAGGCTTGATCCCCGCGCTCGAAAGCGCCCACGCCTTTGTCCAGGCATTGAAGGAAGCCCCGGCGCTGAGGCCGGATCAAAGTATTCTGATTAATCAGTCGGGCCGGGGCGACAAAGACATCTTCACCATAGCCGACGCCCTGGACGATCCCTCCTGGCGGGAGTTCATCATTGCCAAGGCGGAGCGATACAAGAAGGACGCCCAAAAGGCCTGAAACAAGGACAGGCACGGACCAGCACGGACAGACACGGACAGGCACGGACGGCCACGGACGAATATGGACAGGCAGAGGACACAGCCTATAGGCAGGGATGCAGCCCATGGGAACAAAGAGAAACGATGTGCATGAGTCTCTGATCCCCAAGCACGGCGGCTATCGCAAGCTGAAGAGTTTTCAGCTAGCCGAGCTGATCTATGATTTGACGGCATTATTTTGCGAGCGCTATATCGAACGGAGCAGCCAGACGCGCGATCAGATGACACAGGCGGCGCGGTCCGGCGTTCAGAATATCGTCGAAGGAAGCCAGGCGTAGGGCACGTCGAAAAAGATGGAACTGAAGCTGACGGGCGTGGCACGGGCCAGTTTGGAGGAACTGCGGCGTGACTACAGGGATTTTCTGCGTCAGCGGGGAATGGAAGAATTTCGCCCGAAGCATCCGGCATTGGAGCGCTTCAAGGCAAGACGATGCGCGAAGCTGGAGGAAGTGCGCGCCTGGGTGAAAGAGGAATACGATCAGGCACGGACTGGCACGGACGCGCACGGACCAAAACACGCGCCAACACAGACGGCTGCGGCCAATTCAAATGGGGGGTCCGTGCCCGTCGGTGTTGGTCCGTGTTCGTCCGTGTCCGTCCGTGCAGCAATCCATCTTCCATCATACGTCGAGTTAGCAGCTAATGCGGCATTGTCTCTTTTAAACTTGTGCTGTTATTTCTTGGACAATCAGTTGGAAGCGCAGGCTGATTCTTTTGAGAAAGAGGGAGGCTTTACTGAGCGGCTTTATCGGCATCGGCGAAACAGCCGGGAACAGCAATGATTATTGGATGGATTTTGTAAGGTGGCTTGTCCGTGTCAGTCCGTGCCAGTCTATGTTGGTCCGTGTCAGTCCGTGTTGGTCCAAGAAGACGCGCCTCGCAAAAAGAGCCAAATTGAGATGCCACTATGAATCAAGGAGCGAATACGATGCAAATGGGAATCATTCTTGCGGCAATGGTCATCGCCGCGATGTCGGGCAGTGGATGGGCGGGAGAGCAAACGGCGCCGGGAACGACCTCTTCAGCAAAACCCGCCGCGAAACCCGCCATCATGCCGGCTGCACAGCCTGCCGCCGGGAAATCTGCCTCTGGAAAATCCATCTCCGGAACATCCGCCCCGGGCGCCGCGGTCTTCGGCGTTTTCGCGCTCAAGACTTTGACCACGGCGAGCACGGGCGCGCTCACAGTGAATTATCTTCTGGGCAAGAGCGCGACGCCGCCCGCTGGCGCAGACGCGAACAAAGATTCGAAGATAGCGATCGCCGACGTGGTTGCGCTGTCGCGCGCTACCGCGACGCCGCATCCGACCCCCACGCCGCATCCCAGCCTCACCCCCGGCGCCATCCAGGAGATCGAGCCCAACGACACCCTGGCCACCGCCCAGTCGCTGGGCAGCGTTCAGTTGGGACAAACGCTTGTCATCAATGGCCGCTTAAGTTCCGGCGGCATGAACGGCCAGCAATATACGGGCGACCCGGATTTTTATTCTTTTACACTGCCGGCGCAGATGGACGTTCGAACGCGAGTGACATGGGCGGCCGGAGCGGACGTGGATGTGTTCGTTATCTATCAGGGCTACATTATTGCCTCGTTCAATGGCGCGGATACCTCGCTTGACCAAACCGGAACGCTGAATGCCGGAACCTTCAGCCTGTTGCTCGTTTCAAAGAACAACGCAGCCGACTATCAGATCACGCTGACGTTCTCCGCCTCGACGGCCACCTACGCCAACGACAACTCCCTGCTGAATGGAACCTATACCAAGCCCGGTTCAACGGCCTTTCTCGAGTGGTACATCTTTGACGGCGTCTCACAATACGAATACTGGAACTGGACTGAAGTCACCGGCAACAAGCTGAAGAGCAGTGGAACGTATCAGGTTTGGTATCCTTTTCTGGTGTTATATCATGACTCGACAAGGGAGTATCATTTGCTGGGATTCAAGACGCCACCTCCCAATATTTATATTGATACCTTGGAGTTTGAAAAAGGCTGAGGATATTTTCAGACGCCCTCCAACAAACCTGAATTGTTAAAGGAAAACGCGCCATGGATTTCTTCGAAGCAATTGAAAAGCGTTTCAGCTATCGCGGGCCTTACACCGATCAACCGGTTCCGCGTAAAGACCTTCTCCGGATTGTTCAGGCCGGCTGCCAGGCGCCCTCGGGGAGGAACCTCCAGACCACGTCGTTCGTCATGGTGGACGACGCGGCGCTGCTTGAAAAAATCCGCGCGATGCATCAGTCCAACAAGGCCATGCAGCAAGCCAAAGCCTTTATCGCCTGCGTCGTGGACAAACATCCGGAGGCGGGCGGCGTAGGCCCTTACTTCCAGATCGAGGATTGCGCAGTGGCGGCGGAAAACATGCTGCTGGCCGCCACGGCGCTGGGATACGCCAGCGTATGGGTGGACGGCTGGCTGCGCTCGGAAGGGCGCGCTGAAATCATCGGGAGGCTGCTCGGCGTTCCGGAAGAGAAGATCGTCCGAATTCTTTTGCCTTTGGGGGTACCCGCCGATCCGAATCCTCCCCGTCCGAAGAAAAAGCCCGTCGAGGAACGCGTGTGGTTCAACCGTTTTGGCGCTCCAGCGGGCGATGGGGGCGCTTCGGCGCCGCCGAGCCGCTGAAACTTGCAAAAATTATAGCTTGACTTTAAGCCTGCATTGCGGTTAGCATTACTTTCAGTTCGTTAGCGAGATGCATCAAAGCGCTGAATATGCGCGCGAAAAAAAACCGGAACGAATAAAAAATCCCCTTGACTCCGAGGGGCTAAGTGGGTAAAAATACCGCGGTTGTTTGCCGAAAGGCATTTTCAGGCATCGGCAGAGAGAATAGCCGATAAGAAGATGGAAATTCATCGTTAAGCAGGAGGTGGGGCGTTATATAACTCATTGAAAGCAGCTTCCTGTGGCTTTTCCCTGCTTCAGGAAGCGAACCGTGAGGTGCTTGACTCGTGGATCGCTCTGCGCTCCTGAAAAAAGTCCCCGCGGATCACTGAAGAAGGTAATCCAGAAGGAAACCCATGAGTGGATTTCCCAGATTAATAATAAGGAGATGAACATGAGAAGGATCAGCGTCGCTCTGGCGGTTATGATGATTGCAGGAATGGTTACTTCCGCGCGCGCAATTGTCATCAATGAGTTCATGTACAATACCGAAGGCGGGAATGCCTTTATCGAGCTCTTCAATCGGACTATTTACAACGGCCATCCCTCCCTGTGGAAAGATGTCAACATCAACGGCTGGAAGATCGAATTGTGGGACGGCGCAACCAATTACAAGACCATCACCATTGACGCTCCGACCACGCTTACACCCGGCCAGTACATCCTGATCGCAAGCCAAGACGTTTTCATCGAACAACCCGACCAGGAAATCCCCTTCACGATCATGGCTGGATCCTCGACCAACGTCCGCGGCATCATCCTCAAAGATAAATCCAATCAGCCCACCGACACGGTGCTTTATGCGGCCAATCCGGCGCCTGGCATCAATTTCGGCACTTTGGTGGATGACGCTGGAAAGACCGATCCTACGCGCGTCCTCAATACCACGTTGGTTCCCAATAGACGGGGCTCCGGCACCCAGGACACGTTGGATGCGGACGCCGTCAAAGCAATTTCGATCCGCCGCCGGGCCGCCTTGGGCAGCCTCGAGGATACCGTTCCGGGCACGCCGCCGATCACCGTAGTCGTCGGCGGAATTGACTCGAACAATGCCGCGCTGGATTTCATGGCCGCCGGCCCCGGATTTGCCAGCCCGCATTCACGCACCACGCCTGTGACGTTGTCGGTCTTTGAGGCCAGGTAACGCCGCAAGTCGAATACGCAATCACCTAGACCGGAAAGCGTCCTGATGCTTTCCGGTCTATGCGTTTAATCAAAACTCGATTGATCCTGGGAGGCGCCACGCATGATCGCTCCGGAGGTTCTCGCAGCCATTCCTCATCGCCCGCCCTTCCTTTATGTGGACGAAATCCTGGAGATGGCGGACAAAACAATCGTGGCGGCAAAAACCCTGGATCCCGCCGAACCCTTTTTCAAAGGGCATTACCCGGACTTTCCCCTGATGCCCGGCGTATTGGTTTGCGAAGCGATTTTCCAGGCGGGCGCCATCCTGATATCCAAAGTATCCGCCGCCGCAAAAAAAAACGGCGTGCCCGTCCTGACGCGCATCGCCAACGCCAAATTCAAGCAAATGGTTCGCCCCGGCGACCGCCTGGAACTGCATGCCGAACTCGTGGATGAACTTCAAAATGCCTACTACATGAAAGGCAAAGCGCTCGTGAACGGCAAGACAGCCGTTACCGTTGAATTCACCTGCGCCCTGGCGCCAAAGCCCGAATGAGAATGACGATTGACGATTGACGATTGACGATTGACGATTGACGATTTTAGTGCAGTGGTTCGTGGATCGTGGATGGTGGATTGTGGCTGGTAGATTGTGCTTGGTGAATAACCATCCGCGAATCACGAACCACGAACCACGAATCACAAATCACAAATCACAAATCACAAATCATTGCCAGACAATCGTAAATCGTAAATCGTAAATCGTCAATCGTAAATCCTCACAGTCCTCCCGTCACCTCCAGCGTTGCGCCGGTGACGTAGGAGGCTTCGCGCGAGGCCAGAAACAGAACGCAGTGAGCGACCTCTTCGATCGTTCCAAAGCGCTTCATCGGGACGCTGTCTTTGTATTGCTTGACCAGGTCTTCCGGAAGGTCCTTGATTAAATCCGTGCCAATGAATCCCGGCGAAACGCAGTTGACCGTAACGTTACGCCGGGCGATTTCCTTGGAGATCGAGCGCGTCAGCGCCTCCAGACCCGCCTTCGAGGCCGCGTAGTTGGCCTGCCCGGCGAATCCGTGTTTGCCGCTCGGTGAGATGATGTTGACGATGCGGCCATAGCGCTGGCCTGACATCGTCTGCACGGCGAACTTGCACATATTGAAGGCGCCCGTCAGATTCACATCGAGCACGCGCCGCCAATCCGCCTCCGGCATCATCCCGATCACCGCGTCCTTGCGAATGCCGGAATTATTGACGACGATTTCGACGCGCTCGTATTGCCCCTCGAGAGAACGGAAAAAGGACTCGACGGCCGCGTAATCCGCCACGTCGAATTGCCGGCACTCCAGCCGCTCCGCGAAGGCAGCGTTCGCGCTCTTGAATTCCTCGGCAGCGGCGGCGTTGGAAGTATAAGTGGCGATCACGCACGCCCCCGACTTGAGGAACGCCTCCGCCACACCGCGTCCGATCCCGCGCGTCCCGCCCGTCACGATCACCGTCTGCCCCGTGAAGTCGAAAGCCATATTCCGAATCCTCTCAAGCGAACAAGAATCGCCGCGATAATAAATTCGCCGGACATGGCTATCAGCCTGCAAGGCGCACATTCAAGCCTAATCCGACTTGCGTGTGATGCCTTTGCCGCACATCGGGACGGTTTCGGCGGCTTCGGGGGCGCTGTAGTTGAAGATCATGAAACCGCCGGTTCCAATCTCGCGCGTTTTCTTGATTTCTTCACATACGAGGACGATGTCGTTCGGGAAGCTCCAGACGCTACGGCCAATGCCGGGATAAAAGGGATGCGCGCCCATCCATTCTTTTTGGCGGCGTACCATCCGGTCGAAGCCGCGCAGATCGCGCTCGTAATCCATCGGACAGGCGAAATCCAGCCAGCCTTTGTCCACCCACGTCTTCCAGTCCTGTCCGATGGAGTCGCGGTCGGCGGGCCAGTTGCGGAAGACGGCCGCCGAGATTTTTGTCTGCGGACGCGACTTGCGCAGCGTCTCACTCACCGAGCGCACGACGGTTGTGATGTTGGAACGCCGGAATTCGAGCCACGGCTCTTTGAGCGGCGCGACGCGAACGTCGGCGGGCCAGCGCTCAACTTTGCGCCCGATCAGCTTTTCAAACCGCTCGCGGCAGCCCGCGCAAAAACAAACATCGTCGCCCCCGTATCGGATGTAGTCGAAATGCACGCCGTCCACTGCGTAGCTCTCGCCCACCTCGACCATTGCATCAATTTCGAGTTTCTGGTTGAGCGGATTCGAGGGGCACAGCCAGCTATCTTCTGGCGATCCGTTGAAGCGCATTTGCGTGCGGCCCTCGTTGCGCATCCGCTCCTTGAAGTCCCTTGCCGTGGCCCAGCCCATGTTCCAGTTCACTTTCCAGACGTGGCATTGGACGCCGTATTTTTTGCACGCGGCCACGCAGGCGGCGATCTGGTCGCCCTTCTCTTTCACCTCCTGCGCCACAGGCAGGACCTTGCTGTCATAAAAGGCCGCGCCGCCCCACAGCATGTTCGGGAAGATCGCCGTGAATCCGTTTTCGGCCAGGATGCGGATTGCCTCGTCCCACGTCATCCCATCCACGCCGAAGGCCCGATGGCACCAGAATCCACGGAACTCTTTTGCCAGCGGGCGCTGCGCTTGCGCGTAGAGGTTGACGAGGAATCGTTCGGTCTGTTGCGCGCCTTTGACGGCTTCGGCGAATTCGCCGCGCGCTTGCGACTCCCGCGCCTGCTGGATTAATGAATCGGCCTTCGACAATTCGGCCAGCAGCGCCGGGCGATCCTTGGCCGCCGTGCGAATCGCTTCCTTGAGCTGGCCCGCGTCGGTGAAGGGATAGACCGCTCCCGCCGCTTCGATGGCATGAGTGGCGGAGGCGGAGGCCAGCTGCGGCGCCAGCGTCCCGAGCGCGGCCATCAGCATTCCGCGCGCGCCGACGGGATCATGATCCAGCAGGACGTGCGTCATCACGAACGCATTGCCGGAAATGAGGACGGCGGCGTGGTTCGTGTTTTTTCCCTGCGCGTCATACCACCAGGCGGCCACGCGCGCGCGTCCTTCGATGGGGCGTGAATCATTAATGTTCCATGAATTCTGCCGCACCTGATCCGGTGCCCCGCGCAGCGTCCCCGTAGTGAAGCAAATCCTGGAAAACAATCCCGGCGGATCGCTCCTTACATGCGCCCCCGGCTTCACGCCGATCGCAGCGACCAGCGCCTGCGGGACGCCGTAAAAGACCATGATGCGCCCGCCGCCCCCGAGATAGCTCAGGATCGTTTTTGCGGCGCCTTCGGGCAGACCCGGATTATGCGGCAGGACCACCGCGCTGATTCCCTCCAGTTGCTTCGCGGAGAGCGTCTGGTCGCCCACGATCGCGCAGGGCGCGCCCAGAGCCTCAAAATTCTCCGCCATCGCGGCGCAAAATTTTTCGATGGATTTTTTTTCGTTCGTGTCGCCGGTGGAATCCGCCCTCAGGATAAGTATTCGCGGCTTTTCGCCAAACGCGCCAAGATTGGCGACGCAGAATTCCGTATCCACATCCTGCGAGCGCCATGCCGAGATGCGGATCGTCTGAACCTTGTCCCATCCGTCGGGCTTGCCTTCGGTGTGGAATGCGTTCTTGCGGATTTCGATGGTTTCCCACTGTCCATCCGCCTGCGGATCGAATGTGGCCGAATACCACCCGGCGCCGCTCTGACAGAAGAATGAAAAATTGCCGACGGGGTCAACGTTCTTCGAAAGGAACTGGAATTTGATTCCCTGCCGGCCTTCCAGATCGAGCGGCAGGCGGATATCCCAGGAGGCGCGCGGGTCGGTCATGCCTTTGAAATTGCAGCGCATCCTGAAGACGCTGGTTTTTTCCCCCGCAGGACTCGCCGCGGCCGTCGCGCCTGTAGCGGCTGGCTGCTGCCATTCCACCGGCGCGGATTCACCCATTGGCTTCCAAAGCTTTTGCGCTTCGCCTGTGGATGCGACGGCGAGCTGGGGCGCCACATCCCAATTCGGCTTGGGCGGCGCGGCGATGCCTTGCGCCAACGCGGCACCATTCGCCCAGACAGCCAGAATCAAAAACGCGGCTGACAATTCATGGCATTTCATTTTTTGTCTCCTTTTCCTGTGGGCGCGGGACGCCGGACCGCGCAATGGAGCTTCATGCAATCGTGCGGTCCGGCGTCCGGCGCCCACTTTGATGCTTCGACATCGAATTTGACCGTATTGCATTGGCAGGATTCAAGAGCTGAATAATGAATGATTGCCAACCAAATCCCTAATCCGTCAGCCCCCTAAGGGCATTGCAGTTTGTTGAAATAAAGACCATTGATTGGCACGATTTTAGCTAGGGCTAAAGGTGTCATCCAAACCCCATCGGAGGCCAATCAATGGTGAACGAATTGCAGACGATGAA
>JAPLSP010000637.1 GCA_026398575.1 Candidatus Sumerlaeota bacterium | reverse complement strand
GGCCAAACGGCGGCGGACTTGGCGCTGATCGGGATGGAGCAAGCCTGGGACGCCCAACCCGGCGCAGGCGGCGCTTCTCCAGTCAAGGTCGCAGTGATTGATTCGGGCGTCGAAACCGTTCATCCGGATTTAAGCGGCGCGCTGTCGCTGAGCGATTCCTGGAACTTCGTGGATGGCGACGCGAGCGTCAGCGATGATCTCGGACACGGAACACGCGTGGCCGGGATCATCGGCGCGACGAACGGCAACGGCTTTGGCATCGCGGGCGTGGCGTTCGGATGCAAAATCATATCGCTCGACGTGACCTCGTCGCAGGGCGCGATTACGGCGGCCGACACGGCCTCAGCGGTCAACTGGGCAGTGGCGCACGGGGCACAAGTGATCAACATGAGCCTTCGTTTCGACGCGGATTCGCGTACGTTGCGCGAGGCATGCGAGGCGGCCGCGGCGGCGGGAGTGGCGCTGGTGGCAGCGGCGGGCAATGAAGGCCAGGGCGACAAGGCGGTCTATCCGGCGAGCTATCCGTGCGTGCTGGGTGTCGGCGCCGTGCAGGACGACGGCGTGACGCATGCGCCGTGGAGCAACTTCAACGGTCTGTGGGGGCAGGGCTATAACCCATTGGCGCAGGCCTCCTCGCGCGCATCCTCCCCGCGCAAGATCGTAGACCTCGTCGCGCCCGGCGCGACGGTTTTTTCGACGATTCCAGGCGGACAGTTCAACGGGACCTATGGCACGGGCACGTCGTTCGCCTCGCCGATGGTGGCCGGCGTGATCGCGTTGCTCAAGGCGAAGTATCCCGAACAATCCCTGCAGGCCATCGAGCGGCACATCCTGAACCACTGCAAGAAGTCCAGCCAGTTCCAGCCCAATGACGGGCAGGGCGCGGGGATGCTCGACGCCGGCGCAGCGTTGAACGCGCCGATGGTCCCCGACGTGGCCGTCGTCTCAGTGACTGTTGACGACGCGAAGGCCTACAATGCCGCCAATGACACCGACGGCGCCCTCGATAAGGGCGAGACGGCGCGCCTGATCGTGACGCTTACTTCGCGCGAAGCCGACGCCCTCGATACCACGGTCACGCTCTCGACCTTGGACCCGGACATCGGACCGATCTCCCATTCAACCGCCTTTTTCCCCGCGATCCTGAACGGCGGCTCAGCCTCCAACGCCTCTGATCCCTTCTCGACGATTACCATCTTATCCACGGCAGGCGTCAAACGCGTGGCATTCAATCTTGCCATTGCCACAGCGGGCGGATATGTTGCCAGCCTCGATTTCGATCTGCCCATCGAAAACGAGCTGCCCATCAGCGGCGTCAAAATCGGCCAGACCTTCACCAGCGCGACGACCTATCATGTGACGGGGAATCTCTCTTTGCGTGGCGCCACAACGATTATGCCGGGCGCGCTCTTCAAGGTGGACCCGGGCATGGACATCAAGGCGGACACGGGATGCGATCTGACGGCGGTGGGCGCCGCCGAAGCGCCCATTCGCTTCACCGCGGCGAAATTGTCAGGCGGCTTTGGCGCAAGAATGGGTCTCAGCGATCCGAACAACATCGGCCCGAAAAATGAAACCGTCAACGTCGCCTCCTACCAGCAGATCCGCTATGTCTCCGTTTCAACAGGGACGGATACTCCCGCCGCCGGCGCCCCGTCCAGTCCGTGGCGGTCTATTCAGTACGCTCTTGATCAAATCACCGACGCCTCGGCGTCGAAGAAATATGCGCTGTTCGTGGCAAAGGGAACTTACACGGGGACGGGCTCCACAGTCGTCTGGATGAAGGAATATGTGGACCTTTATGGCGGGTTCCAGACATCGGACTGGTCGCGTGACATCGCCGCCCATGTCTCGGCCATTGATGGGGAAAGCGCGCGTCAAGGCGCAGTCGGGGCAAACAATGCTCGGCTGGATGGGTTCACCGTGACACGAGGGTTAGCGAAGGACTCAAGCAACGGCGGCGGGGTTTATTGTAATAGCGCCTCCACCATGATTACGAACTGCATAATCACCGGCAATTTGGCGAGCAATTACCCCAATAGCGGTGGCGGCGGTGTTAATTGCTGTGGTGGCTCCCCCTCGATCAAGAACTGCATGATCACCGGCAACGAGGCATTTGCATACGGCGGCGGGGTTTATTGCGCCAACTCCTCCCCTTTTATCGCGAACTGCGCGATTATCGGCAATAGGGGGGGGGGTATTGGGGCGGCGGTGTTTATTGCACTGGTGGCTCCCCCTCGATCACGAACTGCGCCATCACCGGTAATTCGGCGAACACTAAAGGTGGCGGAGTTTCTTGCGACAGCTCCTCCCCCTCAATTGTGAACTGTGCAATTACTGGAAATTCGGCGGGAGACGGCGGCGGAGTTTTTTGCTACAGATCCTCCCCCTCTATCACGAACTGTGCGATTACTGGAAATTCAGCAGGCGGCGGTGGTGGTGTTTATTGCTCTTATGGCTCCCCCTCGATTGCGAACTGTGCGATCACTAGAAATTCGGCCTCATATTACGGCGGTGTTTCTTGCTTTAATTGCGCCCCCTCGATCACGAACTGCACAATTATCAGCAATTCGGGTGGCGGAATTTATTGCTGGAATGCCTCTGCCATTATCACGAACTGCACGGTTCGCCTGAACGGCGGTACCCCCATAAATGTTTATTCCGGCTCTCCCACGGTTAGCTACTGCAATATCAATGCCGCGTGGAGCGGACTGGGGGGAAACAACATTGACTCCGACTCGCGCTTTGTTGTGTCCCCTTATTGGGGCACTGTTACCGCAGCGGGCTATGATGAAGTATCATTCACGAGCGTACTGCGCCACCACGGCGATCCTCTGCCGGAAGGCGCTCTGAATGGCCGTGAGATACAAGTGGGTACCTATTACTACGTTATCCTATCCAACACCGCTGACACGATCACGGTCTGGGGCGACATGACACGGGGCGGAGCAGTGCGCCCGCCGCAAGCATGGCGCGTTGAGGATTATCACATCCAACCTTCGTCCCCCAACCGGGGCGCGGGAATCGGTCCAGGGGCAGATTCAAGCGTTCCCATTGCTGACATGGATGGCGACGTTCGGTCGGGCGCAACATGCGACATCGGCGCGGATGAATACAACGTGGCAACGGCGCCCGGTGGCGCCTGGGGCCGGCTTTGGGTGACGAACGTCGCATCAAGCGCCAACTTCGCCTTCTGCGTGGTGGAAAAGGGCGCAGGACTGCTTGCTGAAATACCAAACGTCTCAGTCACACAATGCCTCTTGCAGGGGAACACGGAATTTGGCGCGCGCTTTACCGCCGGGACTGCAACTATTTCGGATACAACGGCGACGCTGAATCTTGGACCAGGGATTGATGCTGCAAGCTGGCGTCCGCTCACGCGCTGCACGGCGACTTGGAATGGTGGCGCCGGCCTGAGCGGTATGGCGCTCACCTCCTGCACAGCTTACGGAAACGGATATAGTAACGGGGGGAACGGCATCAGCGGCGCGAGCGCGACAGATTCCACGTCCGAATTCTGCGCGGGCGCCGGCCTCACGCTGACGGCGGGAGCGCAGAACTGTGCCGCTCGCGACAACAGGGGCATAGGGATCAAAACTACCGGCGGCAACCTGACCAACTGTGCCGCGAGCTTCAATACGGGTCGCGGCCTTGAGATCAGCGGCGGCGGGACGGCGAGCAGTTGCACGGTATCCTACAACGGCGGCGGCATACTGACCGACGGCTCTACAATCTCCGATTGCGTCGTCGAGGGGAACCTGGGTGTCGGCGTGACCGGCTCCGGCGCCTCGACCATTTCGAACATCCGGATCACGGCCAACACGGGCTCGGCGATTTCGGGTGTGACGATAGTCCAGAACTGCGCCATCGCCAGCAACACGCTGGGCGTGAGCGGCGCTTCCATGCTCTCGGGCGCCTATGTTGGCGCGAATACTGGCGACGGCGTAACAGGCGGAGCGATCAGCAATTCAACCATCGTCGGCAACACGGGCTGCGGCGTCAATGGACTGGCCTCGCTTACAAACTCCTGGGTCGTAGGCAACGGCTCTTATGGCATCTTTTCTTTAAGCAGCTTCGGAACGATCTCGAATTCGTGGATTGCGGAAAATGGCTCGGACGGGATCTATTCATCCGGAGGTTCCGGAGCCGTGTCATATTCGGCAATCCTGAACAACAGCGGGATCGGAACGCGCAACATCCTGTCGCTGACAAATTCGAATATCTACGGCAACAAGGGAGTTTGGCAGGCCTTTGACAACGTGACGGCGGGTTCAGGCGACCGCAATTTCGAGAACAACTGGTGGGGAACGTCGAACACGGCGCTGCTCGCGGCGAGCGCGGAGTTCAACAACATGCCATTCCTGCAGGACACGCTGGACGGCTCCGGCAATTGGCTGCTCGATGTTTGGCCCTACCGTACCAGCCCGGCGCCCAATGCGCTTGACGCAACTCTGGCGCCCGCATTTCTCTTGTTCGTCATGCCCAATCAAGACGATCCGGTTAACGTCGGGCAGACGACGTTCACCCTGGTCTTCAGCAAAGCAATGGACCCGGCGATCCGGCCAGCCGTCACATTTGGCGCGGCTTTGCCCTATACGGCACACGTCGTCCTGCCCGACGCCGGAGGCGCGAATGGCTGGATTACCTCAACCACGTGGCAGGCTTTCTTCTCCGTCGGCAGCGACACGGGCGACGGAATCAATACGCTGCGCGTTTCAGGCGCAACAGCAGCCGACGGTTTCCTGATCCCCGACGATTGCACACATACGTTTATCGTGGACACGAGCGGCGGCAACTCCGCAAACAACGGTCTGGCTGTTGCGCTCGGAAGCGATTCCATGCGGTGCACGTGGGAGGAGACCGGCAAGCCCGCCGACGCGCTGGGCTACAATATCCGTCGCGGCCTTTCCCTTGACCTGGGTAGTTTCCAGAGAGTCAACAGCTCGCCGCAGCCCTTGCCCGAGTTCAACGATGCAGGGCTTTCGCAGAACACGCTCTACTTTTATCTTGTGGACATTGTGGATGCGCAGAACAACGCGACCCAATGGACGGAGATATTCTTTGCGATGACCAATCCCGGCCCGACCCCTTCGCCCACGCCGACTTTGCATCCGTCTCCTACCCCCTCTCCGACGCCGCATTCAACCTCAACAGCAACGCCTCATTCGTCGCCCACAGCCTCGCCGGTGTTGACTCCGACGCCGAATCCCACGCCGGTGACGTTGCCGGTTTTGATTGATTATTTGCTTCAAAGAAGAAGCCTGACACCGGAACAAATGCGCCAAGCCGATATCAATAATGATGGCGTGATTGATATGGGCGATGTGGTCGCCTTGGCCGCTCGTTCTACCGAGACCTTGATGTTGAAACAGCCACCGCCCGTTTTGCGAAAGAGGTAGTCTATGTCCCGCCTTGGATACAAGACCTGCCCCGTCTGCGCGGAGGAGATTCGCGAGGGGGCTAAAATGTGCCGGTTCTGTTTCACCAATCTGACCGGCGAACCGGCGCCTCCCACCGTGCCCCCCGAACAACGGCGTTTCTACAGGGAACAAACGCCGGCGACGGAGCGTTCGTTCGTGGACGCGCTGCAGGCGTTGGTGGATTCGCGATTTTCAAGCGCCGGCGTCGAGATTTCGCTCCGGCAGCGCCAGCGCCTGGCGGCCTTCCTGGAACGATCGGATGAAGGCCATCGCGAGGCGTCGGTGATCTTCATAGATATCATGGGCTACATGTCGCTATTCGAGAAGCTGGAAGCGGAGGTCATCAAAAGGGAAATCTTGAATCCGTTTTATGAGATTTGCTCGCAGGTGGTGGACTTCTACAACGGATTCGTAATCAAGTTCACGGGCGACGCCTGCCACGCGGTTTTTGGCGCGCCGGTGGCCTATGACCGCGATGCGGAGTCGGCCGTGCGGGCGTGTCTGGATATTCGCCGGCGCGTGCGCGCGTTCCCGCTCATCCATGGCGCGCGCATACAAATCAGGGCCGGCGTGGAGACGGGTGAGATTCTTTCTTCGGTCATCACTGCGCCGGGGATGCTTACCTATGACGTGTTTGGCGCCTCGGTCAACCTGTCGGCGCGCATCGAGACGGCGTGCGCTCCCGATACGATCCGTATCGGTCCGGCCACGCATGAGTTGGTCAAGGGCGTGTTTGAGTTGCGCAAGATGCGCCCGCGCAAATTCAAGAACGTTTTGGGTCGGATTGTCACGTACGAGGTTTTGGATGTGAAGGAAGCCAAGGTTATGCGCCGCGATTTCACCGTGCCATTCGTTGGGCGCAGGAAAGAACTTGACCAGCTGGGGGAGTTATGGAACCGGTTCGTGGATGGGCAGGACAGGCAGTCGCCCGGCTCGCCCCCGCCCGCAGCGACGGTTGCGAATGGCGCCATTTTTGTGGGCGAACCGGGCATCGGCAAAACCCGGCTGGCAATGGAGTTTTGCGAATCGGTTCGCGACAAGGCCAGGACGCTGTTTATTGAAGGCGCCCCCTATGGGGCGAAGATTCCATGGGGCTTGTGGCGCTCGCTGCTTGATCAGATATGCGGCCGAGCGGCAAATGATTCGCCGGACGCCGCTCGCGGCAAACTGGAGCGGGCCTTTTTGGCGCTCGGGTTCGAACCGGGCGACCAAGTCGTCTTCAAAGCCCTGTCGGGATTCCAGGAGGCGGTTCATTTGCTCGCAGCCCTGCCTCCGGCGCGCGTGCGGCAGATGATCATCGCGCAAATCCGCGATCTCCTTGAACGCCTTTCCGCTGAACGCCTTCTGATTCTGATGCTGGACGATGTGCAGTGGGCCGACGCCGCAAGCTTGCAAGCCTTGGACGCGCTCGTTGGAGGCCCCGATGAGTCTGCCAAGCCGGCGCGAGGTGTTTTCTTCCTGATCGCGCATCGCACGGGTTTTTCGCTCAAGACGCCAGGGCTGCGCGCATTCGAACGAATTATGGTCGGCGACCTGGATGACGCCAGCCGCCAAGCCTTGCTCAATTCGCTGCTCAACGCCCGCGAGATCATGCCCGAAATCCGGGACCGCCTCCTGGAACATGCCGAGGGCAATCCGTTCTATATGCAGGAATTAATGCGTCTTCTTAACCGTAAACTCGACGACGCGGCCAAGGCGAGCGCGGCAGCTGAAGCGCCAGGAGCGACAGGGCGGGAATCCGTATCCAGCAGGGAATTGGCGCGCCAGATTGAGTCTTGGACGCCACCCACCCTCAAAGAAATGCTGCAATCGCGCATTGATATGCTCGATCTGCGTCGCAAGCTGGTCCTGCAATGTGGCGCTGTGGTCGGACGGCGGTTCGCCCTCCAAATCATCGAACTGATCGAGCTGATTCGCGAAGGGCTTTTGGAGCACTTGTATTCGCTCGTCAGTTTGGAGTTCCTGGAGGATGATACGGTTCCACCGGAGGGGCTGGAATTCCTTTTCCGCCATCACTTGACGCGCGAAGTGGCCTATCGGAGCCTCCTCGACCACCAGCGGCGCGAATTTCATCTCATCGTCGCGCAACAGATAGAGGAAAAGTATGCCGATCGTCTGGACGATCTGGCCGCCTTGCTGGCTTATCACTTCGCGAGCAGCGACGCGCACGACCGCGCCGCGCGATACTTGAAGCGCGCGGGCGACCAGGCTTCGTCCCTCGGAGCGGTGGACGACGCCGTGCAGTATTATGACGATGCGCTGGCCAAAACGCTGCATCTCAAACCGACACGAGATAACCTGCGCCTGCGGGCGACGATTCTTTCGGCCAAAGGCAAAATTCTGCGCCGCAGCGGCGACCAGACGCGCGCGATGGAGTGTTTTAACGCCGCCCTGGAAGTGGCCCTTCCCCTGAAGCGAAAACTGGATTTGGTCCGCTTGCGCGCCGACGTCGGATTGACCTGGTTACAGACGAGCCACTATAGGGAGGCTGAAAAAGAGCTCGCCGCCGCCGCCGCCATGTCTCGCGGCCTGAAGGATCGCAGGCTGCTGGGGATGGTCGCCAATGGCCAGGGCAGCTGCGCCTGGGGGCGGGGGGATTTCAAACAGGCGGTGCGCTTCTTCCAGCGGCTCAGGGACCTGCGGCTCGAAAAGCTTCAGCCCAATCTGGCCGCCGACGCCCTCAACGGCCTCGCCCTCCTCGAATGGAAGGCTGGCCGGCTGGGGCAGGCGCTGGACCTGTTCAAGGAAACGCTGCGCCTGCGCCATAAAGCCGCCGACAAATTCCTCATCGCGCAGACGCTGATGAACCAGGGAATCATCGAAGAGAACCTGGGGCGGCTGGAGGTGGCGGAGAAGCACTATCTCGAATCGCTAAAACTGGCCGAGCAGGTTCGCTTTACCGTGGTCATCGGCGCCGCGCACGGCAACCTGGCCAACTTGCGCCTCGTGCAGGAACGCGGCGCGGAAGCCCTGGATCACGCCGCCCGTTCCCTGGAGATCGCCGAACGAATCGGCGACCGCCGCAGCGCCGCCATTGCTTTGGAGAACCTGGCCCTTGCGCACATTCTACTTCGCCAGTTCGCCGACGCGCGCCGCTGTCTTGAGGAAGGCCGGAAAGCAGCGCGCCAGATTGGCGACGCCGAACGGCAATTCTCACTGGACCTGACGGATATCGAATTGCGGCTGGCCGAGGGAAAAACGCGCAGGATCGGAGCGGCGCTGGAAACCGCGCGCAAGACGCTGCAAAAGCATGGCTATCGGTTTGAGTTACCGCGTCTCCTGCGCCTTAAAGCGTTGGCGTGCCAGATGGCAGGCCATTCGGCGGAAGCCTTGGAAACGGCGCGCGAAGCCATCGCCGAAGCCCGCCTCCAGCAGAACCGAAACGAGGAAGCGCGGGCGGAGAAGTTGTTGCATTCAATCGAACGTTGAGCCCGCAAATAGCGAACATTATCGTTGACATGCGCAATGAGGATAAGCAGAATTCAAAAAAAAGATAGTGTTCAAAAAAAAGAGGGCCAAGTTGCATACTGTTTCCGTTCCTACTCTCTGCGCTAATAGGGCAAGGCAAGTCGGTTATAGAACAATTCGGGCGAGGGCAATATGTCAACGGCGTCGGCGCTGCTCTTTCTGTTATCGGCCGATGGCTCGGACATGCCGAGCGATTGAAATGGGGGCACTGTCACAGCAGGGGCTTTGATATCCACCATACGAAAGATTGAACCGCGATGAAAACAGAGCAATGCAATTCAGTCGGATGGAAGAACAGTAGAGAAATCGTCTCCGCAACACGGCTGGGGCTCGCGCTGCTCTGCCTGTTGTTGCTGACCGCATTCCCACGCATTGCCAGAGCGGACGACGCTCTTGGCGAGGCTTTGGATTGCCCCGGCCTCGAATGGTCCACCACGTCCACCGCGGGCAACGCCAACTGGTTCAGCCAGACAGCCACCACCCACGACGGCGTGGACGCCGCCCGGAGCGGCGCTATTTCGCACAACCAATCCAGCGACCTCATCGCAGAAAATGTTCAGGGGCCTCTGAGAGTTTCCTTCTGGTGGAGAGTGTCTTCGGAAATAAACGGGGATTATCTCAGTTTCTTTGTGGACGATGTTGCGCAGTTCAGCATCAGTGGCGAGGTGGGCTGGACGCAGCATACTGTCGGACTTTCTTCCGGCGCTCACAACCTGCGTTGGACATACTGCAAGGACGATTCGACAGTCGGCGGCGCCGATGCTGGATGGGTGGACCAAGTGACGACAGAGACGGCGTTGATCGTGGCTTCATTCGCCATCAACGACGGCGCAGACACAACCACAAGTCGAGTCATTATCCTGAACAATGCCTGTACGGGCGAACCGGTCGAGTACATGGCAAGTGAGTCTATTCTTTTCGCCGACGCAACATGGCAGCCCTACTCATCCACGCCGTCGTTTACCCTCTCCGGCTGTAACTGCAATAAAACGGTCTATCTCAAGGTCAGGAACGCCTTGGGGCTTGAGTCGCTGGCCACAAGCGATACAATTGCCTTTGACCGAGATATCGAACTGGGTGAGGCCGTGGAGGCCACCGATCTCGTATGGTCCACCACGGGTAATGCTGGCTGGTTCACTCAGATAACCGTCACTCACGATGGCGCGGACGCCGCCCAGACCGGCGTTCTAGGGACCAACCAGTCCAGCAACCTCATCGCCACAAATGTCCAAGGACCTGTGGATGTTTCTTTCTGGTGGAAAGTCTCTTCCGAAGCGAACTATGACTTTCTCAGCTTCTATGTGGACAATGTCCTGGAGTCTCGCATCAGCGACGAGGTGGGCTGGACACATCATCAGGTTATTGGACTTTCGCCTGGCCCACACACCTTGCGTTGGACCTACAGCAAAGACGGAGGGGTAGACCGCGGCGCAGATGCAGGCTGGCTGGACCAGGTGGCGATAGGGACGGCGCCGGTCGTGACCTCCTTCGCTATCAACGACGATGCTACCACGGCCCTGAGTCCGGTCGTTGCGCTGAACAATGCCTGCACGAGCGATTCGGTCGAGTACACGGCGAGCGAGACGTCCTATTTCTACGGTGCGGTATGGCAGCCTTACTCGTCCGCGCCGTCGTTCGCCCTTTCCGTCACTGGCGGCACGAAGACGGTCTACTTCAAAGTGCGAAACGCAACGGGGCTCGAGTCGCTGGTAACGAGCGATACGATCCAGCCGCAGGCGCCGGTCGTGACCTCCTTCGCCATCAATGACGGCGCCACCACGGCCACGAGCCCGGTCGTTACGTTGAACAATGCCTGCACGGGAGATCCGATCGAGTACATGGCGAGCGAGTCGTCCCATTTCCACGGTGCGGTATGGATGCCCTACTCGTCTGCGCCGTCGTTCACCCTCTCGCTCAGTGGCGACGCTAAGAGGGTCTATCTCACAGTCAGGAATGCCTCGGGGTTCGAGTCGCTGGTTTCGAGCGATACGATCCTGCCGCAGGCGCCGGTCGTGACTTCTTTTACAATCAATGGCGGCGCCTACACGACTACTAATAAAGTCGTTACCCTGAACAATATTTGTACGGGCGATCCGATCGAGTACATGGCATTCGACACATACTATACCAGTGAGACGTGGCTTCCGTATTCTTCTGCGCCATCCTTCACTCTCACACTAGGTGCTAACAATGAAGTCTATTTCAAGGTGAGAAACGCTGCTGGGTTTGAATCGCAGTTCATGCGTAAAACGATCGCACTGCTTCGTCCGGGCGTGACTTCTTTTCGCATTAACAATGGGGCCGCCATGGCTATGAGTCGGGTCGTTACCTTGAACAATGTTTGCACGCTCAGCCCGTTCCAGTACATGGCGAGCGAGTCGTCCAGTTTCAGCGGCGCGACATGGCAGCCTTATTGGTCCGCACCGTCGTTCACCCTTTCCTCCGGCAATGACAGCGCGAAGACGGTCTATTTCAAGGTGAGAAATGCGGGGTGCGAATCGGCGAGCGTCAGCGATACGATTCTACCGGAACCGTCGGTTGTTTCTTCCTTCTTGATCAACGACGGCGCCATTACGGCCACGAGCCGAGTCGTTACCCTGAACAATGCTTGCACGCTTGATCCGGTCGAATACATAGCGAGCGAATCGTCTAGTTTCAGCGGCTCGTCATGGCAGCCTTATTCGTCCGCGCCGATCTTTCCCCTTTCTCCGGGCGACGGAGTTAAGACCGTCTATTTTAAGGTGAGAAGTCCCGCGGGATCCGAGTCGCCGGCCTCGAGCGATACGATCACGCTGAATGATATGTCGCCGCCACAGACGCAGACGCAGCACCTGCAGCGGTGCGGATTGGGAGTTCTTAACTGTGCGGCCTATTCCCCTGACGGCAAGTGCGTCGCCACGGGCGGGGGTATCGGCGTGGTCCTATGGAATGCTGAGACAGGCAATCAGATGCGGATTCTCAGCGCTCCCGGACACTACGCCCTGTCTGTTGCCTTCTCGCCCGACGGGACGAAGGTCCTGACGGGGGGTCGGGATGACTGTACCGCGAAGCTGTGGGACGTCGCGACCGGGGCAGAGATTCGGACTTTCTCGTGGTATACTTCTTCCGATCCATCCTCGGATAAGCCGTGGGTCAGATCCGTCGCCTTCTCGCCGGACGGGACGAAGATTCTGACGGGGTGTGCCCAATTTTGGACCGGGTCGCGCTATGAAGCGGTTGCCAAACTCTGGGACGCCGCAACGGGGGACGTTCTTGCCACTTGTTCAGGTACGCTGAGTTTCAGCTCCGTTGCCTTCTCTCCGGATGGGATAAAGTTCCTGACGGGAAGTGCCGACAAGACCGCGAAACTCTGGGACGCGGCGACCGGGAACGTGATCCAGACCTTCTCAGGGCATACCTCTTATGTCACCTCCGTCGTCTTCTCGCCCGACGGGACGAAGGTCTTGACGGGGAGTGAAGACAGGACCGCAAGACTTTGGGACGTAGCGACGGGGGATGTTCTCACCACCTTCACGGGGCATATCGAACAAGTCAACTCCGTCGCCTTCTCGCCCGACGGGACGAAAGTCCTGACGGGGAGCGGGAATTCGGGGGGGTGGGGCCATGACTATACCGCGAGACTCTGGGACGCGGCGACTGGCATTGAGATCCGCAGCTTCTCAGGGTATTTTGACTCAGTCGTATCCGTCGCCTTCTCGCCCGACGGCACGAAGGTCCTGACGGCGAGCTATGACCAGACCGCGAAACTATGGGACGTGGCAACCGGGGCTATGCGTACCATGTTCTCCGGGCATTCCTATCTGGTCATCTCTATGGCCTTCTCGCCCGACGGGACGAAAGCCTTGAAAGGAGGCGATAAAATCCCGAAGATTTGGGACACAGCAACCGGGGCTGTGATCCGCGCCTTCTCCGAGCAACCTGAACAGGTTGCTCACGTCGCCTTCTCGCCCGACGGGACGAAAATCCTAACAGGGAGGAACGGAGACGGGACCGCGAAACTCTGGGACTGCGCCACCGGAGCGCTGATCCGGACCTTCTTGGGGCATGCGTCTGGGATCGAATCCGTTGCCTTCTCGCCCGATGGGACGAAGGTTCTGACGTCAGGGAATGAAGGCAACAAATATTATGCGAAGCTCTGGGACATGGCGACTGGGGCATTGCTACGAACCTTCCTAGGCTCTGCATATGGAACTCCTATTGCCTTCTCGCCCGACGGGATGAAGATCTTGACGGGGACTGGAGGGTACATGGGAGGGGGAGCCAAACTCTATGACTCGGCGACCGGGGCCGTGATCCGAACCTTCTCCGGGCATGCTAATTCCGTCGATTCCGTCGCCTTCTCGCCCGACGGGACAAAGATCTTGACGGGGAGTGTGGACATGACCGCGAAGCTCTGGAACGCGGAGACCGGGGCAGTGATCCACACCTTCTTAGGGCATACCGCTGTGGTCAGATCCGTCGCCTTTTCGCCCGACGGGACGAAGGTGATGACGGGAGGGTATGACGGCACGGCGCGCATTTGGGAACTCTCGCCTCCCCGTGCGATCATCGTCGCTGGCGGCGGCGATTATGCTGGGAACCCGATCGCCGACCAGACCAACGACCTTGCAGCCTATGCATACAAAACCCTCAAGCGGCGCGGCTACGAGGCGGAGGACATTCTCTACCTAACCGCCTTCCCAACCGCTCCGAGTGGCTCGGTTCCTCCGGGCGAGTCGGCGCCGTGGCGCGACGCGGACGGCGATGGGCTGAACGACGTGGATGGATGGGCAACCGAAGCGAACCTCCGCGACGCAATCACCGGCGACTTTGGCCAGAGCGCGGGGCGGCTTCTTATCCTGATGATAGACCACGGGGCGCGCACGCAGAACTTTATGACGTTCCGCGCGAACGAAGCCCAAGTTCTTCTTTCGACAACTCTCGACGGTTGGCTGGATGACTTGCAGACGCCGACCGCGAACACCTCGGGGACGCGACAGTGGATTGCCCCCGAAGTGACGCTGGTGGTGGACTCGTGCTACTCCGGCCAGATGGTGGACGACTGCCGCTTGACGACAACGGAGCTGACGGGCGGGGCGGGTTGGCACGGCTCGGCGGGGCACGATCCCGCGACCCTTGCCGGCAAGAAGCGCATCGTGATTGCCTCGACGACGCGGGACAAGGAGGCGGTCTTTCTTCCGGCGCCCGACTTGACATCGTTCATGTATAGTTTCCTCTCGTCGGCCTATATGGGCAACTCAATGGGCGAGGCATGGCGTGCAGGCAGCCGGTTCTTCAATGAGTTTCCTGTGGCGGACCAAGTACCGCAGCTCAGTGACGGGACCACCACCTCAACGCCGGGCGCAGTGAGCACGGAGCGGGCGGACAGGGAGTTCTTCGGCGCGACGTGGGCCTACGGGGTGCAGAGCACGCAGGATGTGAACGACTTCTTCCCTGCGTTCGAGGAATGGACAACCCATACACTCGCCTCTCCGGGAGACGCGGTGACGCTGCGGGTGAAGATGTTCTTTGGCCAGAATCCGCTCCAAGTCGTGGCAGTAGTGCGTCCCCCCGCGCCGGAGGTCGTTTCGGGCGATCCGGTAACGAACCTGCCGCACTTTTACCTTAAGCGGCAGAGCGATGAGACCACCAGCCCGCTCTACCGTGTTTGGGAAGTCACGACCAACACGCTCTTCTCCGCCAAGGGGGATTACGCGATTTCCTTCACGGCGCGCTTCGAGTATGAGCGCGTCTCGAATCCGGTCTATGGGCATGTAGTGATTTCGGAAGGTCTTGATCCGGATCAGACGCCGATCCGGGCGATCCTTGCGGTGGACGACACGGCCAATCTTGCGCTCGCTGCCTGCCTTGAACACTTGGGACCCTATGCCTACAGCGTCTATCTCGACCGCTTCAAGGACCCGGACGGCTACAGCCGCCCGGACTGGATTGAGTATTTGATCAACCCATGGTGGGACTCGGATAACAGCGGATGGCCATCCGCTTCTGCCGTGCTCAGCGCTGTAACCGCGTTGCCGAGCGTTCCCGTGGGCCGAGTGTATGTGCATTTGATAGGCGAGACGGGCTCTGAGAGCGCGAGCGTCTCGCTCGCCTCAGGCGATACGCTCACGGCGGCGGCGCTCGATGCGGCTCTGGATGCGCTGCAATCGCGCCCGGGCGAAGACTGGACCGTGGTCCTCGTGGTGGATGCTCCGGGCAGCGGCGCCTTTCTTCCCGTCTGCCGCGCTACGGGCGGGCAGAAGCGCGCGATCTTTACGAGCGGCCGCGAGACCGATGCGGCCTACTTCCTTACGTGGCCGACACTGACTTGCTTCAGCCAGAAGTTCCTCGGCGCCGCTTACCAGGGCAATGACCTGAAGACGGCTTTCCAGTCGGGCGACACTTTCTTCAACCAGTTCCTGAGATACTTCCTCAATGGTGGCCGCATCAAGCCGCAGATGGACGACAACGGCGACGGCCTCTATAGCGCCGCTGAAGACGGGGGATTGGCGAAGACGCTTTATCTCGGACGGCGCTATGCCTTTGCAGGCGCCGAAGGCGCCGGATTGCCGTTCATTCTCGAAGCGAGCACGACGCAAACCGTGCCGCTGGGAGGGATGCCGGCGTCCTACACGGTCCGTCTGATTGAGGGCATCGAGCCGACGCGAGTGTTTGCGCAGATGACCGGATGTGACGACGCGGGCGGAACGCAGGCCGTTTCATCGGTATCCGAAGTGGAATTCACCCGCGATGCGCCGACGAGTTGGACCTGGAGCGGCGCCTTCACCGCGCCGTTCACGTCGGGGAGCTACTCTGTGACGTTCTACGCCGCGTATCCCGACACGCCCAGCGACAAATTGAGCGAGCCAGCCTTCAGCGGTCTTGCCGTGCAGCAAACGCTCGCTTCCGCGCCCGATATCTATGACCTTGCGCCTTACAACGACGATGAGAGTTCCACAACGCGCAACACGCTTTCTCCCGATATTGCGCAGGCGCATACCATACACGCCGTTGGCAACATGGACTGGCTCAAGTGCGTGACGATCTCGGATGCGAGGACGCCCTTCTCGCTCGCCTTCGCGACGATGACGCTGCCTGCAGGTTCAAATCTGGTTGTGAAGATCTATGAAGACGGCCCCGATGAGACCGAGACGGACGAGATGACGATAGGCGCATCGGGTGGTGAATTCTCATGGCTGTCGCTGGGATTGGGCGCGGAGACGGTCTTCTTCTCGGTGGAGGCTCAAGGAACCATTTCGCCCGAGTTCCGCTACTTCGTGACGTTCGAGCGCAACACGGGCCCGAACAACGGCCTGGCCTCGGCGCTCGGGAGCGACGCGATGCAGGTCGAGTGGGACAATAGCGCGCCGCCCGCTCTGGGTGACGGTTTCTACATCCAGCAGAGTCTGCCGAATCAGATGAGCGGCTTCGCGCGGATCAACGCCAGACCCATCGCTCCGCAACCAGGACGCATGAAGGTTGCTGTATCAGGTCTACAGCCACTGACGCTTTACTTCTATCAGATCGAGCGCGTATCGGGCGGCGTCTCGGAGATGTGGACATCAATCTTCTATGGGATGACCGACGCGAGCGAGCCGCTGAGCCTGCCGGGCGTGGCGTTTGCGGACGCCGCCTCGACGGTCTCGGAAGGCGCAACGACGGCCACCATAAGCTTAGCGCTGTCGCGCGCAGCGGAATGGATCGTGATGGTGGACTACGCGGCCACGAGCGGCACAGCGACGGGCGGCGGCATGGACTACGCGTTAACGAGCGGCACTTTGATTTTCGCGCCAGGCCAAACCTCGGCCACAATTGAAGTTTCGATCAATGACAACGCGCTGTATGAACCGGAGGAGACGGTCGTAATCGCGCTGTCGCTGCCACAGGGGGCGGCGTTGGCAGAACCGTCCTTGCATACGCTGACGATTGTGGATAATGACCCTCCTCCTATCATCACCTACACTCTGACCTACAATACAGGCGCCAATGGTTCCATTTCAGGCGCGACATCGCAAACAGTCATCCAAGGCGCCAGCGGCACAACCGTGACAGCGGTTCCCAATACGGGATACCACTTTATTCAGTGGAGCGACGGCGTCCTAACCGCATCGCGCGCGGACGCGAACGTGACGACTAACATCACCGTGACGGCTAATTTCGGCATTAACCAATACGCTCTGATCTATGCGGCCGGAGCGAATGGCTCGATCAGTGGGGCGACGACGCAGACGGTCAATTATGGCGCCAGCGGCACAACCGTGACGGCGATTCCCAATACGGGATACCACTTCGTCCAGTGGAATGACGGCCTCCTGACGGCGTCCCGCATGGACACAAACGTGACAACCAACATCCGCGTGACGGCGATCTTCACGATCAATACCTGCACGCTTACCATCATAGCCGAGCACGGATCGGTTGCCAAGTCGCCCGATCTTGCCGCCTACGACTTTGGCGCAACGGTAACGCTCACCGCTGTAGCTGACGCAGGTTTCCTCTTCGTTGGTTGGACCGGCGATGTGGCGCCGGGACACGAACTCGACAACCCGCTCGACATCGTCATGGACGCCGACAAGGCCCTGACAGCTGTTTTCGAACGCGCCACCGGAACCGTCGTCGTCCAAGTTATCCCGTCAAGCGCCACGTGGTCCTTCGCCGACGGCGATGGCCGCGTCACCACTGGCACGGGCGACGCAATCACAACAGGCGTGCCCACCGGCGTCATCGAACTGACTTGGAACGCGCTAGCGGGCTACACAACGCCCTCGCCGAATCCGACTACGGCCTCGCTGGCCATGGACAGCGTGACCACTTTCACAGCCGCCTATGCGCTGATCCCAGCGCCCACGCTTACGCCTCACCCGTCGCCCACACTTCACCCGTCGCCCACGCCCACACTGCATTCAACTCCCACGCCGACGCCTCACTTGACCCACACACCTACGCCGCGCATGTCGCCGACGCCCATCGCTTCCGCCACGCCTACGCCCGGTTTGCGCATGATTGCCGGGTGGGTACAAACGCGCTGGGGAGATCCGATCAGCAGCACGGCGGTATCCATCGCCGACCAGTTGAGCAGCGCCACATCCGGCGTAAATGGCGGATATGCTTTTTCGATTCCAATGGCTTATTCCGGCTCTATGTCACCATCCAAATCCGGATATGTTTTCAGCCCGCCGAGCCGTTGGATCAATCCATCAACTTCGGATCTGATGGACGTTAACTTCACCGGCGCCTTGAAGCCTCAGCGGCTGAAAGAGCATCTGATCGGGATCGCGCCGTTGCCGCCGGAGGACCAACGCGCAGGCGACGTCAACCGCGATGGCGTGATTGATATGGGCGATTTGGTCGCCTTAACTGCCCGCTCTACCGAGACCCTGATATTGAAACAGCCAGCGCCCGTTTCGCGAAAGAAGTAGTCTATGTCCCGCCTTGGATACAAGCCCTGCCCCGTCTGCGCGGAGGAGATTCGCGAGGGGGCGAAAATGTGCCGATCCTGTTTCGCCAAATTCTTGATGGCGCCGGAGTGGCGCCGAAGAGACTGAAATGACACCATAAAAATCGCAGAGAAAAGAGGGCGAGAAAAAACGCCCCCCGGATGTGTGAAATCCGAGGGGCAAAATGTTTCCGAAATGTTTCCGGGAAAGAGGCCGGAACGAGGCCGGAACGAAGTTTTGCGCATTCAGGCTTGACAGCGATCAAACCCGCATAAATACTGCGTTTCTCGCGCCTCGCCGGGATGGCGGAATTGGCAGACGCTAGGGACTTAAAATCCCTTGCCCGCAAGGGCGTACGGGTTCAATTCCCGTTCCCGGCACCATGCAAGGCTAAGCGAAATTCACAGAGATTATTGCGTTGTTCCGATCGGATAATCTGGCCAACTCCTCTTCTGCAGATGAAAGCGTGTCTTCCTTGCCGAAACGGCTTTCGATGCTCACGACTTGGTTCCTATCAATGCGTTGATGAAGTCAGCGGCTTTTTTCAGGATATCAGGGGCTGGCACGGGCAGGCGCAGATAGGGCTCGCCGGTTTGGGCGTCTTGACGGATGAAGGCAGCTGTTCTGATGCTGGTTTTGGGTTCGTTTGCTGTGTCTTCTTTAATGGCAGATGAAGCGGCGGATTCGCTGAAATTCCCGTCCGGCGTCCGGGAACTACTTGTCCCGTCCGGCGTCCGGGAACTACTGGCTTTTTGAAGAAACGCGAGGCCTGCTTCGAGGAGGCTTTTCAATCCGTCCTGCCATGCTGCTTGCGTCGCGGGCGTGGGGCTTGAACTTGCGCCGGCGCTGGATTGGGCAGTGGCGCCGCCTGCGATCGCTGCGGTCTGTGCGGCAATCGCAGCGGAGTCGCTTGTTGCTTTTTCCACTGCTTCCGGCGCCGACAATTCGTTCGCGTGCGATTCAGCCAACTCCTCTGCCAATGCGGTTTTCGCCATTGTTGTTTCGGCGCGCGATGATTCGGTCGCCGGCTCGCCGTTTTTTGCGCCGATGGAGGATTCAGGTTCTTCGCCTGCCGCGTCCGCCTTTTCGCCTGCTGCGCCCAACTCATCGCCTGCCGCGCCCGCTTTTTCGCCCGCCGCGCCCGCCCTATCATCCGCTGCGCTTGACTCATCGCCTGCTGCGCCCGACTCTTCACCCACGGCGCCCGGGTCCGCGCCGGTTGAAGCCGGCATCGAGGGGGGCGTGTTCTCCATGGATTTCTCGACGGATTCCATGAAGCGCTTCAGGCGCGTGCCGCCGAGGAAGACTTCGTCCGAGCCGCCTTCGAGCACGCCCGCAAAGACGCTCTTCTTGAATTGCAGCACGTTGAGCATGCCGTGCTCGATCGTGCCTTGCGAGACGAAGTTGACCACGCGCACCGGGCGATGCTGTCCCAGGCGATGGACGCGCCCGATGCGCTGCTCGAGGACCGCCGGATTCCACGGCAGGTCCATGTTGATCACAACGGAGGCGCTCTGCAAGTTCAGCCCGACGCCGCCCGCGTCGGTCGAAAGAAACAGGCGGCACTCGGGATCGGTCTTGAAGCGCTGAATGAGGAGCCTGCGATCCTTGCCCGGCACGCCGCCGTGGAAGAAGACATGTCCCCAGCTCCGCCCGTTTGTGAAGCGCCGCATGATCAGCTCATGCATCCGGGTCCATTGGCTGAAGATCACAACCTTGGCCGCATCGCCGCGAACGCCCTCGCCTTCGCCCTGGGCTTTGCCTTCGCCGTCGCCGCTGAAGATCTCATCAAGCAGCGCCATCAGCTCATCCGCCTTGACGCCGAAATCCGTTTTTTTGTCGAGCAGATACGTGCTGTCGCACGACATGCGCATGTTCTGCAGCGCGATCATCAGGATTCGCTGGTCCTTCTCCGTCAGGAAGCCCATGCGCCTCCATCGCTTGACAATCGTTGCCACAAGGTCCTGATTCTCCGAATGATGCTCCATCTGTTGCTCGGTCATCGGCACGAAGAATTTCTTTTCAAGCCGCTCGGGGAGCTCCTTCAAGACTTCTTCCTTGCGCCGCCGCAGCAGGATCGGCGCGAGCGTTTGCGAGATGCGCGACAGATTGCGGTAGCCGACCACTTTGCCGTATTCATCCAAATGCTGATGCTCGGCCAGGAATCGAAACGACGGCCCCAGGCAGAAGCGGTCCACGAACTCAACGATGGAGTGCAACTCCTCCAGGCGGTTCTCGAGCGGCGTGCCCGTCAGGACTATGGCGTATTCGGATTCGAGCTTCTTGACGCTCTGCGCCGTGCGCGTCTTCCAGTTTTTGATGCGCTGCGCCTCGTCGAGGATGATCAGGTCCGGCCCCCATTCGCGAATGAGCTCGCGGTCGCGATGGATCACGTCGTAGTTTGTGATCTTGAAGAAGGTGTCCGTTTTGTAGAGCGTCTGGCGCGCGGCCAGCAGCCCCTCGACGACCTCCGCCGAACGGCGGGTGAATTTTTCGATCTCCTGCTTCCATTGGTGCTTGAGCGAGGTGGGGCAGATGATCAACGCGCGCGTGACGCCGACGGCGCCCGCCAGGATTTCGCTCGCGGCGAGGGCCTGGATGGTTTTGCCAAGGCCCATGTCGTCCGCGAGCAGGCAGCGTCCCGCGCTTGCCGCGAACAGCGCGCCTGTGCGCTGATAGGCGTAGAGCGGGACTTTCAAGAGCTTGTCGAAAGCCGGGCTGTCAATCCCTTTGCGAAACGCGTCCGAGATAATCGCGCGGCGGCGGTTGTCGTCTCGAATCTGGGCGATGAAAGCGAGTGTGTCTTCATAGATGCGCATGTCAGGATCGAGTTGCTTCGCTTCTTTCATGAACCCGTCGAATCGCGAGAAACCTTCCGGCGTCAAGACGCCTTCGGAGTCGAAGTATTCCGCCGCCAGCCGCTTCAATGCGGGCGGGCACTGCGTTCCGGGGCTGAAGATCACTCTTCTTTCGCCGGCATATTGCAGATAGATTTCGGTGTACGCGGGCTGGAATCCCTGTCTCAGCGCCGCTTTCCCGCCGCGCCGTTTCTCGATTTTCGCAAGCGCAAACGCAATGTGTTTGCAGGTGCCGAGCGTGTTCACAGCGTAGTCGCGGCATGAGCAATAATTCATGCCTGGCGCGCGCCCGCGAATCGCAACGCGATAATCCATCTTTGTTTCAGGATTCGTGACAACGTATTCGGAAAAGACCGGCTCTGAGCCGATGTTCTTGAGATTGAATTGCTGCTCGCGCCCGAACTCGTGGCGCAGCGCCGTCTGCCATTGCTCGAGCGTCATCTCAACCGGTTTGCGCGTTCGAGGAACTTTCGGCGCGACTTGCTTCACTGCGTTTCGCTTCGTCCGCTTTGATATGCTTGCCATGATAGCCCCCTCCTAACAAATTCTTTGTGCTCTTTGAGTTCTCTGCGGTTTATTTGCGGGCGCGCGCTGTTTTGGGCTTCTGTTCCGCGCCGCCACCGGTTTCCGCAGGCGACCAGTTCATGACGGTGGTCATCTGCTGGTTTGCCTCGCCTTTGGCCAGCGCATTGCCGGCGGACGGAAGGCGCAACTGGATTTTTTCCTTTTCGTTTTCGGCGATGGTTCCGCCGCACAGCAGCGCGACGCGGCGGTCTCCCTGGCGGCGGATGCATAGCGCGCGCGCGTCGCTGCGCCAGTTCCCCGACTGCCAGGCGCCGGCCTGATCCGCGAGGAATATCTGAGTAATTGCGCCGTCTTTCTGCGTCAGCTCGAAGGCGCGCACGCCGCTTTCGCCCTCCGCCATCCGTCTTAGCGTCTGTATGGAATTGGGCCAGGCCTTCATTTGATAGACGGCGGCGTAATCGGCCCGCGCGCCCTTCTGCCTCGCAAGCGCCATTTGTTCATGATCCGGCCCGGCGCCGAGGATGATCTCCTGTCCGGGAGCGCCTGTGAGCGATACCAGGAACTCGCCAACCTTCGTTTGCCACGCGCCCTGCCACATCTGTGCGGCGGGCTGCCGCGAGAGAACTTTGATATGTTGATAACCGTCGCGCCCGCCCAAAGGCTGCGCCGTTGCGGAGTCCTTCGGGAATGCCGCCAGCGAGCCATGATAGCGGAACGTGCGATCCCAGGTATGCGAAGTCGCGCTGCGTCCGTGATAAATATCCAGCACGGCGTCCGCTGTGACGACGACCGTGCGGTCAACCACCGCTCCCGCGTACGCGCCGGCGGATTCGGCGCGCATGATTTTCAGTTCCGGCGTGTCCTCGAAAATCAGCAACTTGCCGTCCGTCGCCACCTGGCTGCTCTCATCAATGGCCAGCGAATTATGCGCAATCGTTTGCTTGGTCCACTCATCATGCAGCGGATCTTCATAGCGATGCATGAGCGGCTCGCCTCCAATTTCGTCGCCGCGTCCGCCGTCGCCTTGCGCGAAAAGCACGAGATTGAGTTTGTCGAGATGTCCGTGCACGCCGCCATGCGGGCCGTAATCCATGAGCGCATAAACGCTGTCGTTGCGCAGAATGGCGTAGCCGAGATTTCCGAAGACCGTGCTGCCGAAGCGCGTGGCCTTGGGTTCGGGCAAAGGCTCATAAACGCGCGTGGGGAAGTAAACCGCCTGGCTGAAATGCAGCTGGCGCGGCGAGGCGTTGACCAGAAACGCATACGCCGGATCGCCATATCGCAGCCATGCGTAATCGTAGCTCATGGTGGACCAGTCGCCGAAGCGGGCGCGGCCCGAGTCATGAAGTCCGGGCGCGCTGCCGTCGGGATAGGCATAGCGCAGCGGCGAATCGTAGAGCATCTTCGCGCGGCAGTCGGCGAAGCTCCAAAGATCAATGCCCTGCCGCGCAGCGGTCTCGAGGCCTGGCAC
Source organism: Candidatus Sumerlaeota bacterium (assembly GCA_026398575.1). The sequence goes on along the minus strand of JAPLSP010000637.1, from coordinate 17,955 downwards.
GAGCGCGCTGATGGCGAAGAACTGATAGCCGATCGCCCCTTCGCCCCACATGCCGTCCGAGCCGATTCCATGGAGAATGAGTTCGCGCAGGTCGGCGGCGCCGAGGTCAATGAGGTTTTGGTCGCCCGTCACGGCGCCGGTCATGATGGTCGCCGCGTTATAGAACAGCAGCCAGTTGGAGGCAGCCTTTCCCTGCGGCGCGGTCCGCCAGTCCTTGTTCGCCTTGTCGCGCGCGGCCACTTCAGCCGCTGGTTCCTTGCGCCGGACGAATGATACAGCTGCCCGCAGCAGTTGCGTGTTGATCTGCTGTTTGTCCGTGTCGGTCAGGGCGCCGCTGTCATAGATATGGTCATAGGATTCGATCAGCGGAATCAGCCACATCGCTTCCGAGAGGCGCTGGGCCATCACCTTGCCGGTGTCGGATTTGTTGGCGCCCTTGTGCTCGGGATAGGAATCGTAGCGCTGCGCGTAGCCTTTCAGGATTTCGGCGGCGCGCAGGGCGTACTTCTTGTCGCCCGTCAAGGCATAGGCGATCCCAAGCGTGCCGCAGTTGAGCGACATGCGGTCATGCTTCTTTGCCACCTCGTCGCTGCGATCGTTCAGCTGCCCCGGCGGGCCTTTGGGATCTGGGAAATCGAGCGTTCCGGCCAGCGCGCCATCGGCCACCCTTATCAGCGCCGCCAGCGTGGTTGTGCCACGATCCGAGCGTTGCAGCGCCGCGCGCAATTCCGCCACGTCCGCCTTCGACAGCAACAGGCACGGATGCTCGCCGCGCTTGACCGGCTGCGGCAGGCGCGCCGTGACGCTGGTTTGTCCCGCCTGCGCCGGAGGCAGATGCGTAAACGCCGGCGCGGCGGGATCGTAACCAGGGACCTTGAGTTTGGCTTCCAGGTCCGCCGATGTCCAAACGGCGATCTCGCCCAAGCCGCCCCAGTTGACTTTTTCGCTGGGGGTATGGTTTGAGAGAACGGTGATCCTGACCGTTTTCGCCTGCTTGCCAATGGCGACGTCCTGCCAGGCCGCCTGGCGTTTGGCGGGGCGCTTCAGCTCAAGCGTTTGCTTGATCGGGGCGCCGCCGTCGAGCGAGATTTCAACCTCTTTCGGCGCATACTCGTTTTCGTAATCGGAATCGGCGAAGCTGATTTTCTCAATCGGCAGCGGCTCGATCAGTTCGATGGTGAATGTGTAGGGCGCGCCGGAGATCACCTGTCGCGAGTGCAGGTTGCCGTCGAACGTGTCTTCAGGCACGGTGCGCGGGTCCTTGCGCGCGCCCTGTCCAACCGCCAACTGGACGCGCGCTCCATAACGGCGCTGCGCGGCATTGGTCAGAGTGGGGGAGGCTCCTGGCGCCGCTTCGCTAGTCACAGCCGCACCAACCGCCACAGCGCAGACGATCGCAATCATGATAGTGCGGCGCATGAAAAGGCGCCGAATTACGACGTTGATAATAGGGAGGCTCATGAGAATGAATCCGCCGGTATAGATGAATCACGCCGCAAAAAGCGGCATCAAAGTTTCGGCTCAGGCTCCTGCGCCAGTCAATGAGAAACCTTCGATGGCAAAGCGTCAATCCGGGGGCGCACGACAAAAAAGTGGGTTTCTGCATTTTTCTCTTTTTTTGCCCCTGCTCTGTATAGTATAATATACTACATTCTTTAGGAGGAAACCATGAATCCATCCACGCAACTGCAAAACCGGCGGGACGAAATCATCAAGGAATTGGCTTCGCTGCCGCCGATGCGCAAGGGCAGCATCACTCAGCAATGGCTGCAAACCGTTCGCAAAGACGGCTCCAAAACCAGACGGGGTCCGTACCTTGTTTACTCCTACAAGGACAAAAACAAGACCATCTCGAAACGAGTGCCGCGCCAGCAGGAAGACCTGTATCGCCGGCAGATTGAATCCTTCCGCCGTTTCCAAAAACTGTCGGCCGAACTGGTTCAAATCAGCCAACGTTTGGCCGACAGGGCCGCCTCGGATCCGGACGACAGTAAAAAAAACTCTCGCGGATAATCGAAACGGAAAAAGAGGCGGAACAGGAACGCCTCATTCAGCGCGCCTGCCAGCAAGAAGCCTTCGACATGGAGGCGATGGAATTTTACGTGCGCTCCAGCGTGATGGCCTGGGGCGCGCGCGTGTTGGAAAAAGCGCTGGAAGGATTTGGCGCCGGACGACGGGACAAATCCGTGCGTTGCCGCTGCGGGCGCAAAATGCGCAGCCGGGGCTTGAAGCGCAAGACCATCCAAACGCTGCTCGGGCCCGTCACATTCTCCCGCGCGGTTTATGAGTGCCAGACGTGCGGCGCGTCGCGGGTCCCGGCCGACGAGGCGCTCGACGTGGCCGGCGTCGGATTTTCACCCGGCGCGCGACGGGTGATGTCCCGCGCGGGAAGTCGGGAAAGTTTCCGTGAGGCCGCCGAGGACTTGGGCCTGTACGCCAATTTCAAGACCTCCGCCAAAGAGGTCGAACGCGTGGCCGAAGCTACCGGACGCCAAATCGAAAACTGGATGCAACGGCAAGCCGGCAAAGCCTTGTGTTGCGAAGCCGCCGGCGCCGTTCCGCCAGAGGCCGGACCGCCCGTCCCGGTTCTCTACATCAGTTACGACGGTACGGGCGCGCCGATGCGCCCCACGGAACTGGTCGGACGCAAAGGCAAGCAGCCGGACGGTTCGTCCAGATCGCGCGAGGTCAAACTCGGCTGCGTGTTCACGCAAACGATCCTGGATGAAGAAGGCCGCCCCGTTCGCGATCCGGACAGCATGACGTATGTCGGCGCCATCAAAACCAGCAATGAATTCGGCTATGATATCCACGGCGAGGCCGTCCGCCGCGGCCTGCGCCAAGCCGGCTGCGTCGTCATTCTGACCGACGGGATCGCCTACAACAAATCCATCGCGACCGAGCATTTCCCCGGCGCCCTTCATATCATAGACCTGTTTCATGCGCGCGAGCATCTGCACAAATTCATGAAACTCCTGCCCGTGGCCGAGCGAACCGTCCAACGCGAAAACCATTGGCTGGCGATGTTGGACAAAGGAGACGTCGAATCTATGGCCGCGCACATGCGTCCGCTCTTGCCGCCCGATGAGAAAACCCGCAAAGAAGCGGAAGACCATATTCTTTACTTCGAGAATAATGCCGACCATATGCGCTACAAGAAATTCCGCGAACAGGGACTGTTCGTCGGCTCGGGCGTGGTAGAGGCCGGATGCAAAACGCTGATCGGAAAACGCCTGAAACAATCGGGGATGTTTTGGACTGTCAAAGGCGCCAACGCCATCATTGCCGCGCGCTGTTGCCAATACTCCGGGCGGTTCGAGCAGTTCTGGGAGGATCGGGCGTCCATCGCGGCTGCTTAAAACCCACTTTTATGTCGTGCGCCCGATCCGGGCTTTTTTCAGCCAAGCTTTGCCTCTATCAGGGTCCTTGGGGTCCTTGAGGTTCTTGATGTCGTTGTTGTCCTTGTGGTCCTTCGCCAGCCAATCATCATTCGCCCACCGGCGCGAACTTCACCCAGCGCAGATTCATCGGCTTCCAGTTTTGCGGGTCTTTGGGGCGGACTTTGACGACCTGATCGCCGGCTTGTTTGATTTCGACTTGGCCGATTTCAATTTCTTTGAAGTCCTCCCATCCGCTGGTTGTCTGGGATTTGCCGGTTAGCTTCTGATCGGCGACTTCAACGACAAACTCCGCGCCGCTGTTCGTGGCGGCGATACTGGCGATGACTTTGAACTTGCCGGCTTTGGCGAAATTCACCTTCCACGAAACCCACTCGTCGCCCTTGTCCCAGAAGCCAATATTCGTTTCGCCGCCATGGTCTTCCGTCTTGATCTGGCTGCCGTGCATTTCGGCGGATTCGGCGGGCAGTTTCACCGTGCCCTTGGCGTCAGGCTTGACCGTTGCGGCAGCGGCGGATGGCTCTTCTTTTATGGGAATGGCTTTGAAGTCTTTACCGGCAATTTTCAGCGCGATGGCAAAGTCGCAGGGCTTTTCTGAGGGGAGCGTTACAACGAGGGCTTCGGCGTTTTGCTTCCATTCGATCTTGGCGCCGGAGCCGAGGAGGCTGATGCTTTCAATGACGTTTCCGGTTTCGCCTTCCGGTTTCGCGAGGGATTTTATCACCAGCTGCTTATCTTCCGGCCATCCGAGCGCGAAGGCGTATAGCGTCGAGCCTTTGGTGGTAAAGCGAATGGCGTTCGCGTTGTACTTGTAGTCTTCATTGAATCTGCCGGCCGCCACCTTGACAGAGCTCTCGCCATAAACCTGCCACGGCCGCGTCCCGAAGATGCCTTCGCCGTTGATCGCGTTCCACGCGGCCAATTGCTCGAGCATCTGCTCGACTTCCTCATCCAGCGAGCCATCCGGGCGCTGCACGACGTTCAGCAGCAGATTGCCGTTTTTGCTGACGTTGTCCACGAGCATGTGGATCACCCAGCTGACTGGGCGGAACTTCCAGTTGCGGTTGTAATACCAGTCGCCGATCGAGGTGTCGGTCTGCCAGGGATAAGGATCAATCTTCGGCATGATCCCGCGTTCAAGGTCTTCGATCCAGCGGCCTTCGGATTTTTGCTTGCAGTTATAAACGGCCTCGACTTTGCCGCCGTGGCGCGAGGCGTTGTCGTTATACAAGTGCGCAATCAGCGTGCGGCCGACCTCATTGCCGAACGGCACGCCGCCGTCGGTGTAGAGCAGGTCGGGATGATAGTTGTCTATCAGTTCCTTGATTTCGTTGTACCACAGTTGATGCCAGTCGGGATTTTTGCTGTACCAACCCTTGTCTTTTGGATCGCCCAGCCAGTGATAAAGCTCCGCATACTTCGGGTCCGCGCCGTCATAGGGCACGCCGGCCTTGGGGCCTGCTTTGTCCGCGCGATGGGCGCTCTGGAACCAATTGAAGCTGGCGCCCAGGTGTTCCGAGACGCCGAACTTCAGCCCGTATTTTTGCGCCGCCTTCTGCCAGTCGCCGACTACGTCGCGCTTCGGCCCCATGTTGACGGCATTCCATTTATGAATCTTCGAGTTCCACAGGAAGAAATTATCGTGATGCGAGCCCATGCTGACGAAATACTTGGCGCCGGCTTTTTTATAAAGCTGCATCAAACGGTCGGGGTCCCACTTCTCCGCTTTCCATAGTTGGATGATGTCCTTGTAGCCGAATTCCGAGGGATGCCCGTAGTGCTCCAGATGATATTTATAATGCTTGTTGCCTTCCTCGTACATGCCGCGCGCGTACCAGTCGCCGTCCATCGGCACGGCCTGCGGTCCCCAGTGCGCCCAGATGCCAAACTTGGCGTCGCGATACCAATCTGGACATGAATAGGTCTTCAGCGAATCCATATCTCCTTTGAATGCGCCCTCGGCCATGGGCAGGGAACAGGTTGTCTTGGCTTCCTGCGCGCGTGCGCCCAAACTGAATACGCCGGCGGCGATCAAGGCCAGCGCGATCCGCATGATTCGGGTCTTGGAAATCATCGTTGCATCCTTTTATGGTTTGGGAGTTTTGGCAGCCATGAAATCATGGTCTGCAATGTCTGCAATGCTTGCCCTTTGTGTCCAATAGCAATAGACTATCAGATGGGTTGAAGAAAAGCCTAATCTCATGAAGTTTGAGTCGCCAAAATGTCTCGCTTGCCGCACGGAAAGATAAGTGATATGGCTTTCTTATCATCATGCAAAGCAACTGGAATGAATCCCTGAAAATAAACGAGAGCATACAATGAAAAACATAAATGAGAGAGAGTCAGAAGCAAACGCTTGCCTGAAGCCTCAATGCTGCACGCGCCGCGAGTTTGTCCGATGGGGCGGGGCAATGGCTGTTGCCGCGCCCGTGATTGTTCCACATGCAATGAACGCCCTGGCTGCCGAGGCCGCTCCGGTTGTCGAGTCGGCAGCGCCCAAGAATGCCGGCGCGCCGGTGTCCATCGTCTCCTGCCGTGGCTATGACGCCAAAGAGGTTCGCGCGGCGATGAAACAATCCTTCGATCTGATCGGCGGGATTGGTTCGCTTGTCAAGAACAAGACCGTCACCGTGAAAATCAACCTGACCGGCACGGATTTCAAGAACGTCTTTGGGCGGCCTGCGGGCGAAGTCTATATCACTCATTGCGCGACCGCGCTGGCGCTGACGGCGCTGCTCTTTGACGCTGGCGCCCGGCGCGTGCGCTTCGTCGAATCCACGAACAGCAAAAGCGATTTGGAGGAAACGCTGGGTTGGGCCAATTGGAACATCAAGGCCTTGGAAGCATTGGGAAAAGTCGAGTTCGAGAATACGCGCAACCTGGGCTCAGGCAAGAAGTACGCCGAGATGAAAGTACCCGGCGGCGGCCTGATGTTTTCATCCCTCCAATTCAATCATTGCTATGAAGAGACGGATGTGATGGTGTCGCTGTGCAAACTCAAGCAACACCTGACCTGCGGCGTGACGCTTTCGATGAAGAACCTGTTTGGAATCACGCCCAACGCGCTCTATGGCAGTGAAGCGGGCAGCGAAGACGCATTGGCGGGGCGCGATCCCATCCACTCGCCCGGCGAGCCTTCGGACCCGTGGTATGGGCGCATAAAGATGCCGGGATTCAAATTCACGAAAGATAATCAGCCGACCGATCAATGCATTCGCGTGCCGCGCACGGTTACCGATATCTGCGGCGCGCGCCCGATTCATCTGGCGATCATAGACGGCATCGTTTCCATGAGCGGCGCCGAAGGTCCCTGGTACGAAGGAGTAAAACTGGTCAAGCCCGGCGTGCTCATAGCGGGGCTTGATCCGGTTGCCACCGACGCGGTGGGCGCCGGAGTGATGGGCGCTGCGGATCCGCGCGCCAAGCGCGGGGTGGCGCCATTCGGCCATTGCGAGAACCATCTGCTGATGGCCGAGAAGGCAGGCCTGGGCGTGGCGGATCTATCGAAAATAGACGTGCGCGGCCTCACCATCGCCAAAGCGCGTTTCCCATTCCCGCTGATGAGACTGGGGTAGGCTTAGCATAAGACTTCACGTGTAAGGATTGGAAATTAATGCGGATAGGAGAGGCGCCAGCTTTTGGAGTAAGGTGGCTTGCCGCCTTCTTTTTGGCGTTTCAATGGCTTTGGCGCTAAAAAGAAGGCGGCAAGCAACCTTACTCCAAAAGCTGGCGCTGTTTCCGACCGCATTGCCATTATCCCTTGGCAGATATATGCGCCAGTTGCGAGAGCGGAGACAGTGAAAAATGAAAAATGAAATCCTTGAGGAAGTCTGGCGCTATAGAGATGAATTTGCCCGCCAACATGGCTATAATATTGACGCCATGGTTGCGACCTTGCAGAAGATGGAGCGAAATCCCTTAAGCCGGATCGTTGACCGGCGTAAGGTGAGGCCAACAAAAAAAACGCGGAGTACAGCCCTCATCTGTCACTGAAGCCAAGCCAATCCGATGCGTTCGGAATTGGGCATTGCCACTGTCATGATTCAATCCACTCCCAATCCGGGCAAGATCGCGGTCCGCGCCGAGGCGCAGGGATTGGCCGCCGGTTTAGTCGAATTCGAATCCCAGCCGCTGACGCAAGCCGTGGTCAAGGGACGCGATGTGGGCCGTATGCCCGCTCCGCGCGTCGCCGGAACGCTCGCCGCAGCGTCAAACGAAAGGCCCGCGCAGATGCCGGATGCGGCGGTCATGGAAGCGCAGCGCAAGTCGCAAGAAGCGCGCGATGAAAAATCCGGGAAATGAAACCGCGCTCGCTCTCAGCCGCTTTCAGCACCATTCCTGACTGCTCCCAAAATACAGCCGCCGATTCTCTCGCCTATTCGATTTCTCCATTCGCCGTCGAGAGTTCCGCCTGCTTGAGGACAAGCTGAGTCGCGTCTTCCGAGAGATCGGGGGGGTAGCCGTATCTTGCGAGGAGCCGCCGCACCTGCCGCCGCAGGTCCGCGCGAACAGACTCGCGCTGGGCCCAGTCGAGCTTGGGCAGTTTCTTGACCATCTCCGCCAGTTCCCGCGCCATGAGCCGCAATTTATCGTTCGCCATCGCCTGTCGCGCCGATTCGTTTTCGGCGATAGCGTCGTAAAACGCCGTCTCATCCGGGTTCAGACCGAGTGCCTGCCCCCGGTTCTGCGCCTCACGCATCCACTTGGCAAGGTCAAGCAACCGCGCAATCATTTCCGCCGTCGTGATGGCCTTGTTGGTATAGCGGACCATCGCCTCTTCGAGGGCTTGACGGAACTTCCGGCTCTGGACGAGGTTGGTTCGCTCGGTACTGCGAATCTGGTCGGTCAGAAGTTTGCGCAAAGTCTCCAACGCAAGGTTCTTCTGTTCCAGCGCGGCCACGCGCGCGAGGAATTCATCGGAAAAAATGTCGAGCCTTGCGTCCGCCAGTCCAGCCGCAGCGAACAGGTCTATCACTTCCCCGGCTTCCACCGCGCCGCCAATCACTTGCCGCACCGCTGCGTCAATATCGGCATTTGCGCCCGCGCCCGCGCCTGGACCTCGCTCGTCGGCCAAGCGCTTTCGGATCATCGCCTGCACCCGCTGGTAAAACGCCAAGTGCGGGGCAATAGGTTCCGCTTCCGGACGCGGCGCCGCGAGGGCAAACCCCATCGCCAATTCCTTGACAATCGTGCGGAACCGTTTCCATCCGTCGTCCTGCGCATAAACATGATTTGCGGCGTCGGCATAGACCCGAAGCGCAGCCCCGGACGCTGCGTTCAGCGCTTGCTCATAATCAAACCCGTAAAAGAACGCCCGTAATTTCTCGAATGCCGCCAGCATCGCCGGAACGGCCTCGTCCTGCACCTTTTTGACGGCGTCGCCCCGCCCACCTGCCTGCGTGTAAGTCGCCAACGCGTCGGCCAGTTGGTCCGCCAGCCCCAGCAAATCCACCACCAGCCCGCCCGGCTTCTCGCCCCAGACGCGATTCACGCGCGCAATCGCCTGCATCAAACTGTGCCCGGCCAGCGCCTTATCGAGATACATCGTATGCATGGGCGGACAATCGAACCCCGTCAACCACATGTCGCAAACGATCACCAGCCGGAAGTCGTCCGCCGGGTCCTTGTAGCGCGCTGCGAGCGACCTACGCGCCGCCTTGCTTCGCACGTGCTGAATCAGCGGTTGCTCGTCATTCGGGCCGCCCGTCACCACCACCTTCATCGCGCCTTTTGCGTCGTCCGGGTCGTGCCACTCGGGCCTGAGCTTCTTGATTTCCTCATAGAGTCGCGCGGCGATGTCGCGGCTCATCGTCACGACCATTGCCTTGCCTTCCATCGCCGAGCGGCGCTTTTCCCAATGCTCTGCGATGAAAGCCGCGACGCGCTCGATGCGTTCCGGCGCCCCGACCAGCGCCTCCAGCGGCACGCGCACCGTCTCCGGCAAGTCCTCGCCCGCGCCCGAGGCCTTGGCCGCCGCGTCCAACTCGCGCTCGGCTTCGGCGGCCCCCGCTTCGTTCACCAGCAGCTTGATGATTCGCGATTCGTAGTAGATCGGCTTCGTTGCGCCGTCCTCCACCGCCTGGCGGATGTCGTAGATATCGGCATACTCGCCAAAGACGCGCGGCGTGCTCCGGTCGTCGCGGTCCAGCGGAGTGCCCGTGAAGCCGACGAACGTCGCGTTCGGCAGCGCCTCACGCATCCAGCGCGCGCCGCCCTCGGCGAAGCCGTACTGGCTGCGGTGCGCTTCATCCGCCATCACGACGACGTTGGCGCGCTCGCTGATGATCCCATGCTCTTCGGTGAATTTGAAGATGGTAGTGAAGATCACGCCGCCCGAGGCGTGGTTCAGCAATTCTTTGAGATGCGCCCGGCTCTCGGCTTGAAAGGGGGCCTGACGCAGTAGCGCCCGCCCGCCCGCGAACGTATTGAAAAGTTGGTCGTCCAGGTCGTTGCGATCGGTCACCATGACGACGGTTGGATTAGCCATCACCGGCTCGCGGATAAGCGCCCCCGCCAGCATCAGCATCGTGAGCGACTTGCCCGATCCTTGCGTATGCCACACCACGCCGCCCTTTCCGGCCTCGGTCGTTACGTTCACGCCCTCCGGCGGTTTGAGTGCGGCCAGCACCTTGGCGCGGGTTTGTCTCACGGCGCGGAACTGATGGTATCCCGCCACCTTCTTCGAGATGTTCCCTCGCTCGTCCTCCTCAAACACCACGCACGAGCGCAGGTAGTCGAGCAACGCCGACGGCTCGAACAACCCGCGAATCAGTGCCTCAAGCGTCGGCTCGCCGCCCCCGTCGCTGGACGCCACGGCATGAACCGCTGCCGCCCGCTCGTGATCGTCCCCACGCGCGTCAGCAACCCGTCACTGGCCACCAGCAGCATATTGGGCACGAACAAGTCCGGCGCGGCGCGCGTGTACCGCTGGAGCTGGTCAATCGCCGCCCCCAGGTCCGCCGCTTCGTCGGTTGGGTCCTTCAGTTCAATCACCGCAATCGGCAGGCCATTGATGTAGACGATCAGGTCCGGGCGGATATGTTTTCCGCTGGGCGCGGTCACGGTCAGTTGACGGACGACCAGAAAATCGTTGTTGGCGGGATTCTCAAAGTCCACCAGCCTCGCCCGCCCGCCCCGCATCTCGCCCGTCGCCGGGTCGCGGTATTCAACCTCCACGCCATTAGTCAGCAGCCCATACAGCCAGCGGTTGTTTTCGATGAGCGTCGGATGCGGTGGGGCCTGGATCGTGCGCAGGACTTGCTCGACGGCGTCGCTGGGCAGGCTTGTATTGAGGCGGCGCACAGCGGCACTGACTCGATCAAGAGCAAGCGTGCCTTGCCCGTCGGGAATAGCGGTTCCTTCCATCGCCGTAAAGCCGCAGGAAACAAGGTCCGCGATGGCCGCCTGCTCAACCGTGGACTCGTGAAAAGTCACTGTGCGATCCACCCAAGTTCCTGCAATCGGGTCCAGGCTGTCTCTATGTGTGCGGCTGAGAACATGCGCGCCTTTCGATTGTTCCATGCGTGTACTGCCGCCACACCTTCTGTCGGTATCGTGGCCTTCGGGTCCCCATGCGTCGCCACCCAATGCGCCGACGATAGCAATTCCATCCCGTAGGGTGTTTCGAAACCTTCGATCAGGCGCGACACATGCTCCAGCCGCGCCCTCTCCTCGGTTTTTCCTGCAAGGAACGTTTCCGCCTCTTCAACGGCGCCTTCCAATAGTTCAATCTCCACATCTGGCTTCTGGCTATCGCCGTAGCCGCGCGTAAAATGTCCCTCTATCCGCTCGAGAACCTTATTCAGGTTGGTCGCATAGGGTCCGTAGAAACCCGGCTCGTATTTCAGTCTGAGCGGTTGCCCTGCTTCCTGAAGAAAGTATGCCAACTTTTGAATTTCCAGCAGCGTCAGCCGGTACGCCAGCACGGTGTATCGCTCCATCAGTTTCACGAATAGCGCTCGGGCCTCCGTCATCTTTGGCCGCTCTGTGCGAACCGGCATCGCCGCCGCCGGTGGGGCGCCTGCGGGTTCATATAACAGTGTCTGTAATCCCGGTATCGCGGCCAATGCCCGCTCAATCCTCGGACGCACATCCGCCCAATCAAGCCCGCCATTGCCGCACCCCAGAGGCGGCGCCGCGATCGAACGAATGTTCCGGGTTTTGATTTCTTCCACCAGCGCGTTCAAGCCCGCGTCAATATCCTCCATGAGCGAGTTGCCGCGCCAGTGCCGCTTCGTTGGAAAATTAATAATATATTTCGGATTGTGGAAACTGCCGGTCTCATGGACGAACATTCGCCCCGGTCGCACTTCCCCACGGGCGCATGCCTGCTGGTAGGCTTTAAAATTATCTGGAAATGCCTGCTTGAACTGCAGCGCGATTCCCTTGCCCATGAAGCCCACACAGTTCACCGTGTTGACCAACGCCTCGGCGTCGGCCTCCAGGAGGTTGCCTTTCGTGTTTTCAATCATGTCGGATTCCTTTCCACGTCAGTAATACCAAGAACTCTCGACCGAAATCACCGGCTGATGCCGCTCGGGACGCGCGGCCAGCGCCGCGGCTACTCTGGCCCGCGCCCTGCTGTTGCAGACTCCGATTCGCTCGATTAGCCGCCACGGCATCGAACGATGCACAAGGAATTCCGCCTGTTTGCGGCGTTGACGATCCATGTCATCGGGCGTGTCGTTCCAGTATGTAAGATTCACCGCCGTCCAGTCAACCGCGTCCAACCGGCCAAGGTCTGCAAACGCTTCCGAGAAAGCCGCGAGCGAGTGCCCGTCGTAAAACACAAACCCAAGCCCCGCCGCCTGCGCCGCCTGAGCGCTCGATACCAGGTACACGATGCTCGACTGGTCAACCTGTGTGACGCCGTGCCCCGTATGTATGCGATATAGCATGGGCGAGCGCGTCCCGAAATAAAAGCCCACATAATCCGAAATGATCCCGCCCGGCCCGCACGGAACCGGCTTTGTGCCTCGATCCGCCTGCGTCTGCGCCGAGTGAATGCCAACGTAAGGCAAGCCATCATGCGGCAAGTGGTTCGGCGCGTGCAAGGCATTGCGCTCCAGAAGAGTCGGCAGGTTATCAATATGCGCCATCCGATAGATCGGCGTCGGGATCGGCGGCGTGTTAGAAGAGGATTGTGGCATTTACCCGGCCCTCCTGGCGATCTTTTCCGCTTCAGCCACGCGTACTTCGCCGCTCAAGAGTTTGGAAAGGAGATAGTTGCAGAGTGTTATCTGTGCTTGCTCCTTGCTCGTCCATGTCTGTCCGTGTTCGTCCCGTGCGAGTTCCCTTTCTGTCTGTGCACTAACACGCAAGCCGCCCTCGCAGACGTCTCCACCTAGTCCTCCGCATCCGCTCAATCCACATCCACGCAATGCCCCCAACATTGATGCCATTTCATCCATGCTTCCCTGCGGTCTTTCCTTCAGTCTCCTGGTGCGTCTCAAAAAAGAACGTTGCCCTCGTTCATTGCGCCACCATTTCCCGCAAGACGTCGCGAAAAACCTGAAAACTGCACGAAGTATTCGCCTCGATATTCCAGTGCTCCGCCACCGTGCGAGCAGCCTCGATCTTTCGGAGGCCATTCCTGCAATAGCCAGCATTTTTCAGTACTCGTTCGAATGCCTCCCAGGTACCGCCCCGGATTGCGTCTGGGTCGCGAAAAGGGGCTTTTTGAGGAATCGTCTCGGGAACTCTTGGATAGGCCAGGCGCACTGCCTGCCAATCGCCAAAGTACCAGGCCTCAAGCTCTTCAATGGCCAGCCGATTGACGACGCAGTATGAAGCGCTCTTGGCGGTCGCTCTTGTGACAAACCCCGCATCGGACGAAATCTTCTCCATCCTTTGTTTCAAGGCGCAGCAATCGTCATCATCGCGATCCATTATGACAACAATCCGCCAGTCCTTGGGTAACCATGAACGATACCCACGCAATCGCTCCGGCAACTTTTCAAGCAGGTTAGTTTTGCACTGGTATGAATAAATCCCGAAAGTTAGCTCTCCGAGCAGGCGAGGCAGCAGTATGCGCAACGCGGCCTCCATCGAAGGCTCCTCAACAAGCACTTCTATGTGCGATATGGTCATCGCGCTCTCTCCTGTCTGTTCGGAGCGCCTGAATTGACCAGCGGATCCCCGATTCCAAACCGGCCTTCCAGCCAGAGGTGCCCCATCGAGGCGCCAGCAGCCACGAATTCCGGAATGCCTTGCAGGTCAACCGCTCGCTTGGCCTGACTGTATCCCTGCTCATCCCGGTATATCACCCGGACTTCTTCGGGCCTAATGCCGTTGAGGAAAAACGGCGAGTGCGTGGTCACCAGCAACTGCGAGTTGTCCGAAGCGGCGCGGCATTCCTCGGCAAGCTCAGGCAGCAGGCGAGGGTGGAGAAAATTCTCCGGCTCTTCGATGCCAATGAACTGCGGCGGCTCGGGATCCATCAGCACGACCAAATAGGAGAGCATCTTCAAGGTCCCGTCCGATGCATACCGTGACAGAATGGGCCGCTCGAATGGAGCGTCCTTGATTTGAAGCAGCAACCGGCCATCCTGCATTGGCTCGGCCTCAACCCGTTCCAAGCGGGGTACCCGCTTGCGCAGCGTCTCAAAAATCCGCGCCAAATGTTTGGGATGCTGTTCCTTCAAATACTGTATTACGTTGGCCAGGTTGTCTCCGGTTTTGCTTAGCCGCTCCTGCGGGCCGGCCTCCGGCTGGCTGCGCGTATCCTCGATGGACAGATACGACACGTACCAATCCGTGATGAATTCACGCAGCGCGGCCACGCGTGGATGCTCGGCAAACTGTCCCAAAGTATTTACCGCGATCAGGTCCGGCGAACGTAGCGGCGTCTCGATGCGCTGGTCTTGCTCGTCCGGCATTTCGCCACTCGCGGCTCGTCCTTGTCCTTGCTTGTAGTCCAGAAACCGGAATGGTCTTCCAACTTGCTTGCCTCTGCGCCATTGCAGCCATTCCTCGGCGACAAACGGTCCTTTCGCCCCTTCGTCAATGGCGAGATGATAGGTGATAATCGGCTGATTCGGGAGTTCCCGGTACTTGATCTCAATCACCACGGGGCCATCCTGGCCTCGCGTCTTCAACTCCCGCGCACGACCGCGCCGGTCCCACGCGTGTCGCAGCCCAAACAGAAAGCATTCGGACAGGAAGTTGAAAACATCGAAGACCGTGGACTTGCCACTTCCATTGGGGCCGAGCAACACCATCAGCGGTGTGATTTCCTTAAACTCCACGTCCTGCAAGGCACGGTAGTTTTGTACTCGCAAGTTTTCTATCCGCGCAGGAGATGAACGCTCGTCCCTCCCCCGGGTCTCTGTCTGGTTCTTGGTCATTGAAGCATCCTCTCTTCAGGCTTGGCCGATCTTTCCAAGGATTAATTTAGGCGCCAACGCGGCGGCACGCAATGTTTTCCAGCAAAGAGATTTCCCCAAAAAGGCGCGTGGCGCAATGCTGTTTCGTAGGCTTCAGCAAAATAATCTCTTTGCCGCGTCTGCATGAACCGCTCCGCTCAGAAGCTTGGGCAGAAGGTATTCGCGAAGAGCGGCGAGCTTTCTGGATTCAGCTTGGCTTGCATGAATTTTTGACCATAATGAAATGGCTTTCGATTCAAATTCAGACTTTATGATACCAGGTGGATTTAATACCAGATAATTTGGGAAATCTTTGAGCGGAGTACGATCTACTGTTGAGCCATGGATAGAGTGTGAAATCAAATACTGTTGAAATGAATCACCAATGAATTGATGAAACCAGAAGTTGCCAAAGCCATTTGTGCTACGCGGCCGCACTAATGCCAAACGCCTTCCAAGACAGCATCGAATTCCTGAGGGAATCAAAGCGAAGAAGCCAAGAGTTGCCTCATAGCTGAAGACGATATCTCCAGACTTAGGTACTACTCTTCGAGTCCACTTTATCCAATTCTCTTCACTGATGTATCGCAATTCAGAAAGATCCAAATATGAACCTGCTAGGTTCTTAATGCCCAAGAATATGGGCCCTGTATCTGATTCGGGCGGGGTTGCATGAGGGCCATCATATATGCCCTCGACCATTTCGCCAATAGTGCGAATCTCCCATTCTTCTGGGATAGGGCCGAGTTCGGAGGGGACGAGGCGGGTGGGGAGGGCGTCGAAGGCTTCTTGGGGCATGCCGGGGAAGGAGCGGGCGCCGGCGGCCTTGGCCTTGACCGGCTCGAAGTCCACGAACCACGCGCGGAAGATCGCCCTCGCCAACTTCTCCAGCGTCCGGCTCGTCCGCCGGTTCAACTCGATCTTGTCGTCCAGCGCCCCCAGCACACCCGCAATGGTGCGTTGTTCAGGGAGAGATGGTTTGGGAACAGATATATTTGCAAGGTCACTTCCACGTATCCCAGCTGCAGCGACCTGCTCGACTATGCTCTCGATCAAATTCCTTCCGGCCTTAGAACGAAAGAGATAAAAGTAAAACAATGGGTCAGCAACATTCTTATCCAGACGGGCCCGGATGATGTGCGACTCAAAAGTCACAGGCTCATCTCTCTCCAGAAGGATTGAACACTTTCCCGCTCCAGAAAGAACCAATGACTGACGGGCGAATAGCAAGTCGCCAGGCTCAAGCAAGTAGTTCTCTTGCTCCCGATCATCAAGGAGCACCCGATCCATCTGAATCGCACGAATTCTGTCGTGTGCGAATATCTCGCCCATGTTGACCATTCTGACGCCGATACCACGAATGGCTTTCGGCCTCGTCAAGCCGTTTCTGAGCGGAACTGCGAAGAGATCTTTGAATGGGATACTTTTAGATATTGCCATTGCCCAGCCCCTTCATCTTCTTCCGAATCCCCTTCGTCAGCTTCTCCCCCTCCGCGAACTGCTCCTCCAACTCCGCCAGCAGCCGTGGATACTTCACCTCGAATGGCTCGCTGTCGTCCTCTATTTCTTCCGCTCCGACGTAGCGTCCGGGAGTCAAAACAAAGCTGTTCTTTTCAATCTCGGCAAGCGTTGCAGCCTTGCAGAAGCCGGGGACATCGGCGTAAGCCCAGGGGCCGTGCTTCTTTTCATTCCACACGGCGGGCTTGGGCTCTCCGCGCCAGCGGCGAAAGGCATATACAATGCGGCCGGTGTCGGAATCGGGCGGCGGATCGCCCTCGACATCGCCTGACAGCACGCGCAGCGTTCGGGTTTCAAGCGTTCCCATTTTGCGCGCGTCTATGAATAGGGTTTCGCCTTTGCGCCCTTCGGGTCGCCCTGGCGCACCGTGTCTGAGATTCTTTCCTGTCTTGTCGCGCGTCAGGAACCAAAGACAAACGGGAATGCCAGTGGTGTAGAAGAGCTGCGCGGGAAGGGCGACGATGCAGTCCACCAGATCGGCCTCAATAATGCGCCGCCGGATTTCGCCTTCGCCGCTGCTGTTGCTGGAGAGCGAGCCGTTGGCCATGACGAATCCGGCCACGCCGCCGCCGCGACCATTGGGCGGGGCTATATGGTGGATGAAATGCTGAATCCAGGCGTAGTTGGCATTGCCGACGGGCGGGTCGCCATAGGTCCAGCGCCGGTCGCCGCGCAGGAGCTGTCCCGACCAGTCGCTGACATTAAAGGGCGGATTGGCGAGGATGTAGTCGGCCTTCAGATCCGGATGCAGGTCGCGCAGGAAGGTGTCCGCCTGTTGCTGCCCCAGGTTGGCCTCGATGCCGCGAATGGCAAGGTTCATGTGCGCCAGCCGCCAGGTCATCGGGTTGGATTCCTGGCCGAAGATGGAAATGTCGGTCTTCTGTCCGCCGTGGGCTTCGGCGAACTTCTCGGACTGCACGAACATGCCGCCCGAACCACAGCAGGGGTCATAGACGCGCCCGTTGTAGGGTTCGAGCATCTCGACAAGCAGCCGCACGACGCCTCGTGGCGTATAGAACTCTCCGCCGAGCTTGCCTTCGGCGGCGGCGAACTTGCCAAGGAAGTATTCATAGACGCGCCCCAGCGTATCCCGTGCCTTGGCGCGGTCACCATGAAAGCCGATATCGGAAATCATGTCTATCAGGCCGCCGAGTTTTTCGGGCGGGATGCCCCTGCGGGCGTAGTCGCGCGGGAGTTTGCCTTTGAGATTAGGGTTATCGCGTTCGACCGCAAGGATGGCGTCATCAATGAGCGAAGCGATATTGGGCTGGCGGGCTTGGGCGCGCAGATTGGCCCAGCGCGATTCGGGCGGCACCCAGAAGACCCGCTCGGCGGTATATTCATCGCGGCTTTCCAGAAGGAGTTCGAGTTGTTTGCCTTTGATCTTTTGCGCTTCGAGTTCAGCCTTGAGCGCCTCGCGCCGTGATTCAAAAGCGTCAGACACATACTTGAGGAAAAGGAATCCGAGGACGACGTGCTTATATTCGGCGGCGTCCACCGTGCCGCGCAACTTGTCTGCGGCGGCCCAGAGGGTATCCTCGAAGCCAATGCCCGTCTCATTCTTTTCTGCTTTTGCCATAATCATTCCTTCTCAGTTCATCCTATATCCCTGCCGCAGCGCCCAAGACGCGGTATAATCAGATAAGCGCGATCAAAAAGCCTGCCCGTCCCGCGAG